>CAISYL010000251.1 GCA_903889655.1 uncultured Alphaproteobacteria bacterium | reverse complement strand
CTCTTCCGCTCCAAGGACTACGAGGATGCCGGCGTGCCGATGCTGCCCGTGGTCGCGGGCGAGGCCGAAACGCGCCGCCAGATCATGATCTATTCGGTGCTGCTCGTGCCGGTGACGCTGGCGCCGGGCTTCCTCGGTTTTGCCGGCGCGATCTACACGGTTGCGACGGCGCTTCTCGGCGCGGGCTTCCTTGTTTTCGCCTACCGCGTGTTCCGCTCGCGCGCTGACTCGGCCGAAGCCAAGGCGGCACAGGACAAGGCCGCCAAGCAGCTCTTTGCCTATTCGATCCTTTACCTCTTCCTGGTGTTCAGCGTGCTTCTCGTGGAGCAGGGCTTCGGACTTGCAAAGCCCGGCCTCGGCCTTTCCGCCTCCGCGGCCCTGAACCTCGTGAAGGGACTAGTATGAGTGACGACAAGGACCACGGCGCGCCGCAGGTGCCGCTGCAGTGGACCGAGGAACAGTTGAAGCGCCGCCGCCAGCGCAATCTGGCGCTGGCTTGGGTGCTCGGCGCATTGGTGACGTTGTTTTTCATCGTCACCATCGCGAAGCTCGGCGGCAATGTCGCGCAGCGGCCGGTCGTCGGCGACGCGGGCAGTGTCGAACAGGTTGGATAAGGAATTTCGGCGATCCCTCGCCGGACGGGAAGTGGAGAACAGGGGACATGGCTGACGCTCACGCCAAACATCACGATTACCATCTCGTAGATCCGAGCCCGTGGCCTTTCGTCGGCGCGGTCGGCGCCTTCGTCCTTGCCGTCGGCGCGGTGCTTTATTTCCACGGCGACCCGCTCTGGTACGTCGCGCCCGGCTTCGCCATCGTCATCTACACGATGATCGGCTGGTGGAGCGACGTCGTGCGCGAGGCCAATCGCGGCGACCACACGCCGGTCGTGCAGCTTCACCTGCGCTACGGCATGCTGCTCTTCATCGCATCCGAAGTGATGTTCTTCGTCGCCTGGTTCTGGGCCTTCTTCGATGCGAGCCTCTTTTCGGGCGAGGCCAAGCAGGCCGCGCGTGCCGCCTTCACCGGCGGGCATTGGCCGCCCCAGGGCATCGAGGTTTTCGATCCCTGGCACATTCCGCTGCTGAACACGCTGATCCTGCTCACCTCGGGCACGACGGTCACCTGGGCGCATCACGCGCTCCAGCATGGCGACCGCAAGGGTCTCATCCAGGGTCTCACGCTCACCGTGATCCTCGGCCTCATCTTCACGTCGCTGCAGGCCTTCGAGTATCACCACGCGGAGTTTTCCTTCGCCGGCAACATCTATGGCGCGACCTTCTTCATGGCGACCGGCTTTCACGGTTTCCATGTGATCGTCGGCACCATCTTCCTTGCCGTCTGCCTCGGCCGCGCGCTCAACGGGCAGTTCACGGAGAAGCAGCATTTCGGCTTCGAAGCCGCCGCCTGGTACTGGCACTTCGTCGACGTGGTGTGGCTCTTCCTCTTCGCCTGCATCTATGTGTGGGCGTCGCATGGCGTAGTTCCCGCCGCCTGACAGGCGCGAGGCACGACAAAATCGGGGCGGCTCCGTTCGAAGCGGGGCCGCCTTTTGTCTTTCGGAAGAGGATCACATGGACGACCGCTATTATCCGCCGCAATCCTCGCTGAAGGTTGGTCTTGCCAATCGCTGTCCGCGCTGCGGCGAGGGAAAGCTCTTCAAGGGTTTTCTGACCATCCCGCCCCAATGCGAAAAATGCGGGCTCGATTATTCCTTCGCCGATGCAGGCGACGGGCCGGCGGTCTTCATCATGATGATTGCGGGTTTCATCGTGGTCGGCCTCGCGCTCTATGTCGAATTCACCTACCAGCCGCCCTATTGGGTCCATGCGGTCTTGTGGATTCCGCTGACGCTCTTTCTCACGGTCGGCCTTCTGCGCCCGCTGAAGGGCTGGCTCGTCGCGCAGCAATACAAGCACAAGGCCCGCGAGGGCAGGCTCGACATCTGATGGTCAATCGCTGGTTCCGCCCTCTGCTCTGGCCGACCGTCGCGACCGCGATCGCGCTGGCGATCCTGATCGGTCTCGGCGTGTGGCAGATCGAGCGGCTGCACTGGAAGCTCGACCTCATTGCCCGGATCGACGCGCGCATGGCGGCCCCCGCCACGCCGCCGCCGCCACAAGCGGAATGGGCGAGCCTCGATCCGAAGGCGCTCGAATATCGTCACTTCCGGCTTGCCGGCCGCTTCCTGAACGACAAGGAACTCTATTATTTCGCGCAGGGCGACCAGGGCGCCATCGGCTACGACGTCATCACGCCCTTCGTGCTGGCGGATGGCGGCGGCATCGTGCTGGTCGACCGCGGTTTCGTGCCGGAGGAACTGAAAGACCCGGCGCGGCGCAAGGCGGGCAATATCGAGGGCGAGGTGACGCTGACGGGCGTCGCGCGCGCGCCGCAGGGACGTAGCAGCTTCACCGCCGCCGACGAGCCGCAGCACAATCTCTGGTTCACCCGCGATCCGAAGGCGATGGGCGCGGCGACAGGGCTCGGCCCGGTGGCGCCCTTTTACGTCGAGGCGGATGCGACGCCCAATTCCGGCGGCTGGCCGCAAGGCGGGCGTACACGGGTCGATATCCGGAATGAACATTTTCAGTATGCGCTGACCTGGTTCGGGCTCGCGCTCGGCCTGATTGCCGTCTACTTTTTCTATCATCGGTCGCAAGGGCGTGTCGGGCGGCCCGAAAGTTGAGCGGTTGCATTTGTCGGGACTGTCATGAAGCTGTTGTCTTGGCTCAAGGGCCATTTGCTGACGCCGCAATTCCTGCGTTTTCTGGGCGTCGGTGCGACGGCGGCGGCTACGCAGTGGCTGGCCCGCATCTTTCTGAGCGAGCACTTCAGTTTTTCCACCGCCGTCATCATCGCCTATGGCATCGGCATGGCGACGGCCTTCGCGCTGAACCGCGTCTTCGTGTTTCCCGATGCCGGGAAGCCGGTGGAGCAGCAAGTCACCTATTTCGTGATCGTCAATCTGGCTTCCTTTCCGGTCGTCTGGGCGATCAGCCTCTTTCTCGCCGACACGGTTCTGCCGTCGCTCGGCGTCGTCTCCTATCGCGAAGGCATCGCGCATGGCATCGCCATCGCCGTGCCGACTTTCACCAGCTACTTCGCCCACAAGTTCCTGACCTTTGCGGCACCCGCAGCCGCCACTTCGGCAGCCATCGATGACTGAACTCAATTCGACATCGGCCTATGAGAGCCTGAAATCGCGTTTCCATCGCCTCGCGGCGCTGCAGGGCGCGCAGGCGGTTCTGCACTGGGACCGCGCGACGATGATGCCGGAGGGGGGCGCCGGGGCGCGGGCCGAGCAGCTCGCAGCGCTCGCGATCGTCGGGCACGACATGCTGACCGCGCCGCAGATGGCGGAACTCGTCGCAAGCGCCGAGGAAACGGCGTCGGCATTACCGGACTGGGATCGCGCCAATCTCGCCGAGATGCGGCGCATCCTCGCGCATGCCAATGCGACGCCCTCGGATCTCGTCGAAAAGCTCGCCCGCCAGCGCTCCGAAACGGAAATGCTCTGGCGCAGCGCCCGCGCGGCCAATGACTACGCCTCGTTGGCGCCGTCGCTTGAGAAGCTCCTCGCGCTGACCCGCGAACAAGGCGAGGCCAAGGGCGAGGCGCTCGGGCTCGATGCCTATGATGCGCTGCTCGACGGCTACGATCCGAACCGCAGGGCGGCCGAGATCGACGGGCTTTTCGCCGAGCTCGAAGGGTTCCTGCCGTCGCTCCTCCAGCAGGTGATGGAGGTGCAGAAGGCTGGTCCGGCGCGGCTTCCCATCGAAGGTCCATTTCGGATCGATCTTCAGGAGAAGCTCGGTCGCGAAATCATGGGCGTGCTTGGCTTTGACTTTCGTCATGGGCGGCTCGATGTCAGCCACCATCCCTTCACCGGCGGCGTGCCGGACGACAGCCGGATCACGACGCGCTACGACGAGGCGGACTTCACCGAAAGCCTGATGGCTGTCATCCATGAGACCGGGCATTCGCTTTACGAGCGAGGGCTGCCCGAAGAGTGGCGCCTGCAGCCGGTCGGGCGCGCTCGCGGCATGACGATCCATGAGAGCCAGTCGCTGCTTTTCGAGATGCAGGCGGGACGCGCGGCTCCGTTCATCGCCTGGCTCGCGCCGCGTCTGAAGGGTGCGTTCGGCGGCGAGGGACCGGCATGGTCGCCCGACAATCTGCTGCGCCATTACCGCAAGGTCGGTCCGAGCCTCATTCGCGTGCAGGCCGACGAGGTGACCTATCCGCTGCATGTCATCCTGCGTTACCGCCTCGAACGGGCGATGATTGCCGGCGATCTCACCGCCGCCGAGCTTCCCGCCGCCTAGAACGAGGGGATGGAGAAGCTCCTCGGCATCCGGCCGCCGGACGATGCCTCGGGCTGCATGCAGGACATCCACTGGCCCTCCGGCAGCTTCGGTTATTTCCCCACTTATACTCTGGGCGCTTTGGCCGCAGCCCAGCTCTTCGCCGCCGCCAAGGCCACCGTGCCGGGGCTTGAGGATTCTCTCGGGAAGGGCAATTTTTCCGGTCTTATTCAATGGGTTAGGACGAACGTCCATAGCCTCGGCTCGAGCCTGACGCCGGACGAAATCATCGTCTCGGCGACCGGCGGCCCCCTTGGAACGGCGGCCTTCCGGCGCCATATCGAGGGTCGCTACCTCAACGGGTGAGCCGCTTTGAGGGGCATTCCATTCCACCCGAATCGTCTGTTTGCCTCCGCCCGCCGGGGCGGCTAGGGTACGCCCGACCGGCCTTGAGGGCTGGCCATCCTGGAGATTATGGTGAAATACGTCAGCACAAGGGGACAGTCCCCGGAGCTTGAATTCGAGGACGTATTGCTGGCGGGCCTCGCGCGCGACGGCGGCCTCTACGTGCCCGTGGAGTGGCCCCAGCTCAGCGAGCGGAAGATCAGGGCCTTTGCCGGACTTCCCTATCAGGAGGTCGCGCATCGGGTGATGCGGCCCTTTATCGGGCCGTCGATTCCGGACGCAGCGCTTTCCGAGATGATCGAAGGCGCCTATGCGAGCTTCGGTCACAAGGCTGTCGTGCCGCTGGTCCAGACCGGATCGAACGACTGGCTGCTGGAGCTCTTTCACGGGCCGACGCTCGCCTTCAAGGACGTGGCGATGCAGATCCTCGCCCGGCTTTTCGACCATATGCTGGCCAAGCGCGGACGGCGCATCACGGTCGTGGGCGCAACCTCCGGCGACACCGGCTCGGCCGCGATCGAGGCCTTCCGGGGGCGCGAGACGACCGACATCTTCATTCTGCATCCCAAGGGCCGCACCTCGGAGGTGCAGCGCCGGCAGATGACGACGGTCGGCGATGCGAATGTCCATAATATCGCGCTCGAAGGCACCTTCGACGACTGCCAGGCTCTCGTGAAGGCGATGTTCAACGATCACGCCTTCCGCGACGAGGTTTCGCTGGCCGGCGTCAACTCGATCAACTGGGGCCGCGTCATGGCCCAGATCGTCTATTTCTTCACCAGCGCGGTGGCGCTCGGCGCGCCGGCGCGGCCGGTCTCGTTCACCGTGCCGACGGGCAATTTCGGCGACATCTTCGCCGGCTATGTGGCGAGCCGGATGGGCCTGCCCATCGCGCGGCTCGTCGTCGCGACGAACCAGAACGACATTCTGGCGCGGACGCTCGCAACGGGGCGCTATGAGGTCGGCGAGGTCATGCCGAGCATCAGCCCGAGCATGGACATTCAAGTTTCGTCGAATTTCGAACGCCTCGTCTACGACGCCTATGGGCAGGACGGTGCGGCGGTGCGGCGGCTGATGCAGAGCCTTGCGCAATCGGGCGCCTTCTCGCTCGATCCGCTCCGGCTCGACGCGATCCGTACACTCTTTGCCGCAAAGCGCGTCGGCGAAGAGGAGACGGCGCGGACGATCGCCGAGACGCTCGCCGAAACGGGCGAACTGGTCGATCCGCATACGGCGGTGGGGCTCGCGGCGGCGAAGGCCGAGCGCGGGGACGGCGCGACGCCGATGGTGACATTGGCGACGGCGCATCCGGCGAAGTTCCCGGATGCGGTGAAGGCGGCGACGGGCATTCACCCGGACCTGCCGGCGCGCATGCAGGATATTTTCGAACGCAAGGAGCACATGACGGTGCTCCCCAACGATCTGCAGACGGTGGAGGGGTTCATTCGGGAGCGGGCACGGGCGGTTGTGGCGTAGGAAAGGCTGGAGGTTTCAATGGCGGTGAATGTGACAAGGCTCGAGAACGGTCTGACGGTTGTGACCGATCTGATGCCGCATCTGGAAACCACGTCGGTCGGCGTCTGGGTCAATACGGGCGCTCGCAACGAAAGCCCGCATCAGCATGGCGTTTCGCATCTGCTCGAGCACATGGCCTTCAAGGGTACGCAGCGCCGTTCGGCGCGCGCCATCGCCGAAGAGATCGAGAATGTCGGCGGTCATATCAACGCCCATACGACGCATGAGACGACGGCCTATTATGCCCGCGTGCTGAAGAACGACCTGCCGCTCGCCATCGATCTTCTCTCCGACATTCTCCAGCATTCGGTCTTCGAGGCCGGCGAACTCGAGCGCGAACGCGGCGTCGTCATTCAGGAAATTGGCCAGTCGCTCGACACGCCGGACGATCTCGTCTTCGACCATCTTCTGGAGGCGGCCTATCCCGCCCAGGCGCTCGGCCGGACTATTCTCGGCACCGTCGATACGGTGCGGAGCTTCGGCCGCGATGCGTTGCAGGGCTATATGAGCGAGCGTTATCAGGCGCCGGGCATGGTGCTGGCGGCGGCGGGCGCCGTCGATCACGCCGAACTGGTGGCGCTGGCCGAGGAGCGCTTCGCGGCGCTTCCGGGCGCGCGGGAACGCGGTCTGGAGCCGGCGAAGTTCCGCGGCGGCGAGCGGCGCGAGACGCGCGAACTCGAACAGGCGCATGTGGCGCTCGCCTTCGAAGGTCCGGCCTATAGCGACGAGGATTATTACACCGCGCAGATCTTCTCGAGCGTGCTCGGCGGTGGCATGTCGTCCCGGCTCTTTCAGGAAGTGCGCGAAAAGCGCGGCCTCTGCTATTCGGTCTTCGCCTATGCCTGGTCCTTCGTCGATACGGGCATGCTCGGCGTCTATGCCGGCACCTCGCCCGACGATCTTGCCGAGCTGATGCCGGTGATCGCCGGCGAGATTGCGCGGCTCGGCGAGGATGCGACCGAGGAAGAGACGGCGCGCGCCCGGGCGCAGATGAAGGCCGGGCTTTTGATGAATCTCGAATCTTCCTCCTCGCGGGCCGAGCAGATCGCCCGGCAATACACGATCCATGGGCGGGTGCTGCCGCTCGATGAAATGATCGCCAAAGTGGATGCGGTCGACGCGGCGGCCATGCGGCGTTTCGCGAGCCGGTTTCTCTCAAAGCCGAAGCCGGCAATGGCGGCGGTGGGTCCGCTCAATGGCGCGGGCGGCGGGCTTGAATCCTATGAGCGTCTCGCGGCAAGATTTCAATAAGATCGCGTGAGAGGCGCCGGCTCGACAGGGACCCGACGGGCTCATGCTCCGGAGCCGACGCGCCCATGGCCTTTCTGAGATCCATGTCGAAGCCAGAAACGACGCCCGTCGTCGTCGGCGACGGGCTTTATCTCCGCGGCCCGCAGATGGGCGATTATTCGGAATGGGCGAGCCTCAGGGACCGGAGCCGGGATTTCCTCTCCCCCTGGGAGCCGACCTGGCCGGCGGACGACCTCACGCGCAACGCCTATCGCCGCCGCATCCGGCGCTACCTGCGCGAGGTCAAGGAAGACCATGCCTACCCCTTTTTCATCTTTCGGGAGGATGATGATGCGCTGGTCGGCGGTTGCACGCTTTCCAACGTGCAACGCGGCGTCCAGCAATCCTGCACGCTCGGCTACTGGGCGGGCGAGATTCATGCGGGGAAGGGCTATGTCACGAGGGCGGTGCGCGCGCTCATTCCTTACGTCTTCGAGGAATTGAGGCTGCATCGGCTGCAGGCGGCATGCCTGCCGGAGAACGAGCGTTCCAAGGCAGTGCTGCGCAAATGCGGTTTCCACGAAGAGGGCTATGCGCGGGGCTATTTGCGCATTAATGGAATGTGGCGCGATCACGTCGTCTTTGCGATTCTGCGGGACGATCCGCGGGTGTGAGCGTGGAACAAGGGGGAGCGATGCGGCGAGGATGCGCGAAAGGCGCGCGCGTGATTGGCGCGCTGGCCGCCCTGTTTTTCATCCTCACGCCGGTTGCGTCGCAGGCGCTCGATGCCGTGGCGCTGGACGACGACCGACCCGTCGTCGACCTCACGCCCTTTGTCGAACGCTATGAAGAGCAGGGGCGCAAGCTCACCATCGAGGCCCCGGCCGATAGCGGCGCGACCGATCAGGATACGAGCCTCCAGGCCAAGGTGACGCCGCCGCCCACCAAGGGGGCGCCCGCGCCCGCCGCGCCGCCTGCTGCGGCATCCGGGGGCGAGGACGATGCAACCGATGGCGGCGATGCGGGCGACGACGGCACGGTCACGCTTTCCGACGGCTCGCCGGAGGCAAAAGGCGTCTGGCTCGCGGCGGCCTTGCGCAACCGGGGCGAGGAGCCGGTGACGCGCTATCTGGTTGCCGACCGGCGCGGCGAAGGTTTCCTCAATCTCATCTGGCCGGTGCCTGCGCCCGAAGTCGATCGCGCCTATGCGGCGGGGGCGGAAGACCCGATCCCGACGCCGTGGGAGGCGCGGCCGGGACTGGCCGTTTTCTCGCTGACGGTCGATCCGGCGACCAGCGTCACGGTGGCGCTCCATTCGGAGAAGCCCGCGCCTGCCTCGCTCTACCTCTGGAATCCGACCTCATGGCAGGCCTTCACGCGCCGGCTCTCGCTCATCGAAGGCGGCATGCTCGGCGTCGTCGCGGCGCTGGCGATCTATCTCTCGGCGCTCGCGGTGCTGACGCGCGTGCCGGCGGCGCGTGTAACCGCGGTTCTCCTCGGCACGGGGTTTCTCGTCGAGCTCGCGGAGTTCGGCTATCTCTCGCTGATGTTCGGCGCCTCGGCGAAATGGGATCTCGTTTTCCGGACCATCGCGCTGACGCTGTTTGCTGGTTCCGTCTTTGCGCTCGAGCGCTATTTTCTCGATCTCGAACGGCATTTCGCGCGGGCCTCGCGCGCGGCCCGTCTGCTGACGGTCGGGGTTCTTGTCTGTATTCCCGTGGCGATCTTCCTGCCGCAGGCGGGCGCGGCGATGGCGCGGCTCAGCCTTGCCGTCGCGCTCTTCGGCGGTGCGCCTCTCGTCGTCATGGCGGCGCTGCGCGGCATAAGGCCGGCGCAGCTTCTCATTCCGGGTACGGCGCTTTTCGGTCTGGCCGGTCTCATCGCGGCTTTCTACGCGGCGGGCTGGCTGCCGGGTTCCTTCATCGGCACGCCCTTCGCGGTCGGCATCTTCACCATCGCGCTGGTGCTGTTTGCCTTCGCCGCCGCCTATCAGGCACAGGGCGGGCGCCGCCGCGCCGATGTCGGCACCGTGCGGAGCGAGCAGCGTCACGCCTTTGCGCTCACCGGTGCGCGGCAGGGCGTCTGGGACTGGGACATCGTCGCCGACACGCTTTATGTCTCGCCTTCGGTCGAGGCGATGCTGGGGCTCGACGCCGGGACGCTCGGCGGCAACGAGGTTGCGTGGCGCGAGCATATGCATCCATCGGATCGCGAGACCTATCGCAATGCGCTCAACGCCTATATCGGCCGGGGCAATGTTTCCTTCACGCTCGAATTCCGGATGCGCCATTCCGACGGCGCCTTCCGCTGGGTGGCGCTCAATGCGAGCTGCATCGCGGGGCCGGAAGGTTTCGCCGCGCGCTGCGTCGGCACGGCGAGCGACGTCACGGCGCGCAAGATGTCCGAGGAACGGCTTTTCCACGACGCCGTGCATGACAGCCTGACGGGGCTTCCCAATCGCGCGCTCTTCATGGACCGGCTCGACCGCGCCATTCACCGCGCCGGCCTCATCGACCGGCCGCGCGCGGCGCTGCTGCTGCTCGATCTCGACCGCTTCAAGACGGTGAACGACAGCCTCGGCCATTCGGGCGGCGATGCGCTCCTGATCGCGGTGGCGCGGCGTCTGGAATCCATGGTGACGCAGGAAGATACCGTTGCGCGCATCGACGGCGACGAATTCGCGATCCTGCTGGCGACGCGGACCTCGCGCGAGGACGCGCAGGCCTTTTCGGAATCGCTGGCCGAATTCCTGTCGCAGCCGATCGAGGTCGCTGGACAGGAAGTCTTTCCGACATCCTCGATCGGCGTCGCGATCTGCGAGGACAGCCATGAGCGGCCCGAAGATCTGCTGACCGAGGCCGAGATCGCGATGTATCGCGCCAAGCGTTCGGGCAAGGCGCGGATCGAGATTTTCGAACCCGGCATGCGCGGCGAGGCGGACGACAATCTGAGTCTGGAAACCGATCTCAGGCACGCGGTCGAACGCAAGCAGTTCGAACTCTACTACCAGCCCATCATGTCGCTCGCCGACGGCAGCGTGCGCGGCTTCGAGGCGCTGGTGCGATGGAACCATCCCGAGAAAGGGCTTCTTACGCCGGACGATTTCGTGCCCTTGGCCGAGGAGCTGGGGCTCATTCACGATCTCGGCCGCTTCGCGCTCAGATCCGCAAGCGAAGAGCTCGCGACCTGGCAGAAACTCTTCCCGCTCGAAAAGGCGCTCTTTGCCAGCGTCAACGTGTCGAGCCGCCAGCTTCTGCGCCACGATCTCATCGACGACGTGAAGCGCGTGCTGCACCGGATCGACATCGTGCCGGGGTCGCTGAAGCTCGAAGTGACGGAATCGCTCGTCATGGAGAACCCCGAATTCGCGGCGCAGATGCTGGCGCGGCTGAAATCACTCGGCGCCGGACTTTCGCTCGACGATTTCGGAACCGGCTATTCGAGCCTTTCCTACCTTCAGCGTTTCCCCTTCGATACGCTGAAGGTCGATCGCTCTTTCGTCGCCGGCATGTCGAGCGATCGCGAAACGCCGGTCATCATCCGCTCGATGGTGACGCTGGCGCATGATCTCGGCATGGAAGTCGTCGCGGAAGGAACGGAGAGCGAGGAACAGGCCCGCGATCTCGCGGCGATGGGATGCGATTACGGGCAGGGCTATTATTTCGGCCAGCCGATGCGCGCCGCCGATGCGCTGGACTTCATCGCGCGATATGCGAGACGGTAGAGATCGGCGTCAGGCGTGCCCGGCCTCGCCGGACAGAAGCGAGAGGTCGATGCCGATCTTGGCTAGCGCCGAATGATATTTCCCGTCGAGATCGATGCCGAAGAGAAGCTCCGGATCCGGATCGCAATGGAGCCAGCCGTTTGCCTGGATTTCCGCTTCGAGCTGGCCAGGGGCCCATCCGGCGTAACCGAGTGCGAGCAGCGCGCGGCTCGGACCGCGACCGACGGCGATGGCGCGCAGAATGTCGACGCTTGCCGTGAGGCCGACATCCTCGTCGACCGGCAGCGTCGAATCCTCGGAGAAATAATCCTGCGTATGCAGCACGAAGCCACGGCCGACCTCGACCGGTCCGCCGACGAGCACGGGGCAGCGGATCGTGCCCGGCATGCGCAGCGGGCTTTCGCTCGAAACCGGAATCGAAAGCTGGTCGAGCAGATCGGGAAGGGTGAGGTTGGGCGCCGGCTTGTTGACCACGATCCCCATCGCGCCTTCGGGATTGTGGACGCACAGATAAATGACGGTGCGTTCAAAGCGATCGTCGCCGATCTGCGGCATGGCGATCAGCATCTTGCCCTCGAGGAAACCCTCCGTTTCGGGCTTGTAGCTTAGAGGTGGCGGTATCTGGCTCATGCAAATTACGTAGCTCTTGCCGCGCCGTACTCAAGACTCTCAAGCGATATTGTCGACCCTCGCGGCTTCGATGTCACGCAAGAATGACATTTGTGACCGGGCAAGGCGGGTATGGCCGCATGAGCCGGCGATGCTCTATCATGGTCCGGTGGCATTTCGGGACGGACGAATGGCGAAGACAAAACGGCGAAGATGGAGCGGTGCGGCGCTGCGCGCCGCCATTTTTCTGTTTCTCTGCCTTTCGCAAGTCGCCCCCGCGCCGGCACATGCGGGCGAAGTGGAGGGCGTTACGCGACTGCGCCTGATGACCTCCGTGACCGCTCACGATGCGGCGCCCTTTCTCGCCGGCATCGAAATGAAACTCGAAAAAGGCTGGCACAGCTATTGGCGCAAGCCGGGCGATTCGGGCCTCGCGCCCCGCTTCGACTGGTCGGCGTCGAGAAATGTCGCTTCCGTCGAGCTCAAATGGCCGGTACCCGAGCGTTTCGACGAACCGGACGATTCCACCTTCGGCTATCGCGACGAAATCGTATGGCCGGTCGTCGTCACGGCGAAGAATGCGGCGAAGCCCGTCACGCTCGTCCTCTCGATGAGCTACGGCGTCTGTTCCAATCTCTGCGTGCCGGGCGAGGCGGACCTGACGCTCGCCATTCCGGCCGGCGCACCGCACGCGACCGCCGACGCGGCGGCCGTCCAGCACTATTTCGCGCGCGTGCCCGTGGCCCCGGCCGATCCGTCCGCGATCTCGGCGCGCGCCGATGGCAAGCATCTCGTCGTCCATTACCGCGCGGCGGGCGAGGCGCCGCAGCTGATCGTCGAAGGACCGGCCGGGCTCTGGTTCGGCAAGCCGGAGGCCGCGCGCGAGGGCGATGTCGTCGCCTACACCGTGCCGGTCGAGACGAGCGGGACGGCCACGCTCAAGGGCGCGCGCATCGTGCTCACCCTGTCCGGGCCTGCAACCGCCGTCGAGGCCGTGCGTTCGGTCGAATAGGTTTCACAGCTTCGTGAGCGCATTTACCGGGGCTGGCGGCGGCGGGGGATTGCGGCTTTAATGCCGGCCGAACCGCGCATGAGCAGCGCCACAAAACATTGGAGGCAGGAATGACCATCGCCATCGGAGAGAAAATTCCGGACGTCACGCTGATGAAGATGAGCGACAAGGGCCCCGTGCCGGTGAAGACCGCCGATCTCTTCAAGGGCCGCAAGGTCGTCGTCTTCGCGCTGCCCGGCGCCTTTACACCGACCTGCTCGAACCAGCATCTGCCGGGCTTCGTCCAGAAGGCCGACGAAATTCACGCCAAGGGCGTCGACGAGATCGTCTGCCTTTCCGTCAACGACGCCTTCGTCATGGGTGCCTGGGGCAAGGCTCAGGGCACGGGCGACAAGGTGACGATGCTCGGCGACGGCAACGGCGAACTGACGAAAAAGCTCGGCCTCGATTTCGACGGTTCGGGCTTCGGCATGGGCACGCGCAGCCTGCGCTACTCGATGCTGGTCGACGACGGCGTCGTGAAGTCGCTCAACAAGGAGCCCAATCCCGGCGAGGCGAAGGTCTCGGGCGCGGAGAATATCCTGACGCAGATTTGATCTGCTCCTCCTCTTTCCCCTCTTTTTCGTCATGGCCGGGTTTGGCCCGGCCATCCACGTCTTCCTTTTCCAACGGACAAAAGACGTGGATACGCGGGTCAAGCCCGCGCATGACGTGAAGGAGAGGGAGGAGGGCGTTTATCTCGCCGCCTTCAGAAACGGCGCCATGCCCTGACGGGCGAGTTCGTCGGCGCGTTCGTTGTCGTCGTGGCCGGCATGGCCCTTCACCCAGTGGAAGCTGATGTCGTGGGTTTCGAGCGAGAGTTCGAGGCGCTTCCAGAGTTCGGCGTTCTTCACTGGCTTCTTGTCCGAGGTGCGCCAGCCATTGCGTTTCCAGTTGTGGATCCACTTGGTGATGCCGTCGCGCAGATAGATCGAGTCCGTGTGAAGGCGCACATGGCTCGGCCGCTTCAGCGATTCGAGCGCCATGATCGCGGCCATCAACTCCATGCGGTTGTTGGTTGTGAGCTGCTCGCCGCCGCAGATTTCCTTCTCGCTGTCCTTGTAGCGCAGGATCGCGCCCCAGCCGCCCGGTCCGGGATTTCCCGAGCAGGCGCCGTCGGTATAGATCTCGATGGAATTTTCGGCGTTCATCGGTCGAGGCCATAGGCGTCGGGCGAGGCGACGCCGCGATGGAAGCGCAGGCGCCTCAGATATTCGAGCGGATTCTTCGGTTTCACCAGCGCGCCTTCCGGATGATTGAGCCAGTCGTAGAGCCGCGTCAGCAGGAAGCGCATGGCGCTGCCGCGCGCGAGCAGCGGAAGGGCCGCGAGTTCGGCGGCGTCGAGCGGTCGCACGGCATTGTAGCTTTGCGTCAGCGCGCGCGCCTTGGTGATGTTGAACGAGCCGTCGGCCTCGAAGCACCAGGCGTTGAGGCAGATTGCGAGGTCGTAGGCGAGCGCGTCGTTGCAGGCGAAATAGAAGTCGATCAGGCCGGAGAGCTTCTCGCCGATGAAGAAGACGTTGTCCGGAAAGAGATCTGCATGGATGACGCCCTGCGCGAGATCGCGGGGCCAGTTCGCTTCGAGGAAGGCAAGCTCTACGCCAAGCTCCGCCGCGAGGCCCGACGAGACTTCGTCGGCGCGGGCGCCGCAGGCCTCGAAGAGCGGCCGCCACCCCGTCACCGTCAGCGCATTCGCGCGGCGAAGCGGAAAATCGCGGCCGGCCAGATGGAGTTGCGCCAGGCCTTCGCCCAGCTGCGCGCAATGTTTCGGCTGCGGCCGGCGCACCGACAGGCCTTCGAGGAAGCTGACGATGGCGGCGGGGCGACCGGCGAGTTCGCCCAGCATCTCGCCCTTCCGGCTGCGGATCGGCACCGGGCAATGGATGCCCTTCGCCGCGAGATGGTTCATCAGGCCGAGGAAGAAGGGGAGATCGTTCCGTGCGACGCGCTTTTCGTAGAGCGTCAGCAGATAGCTGCCCATGGTCGTGTGGAGCAGGAAGTTCGAATTCTCGACGCCTTCCGCGATGCCCTTGCAGGCGCGAAGCTCTCCGATGTCGTAGGCGGCGAGAAAGGCTTCGAGCTCCTCGTCGGCGACTTCCGTGTAGACAGCCATGTCGGAAAAACCCCGTCAGCCCGCGAGCGCGCGGGGCAGCTTGAACTGCACGGATTCGCGGGCCGCCGCAACTTCCTCGACGGTCACGTCGAAGCGCGCGCGGAAAGCGTCGATGACCTCGGCGACCAGAACGTCGGGCGCGCTGGCGCCGGCGGTCAAGCCGACCGTGCGGGGGGTCCCGAGCGCCGCCCAGTCGATGTCGGCGGCGCGCTGCACCAGCATGGAGCGCGGGCACCCGGCGCGTTCGGCCACTTCGACGAGGCGCATCGAGTTCGACGAGTTCGGTGCACCGATGACGATGACGGCGTCCGATTTCGGCGCGATGGTCTTGACCGCGTCCTGGCGGTTGGTGGTCGCGTAGCAGATGTCTTCCTTGTGCGGACCGACGATCTCCGGGAACCGGCGGCGCAGCACCGCGACGATGTCCGCCGTGTCGTCGACCGAGAGCGTCGTCTGCGTGACGAAGGCGAGCTTGCCCGCATCGCGCGGCGCGAGCGTCTCGGCGTCGGCCACCGTCTCGACGAGCCTCACGGCGCCTTCGGGCAACTGACCCATGGTGCCGATCACTTCGGGATGGCCGGCATGGCCGATCAGGACGATTTCGAGGCCACGCTCGTAATGGCGTTCGGCCTCGACATGAACCTTGGAAACGAGGGGGCAGGTCGCGTCGAAATAGACGAGCTCGCGGGCCCTGGCATCGGCCGGCACGGATTTCGGTACGCCATGCGCCGAGAAGATGACGCGCGCACCTTCCGGCACCTCGTCCAGCTCCTCGACGAAGATCGCGCCCTTCTTCTCCAGCTCCTCGACGACGAAACGGTTATGCACGATCTCGTGGCGGACATAGACCGGCGGACCGAATTTCTCGATCGCCGTTTCGACGATCTGGATCGCCCGGTCCACGCCCGCGCAAAAGCCGCGCGGGCTTGCGAGGATCAGCGTCAGCTTCGGCTTCGGGGCTTTGTCGGTCATGGGTTTATGGGTGTCTCGAACGGAGCATGGTCGTCTTCAAGCTTCCGGCGCGGCATTCAGGCTCGCGGGGCCCTGCTTGTGGGCTTGCCGACACTTCGCTAAAGTGCCCGCGCCGCAGTCAAGGCGGCCCTGTTGCCCTGCTAACCGTATGAAACGCAAGGCTTTCGGGGGCCGTCTCTGCCGGTAATAGAGGGGTCTGCCTCGCGAAAGTCAAGAAACGCGGGTGCCGGACGACAGGCGGGACTTTCACATTCCTTATCCAGCGAGTGACACGACGATGCCGTTTCCGATCGAGCCGACCGGTACACCCCGCCGCGCCGCCTTCCGGCCCGCGCGCGCTTTGGGCCTCGCCGCGCTTCTCGTCTTGCCGCTGGCGCTGGGCGGTTGCTCATGGCTCGGCATGGGCAGCAGCGACGACGACACCGACCCGGATGCGGGACTGCCGAAGCCCTGCCCCACGGTGGGCGTTCTCGACGGGGCGGACCGCGTCACGCTCTTCAGCGGACGGGGCAAGGATCTGACCGACGTCGTGATCCGTGCGGAAATCCGCAAGTCGGTCATCAAGTGCGAATACGACACCGACGAGAAGCAGATCTCGTTCGACGTCGCCTTCGACGGCACGGCCGATCTCGGGCCGGCGGCGACATCGCGCGACATGACGATCCCCGGCTTCATCGCGGTCACGCGCCACGGCTACATGGTCAGCAAGCAGCCGCTCGATATTCCGCTCTCCTTCGAGGGATCGGCGCGGACGATCAAATTCCTCAAGACCATCGACGAGACCAAGATCCCCTATGGCGGCGAACTCGACGGTTCGGCCTATGAAATCATCGTCGGTTTCCAGCTCACCAAGGATCAGCTCGATTACAACCACAAGGTGCCGGCGATCCCCCTGAAATAGGGCGTCGCCGCGCGGCGCGTTACGGGACGGGTCTGAGGCGGAAACGCCGATTTCCGTGGAAAAACGAAGAATCCCGGAGGGCGTGCGTCTGCCGCAATTGACTCCCCCGGGCCCCTCCATATGATCGGCCCAAGCTTCAAGGATCGAAGCCTGATTCCTACATACAGATGATCCCTGCGGGAGAGATCGGGTCCGTGGACCCGGCGCCGAAGGAGCAACCGCCCCGGAAACTCTCAGGCAACCGGACCGCAGGGGGATGAATCTCTGGAAAGCAGGCCGTCCGGCTCGGGCAGGCCTCACCGAAGGGCGTAAGCGGCGGGTTCGTCCCGTTCCGCGAAATCTCTCAGGTTCCGCGACAGAGGGGGCGCTGCCGGCAGTTTTGCCGGGCGGCAGCCCTTGATGATTCGCGCGTAACCGAGAGAGACCGATGTCAGCTCCCCATATCGATGAGACCCTGCAGGTCACGCCGCTGCACGCGCTCCATATCGAACTCGGCGCGAAGATGGTGCCTTTCGCGGGCTATGACATGCCGGTCCAGTACAAGGATGGTGTGCTGGCCGAACATCTGCATACGCGAACGGCGGCGGGGCTCTTCGACGTCTCGCATATGGGGCAGGCCTGGATCGAGGGTCCGGATTTCGAGACGGTGGCGAAGGCGCTCGAGACGCTGGTGCCCGGCGACATTCTGGGGCTCGCACCCGGCGCCATCCGCTACACGCTGCTGCTGAACGACAAGGGCGGCATCCGCGACGATCTGATGGTGACGTGGCCGGCGGAGCCCGCACGGGCGAATTCGATTTTCATCATCGTCAACGCGGCCTGCAAGGAAGCCGACTTCGCGCATATTGCGGCGAACCTTCCGGCCGGCATTTCGCTGAAGCCGATCGCGGACCGGGCACTGATCGCGTTGCAGGGGCCGAAGGCGGTCGAGGTTTTCGCGCGTTTCGCGCCGGCTGCCGCCGAGATGATCTTCATGACGGCGAAGGCGATCGACGTTGCGGGCATTCCCTGTCTCGTCAGCCGCTCGGGCTATACGGGCGAGGACGGCTACGAGATTTCCGTGCCGGAGAAGGATGCGGTCGCGCTGACGAAGAAGCTTCTCGGCGAGCCGGAAGTGAAACCCATCGGGCTCGGCGCGCGCGACTCGCTGCGTCTCGAGGCCGGGCTTTGCCTCTACGGCCACGACATCGACGAGACGACGACGCCTATCGAGGCGGCGCTCGGCTGGGTCATCGGCAAACGCCGCCGCGAAGAGGCCAATTTTCCCGGCGCGAAGATCATTCTCGACCAGATCGCGAATGGCGTGACGAGGAAGCGCGTCGGCCTGCTGCCGGAAGGCAAGGCGCCGGCGCGCGAGGGCACGGAGATCGTCGGCGGGGACAAGATCATCGGCACGATCACGAGCGGCGGCTATGGCCCGTCGGTCGCCGGGCCGATCGCCATGGGTTACGTCGCGACCGATTTTTCGAAAGTCGGCACCGATGTCGAGTTGATGGTCAGAGGCAAGGGACGGCCGGCCAAGGTCGTCGCGATGCCTTTCACCGAGAAGCGTTTTCACAAGACGAAATAGTCAGGGGACAGAGAGATGAGCGAGATCCGTTTCACCGACCAGCATGAATGGGTGCGTGTCGATGGCGATGTTGCAACGGTGGGCATCACCGACTACGCGCAGGAGCAGCTGGGCGACGTCGTCTATGTCGAGCTGCCGGAAGTCGGCAAGTCGATTGCGGCGGGCGAGGAGGCGGCGGTCGTCGAAAGCGTGAAGGCGGCGAGCGAGGTCTATGCGCCCGTTTCGGGCGATGTCGTCGAGGTCAATGCCGACCTCGAAGCGGCGCCCGGCGGCGTCAACGAGGACGCGATGGGCAAGGGCTGGTTCGTGAAGCTGAAGCTCTCTGACAAGTCCGAGCTTTCCAAGCTGATGGACGAAGAGGCCTACAAGAGCTTCGTCGAAGGACTGGCTTGATTTTTTAGTCGGCCGTCGTGGCCGGGCTTGGCCCGGCCATCCACGTCTTTCTTGATGGAAGAAGAGACGTGGATACGCGGGACAAGCCCGCGCATGACGAAAGAGAAATGTGAGCGGCTTCAACCTGGACTTTAGAACATGCGCTACCTGCCACTGACCCAAAACGATCGCCGCGAGATGCTCGGCGTCATCGGCGCGAAAAGCGTCGATGATCTTTTCCGCGACGTGCCGGAGCGCGCGCGGCGCGACGGGCTCGTCGATCTGCCACGGCGGCAGGGCGAGCTCGAAGTCGAGCGCGCGCTGACGAAGATGGCGGCGAAGAACGTTGCGGCGGGTTCGGTGCCTTTCTTCATCGGCGGCGGCGCCTATCGACATCATGTGCCGGCGACCGTCGATCATCTGATCCAGCGTTCGGAGTTCCTCACCTCCTACACGCCCTATCAGCCGGAGATCACGCAAGGGACGCTGCAATATCTCTTCGAGTTCCAGACCCAGGTCGCGATGCTCACCGGCATGGATGTCGCGAACGCCTCCATGTATGACGGCTCGACCGCCTGCGCCGAAGCGGTGCTGATGGCGCATCGCGTGACGAAGCGGAAGAAGGCTGTGCTCTCGGGCACGCTTCATCCGCATTACCGCGCGGTCGTCGAAAATCTCTGCGAGGCGGGCGGCGATCCGGTCGAGGCCTTGCCGGCCGCGTTTCCCGGCAAGACCGAGGACATCATCGCGCGCATTGCCGGCGATACGAGCTGCGTCGTCGTGCAGTCGCCCAGCTTCTTCGGCGAGCTTGTCGATCTCCGCGCGATTGCGGATGCCGCGCATGCCAAGGGCGCGCTCCTTATCGCCGTGGTGCCGGAAGTCGTGTCGCTCGGTCTCGTGACGCCGCCCGGCGAGATGGGCGCCGACATCGTCGTCGGCGAGGGTCAGTCGATCGGCAACGGGCTCAATTTCGGCGGGCCCTATGTCGGACTCTTTGCGACGCGCGACAAGTTCGTGCGGCAGATGCCTGGCCGCCTTTGCGGCCAGACGGTCGATGCGGAAGGAAAGCGTGGTTACGTGCTGACGCTTTCGACGCGCGAGCAGCATATCCGCCGCGAAAAGGCGACGTCGAATATCTGCACCAATTCCGGCCTCTGCTCGCTCGCCTTCACGATCCATCTCTCGCTTCTCGGCGAGGACGGCTTCAAGCGTCTGGCGCGGATCAACCACGCCAACGCGGTGAAGCTCGCCGACGCGCTGTCGGGCGTCAAAGGCGTCGAGCTTCTGAACGGCGCCTTCTTCAACGAGTTCACGATCCGCTTGCCGAAGCCGGCGACGGCGGTGGTCGATGCGCTGGCCGACAGGCAAGTGCTCGGCGGCTTGCCGGCGAGCCGGCTCATTCCGGACGATGCGGCGCTCGACAATCTGCTGATCGTCGCCTCGACCGAAATCAATACGGATGATGACCGCGCGCAGTATGTCGCCGCGTTGAAGGAGGTGCTGTGATGTCCGGCATGAACACTCAGGGACGCCCCACCGGCGCTGGCGACGTCGCATCGAGCGATTTCGAGACCTATACGGGCAATCGCGGTCTGCGCCTCGAAGAACCGTTGATCTTCGAACTCGACAATCCGGGTGCGACCGGGGTCGATCTCGACGAGCCGGCCGCTTTCGCATCGCGTCTCGGAACGCTGGAACGCAAGGGCCGCATCGGTCTGCCGGGCATCTCGGAGCCTGACGTGATGCGGCACTACGTGCGCCTCTCGCGCAAGAATTATTCGATCGATGCGGGGCTCTATCCGCTCGGTTCCTGCACGATGAAGCACAATCCGCGCCTCAACGAGAAGATGGCGCGGCTGCCGGGCTTTGGCGATGTGCATCCGCTGCAACCGCAGAAGACCGTGCAGGGCGCGCTCGAACTGATGGACACGCTGGCCCATTGGCTGAAGGAGCTGACCGGCATGCCCGCCGTCGCGATGTCGCCCAAGGCGGGCGCGCATGGCGAGCTCTGCGGCATGATGGCGATCCGCGCGGCGCTGGTCGCACGCGGCGAGGGCGCGACACGCACGCGCATTCTCGTGCCTGAATCCGCGCATGGCACCAACCCGGCGACGGCGGCGCTCCTTCAATACAAGGTCGATGCGATCCCGGCGACGGCGGATGGCCGCGTCGATCTCGCCGCCTTCAAATCGAAGCTCGGGCCCGATGTGGCGGCGATCATGCTGACCAATCCGAACACCTGCGGGCTCTTCGAGCGCGACATCATCGAGATTGCGGACGCCGTTCACGCGGCAGGCGCCTATTTCTATTGCGACGGCGCCAATTTCAACGCGATCGTCGGCCGGGT
>CAISYL010000250.1 GCA_903889655.1 uncultured Alphaproteobacteria bacterium | reverse complement strand
CCGCGTCCTGCAAGGGGCGCGGCCATTTCGTTTGTGCCGGTTGTGTCAGCGCGGGGCCGGTGTCACTCTTTCCAAAATAAACGGAGGAGAGCATGGCGACGAACGACGAGTGGCTCGGACTGGTGCGCGAAGACATCATCGAGCCCGATCTGCCGATCATCGATCCGCATCATCATCTCTGGGATTTTCCCGGCTCGCGCTACATGCTGGACGAACTCAACGCGGACACGGGCTCGGGCCACAATATCCGCGCCACCGTCTTCGTCGAATGCACGGCGATGTATCGCGCGGACGGCGCGGAGCATCTGAAATTCGTCGGCGAGACGGAATTCGTGAACGGCATCGCGGCGCAATCGGCGAGCGGGCTCTATGGCGAGATGCGCGCCTGCAAGGGGATCGTCGGCCGCGCCGATCTCGGAATGGGCGGCTCCGTCGACGAGGTGCTGGCCGCTCACGTCGCCGCCGCGCCGGCGCGCTTTCGCGGTATCCGCCATGCGACCGCGCTCGACGACAGCCCGGAGGTGCGGCCGTCGCACACGCACCCCGCAAAGGGCCTTATGGGCTCCGCGAAATTCCGCGAGGGTTTCGCACAGCTTGCCAGACACAATCTTAGTTTCGACGCATGGGTCTATCACCACCAGATTCCGGAAGTGACGGCGCTGGCGCGGGATTTTCCAGAGACGACGATCGTGCTCGATCATTTCGGCGGGCCGCTCGGCATCGGCACCTATGCCGGAAAACGCTCCGAGATTTTTGCGCAGTGGATGAAGGACATCGTCGACCTCTCCGAATGCCCGAACGTCGTCGCCAAGATCGGCGGCATCAACATGGCGGTGAACGGCTTCGAGTGGCACAAGCGCGCGACGCCGCCCACCTCGGATGAACTCGTGGCCGCGACAGGGGATTATTATCTCCACACGATCGACGCCTTCGGCCCGGAGCGTTGCATGTTCGAAAGCAATTTCCCGGTCGACAAGCTCTCGGTGTCCTACCCGGTGCTCTGGAATGCGTTCAAGAAGATCGCGAAGGGCTTCGACGCGGACGAGAAGCGGGCGCTTTTCCACGATACCGCACAGCGTGTCTACCGGCTGGACTAGGGCACCGACCCACCGCATTATGCGGGCCCGCCGACCCGAGAGGCCCTCATGCTGTCTTCCGAAAAAATCGACGAACTTGCGACCTTCGCGCTGCGTCTTGCCGATGCCGCCGCCGAGGTGACGCTACCGCATTTTCGCTCCGGGCTTTCGGTCGACAACAAGCGCGGTGAATTCGTCTTCGATCCGGTGACGGCGGCGGACCGCGACGCGGAAGCGGCGATCCGCACCCTCATCAAGAGCCACTATCCCGAGCACGGCATCTATGGCGAAGAGCATGGGCAGGAGCTGGGCACGAGCCCGCTCACATGGGTGCTCGACCCGATCGACGGCACACGCTCCTTCATTTCCGGCGTACCGCTCTGGGGGACGCTGATCGCGCTCAATGACGGCACGAAGCCCGTCATCGGCGTAATGGACCAGCCCTATATCGGCGAACGCTTCGTGGGCCGTCCGGGCGGCTCGGAGCTCATCAGCCGGCATGGGCGGCGTATCCTGAAGACAAGCGGCTGCACCTCGCTCGAAGGTGCCCTGCTCGGCAATACGGATCCGGCGATGTTCAGGGACGAGGCGTCGAAGGCCGCCTTCCGCGAAATCAGCGGCAAGGTGCGTCTCAGGCGCTTCGGCGGCGATTGCTATTTCTACTGCCTGCTGGCGGCGGGCACACTCGACCTCGTCGTCGAGTCGAGCCTGCAGCCTTACGACATCCAGGCGCTGATGCCGGTGATCGAGCATGCGGGCGGCGTGGTCACGAGCTGGACCGGCGGCGATCCGCAGATGGGCGGCTCCGTCGTCGCCGCCGCGACACCGGAGCTCCACGCCGAAGCGCTCGAGATCCTCTCGAAAGTTCCTTCAGCCTAGGACGCGCGCCACGAAACCGTCGAAAGCACGCCAGAATTCGGCGCGGCGTTCATCCGTTTCGATCAGCACCTCGTGTCCCGAGCCCTCGATGGTGACGAGGTCCGCATGGGGAAGACCCGCCGCCGCGAGATGAAGCGACGCGCGGTCGATAAGCCTGTCGTCGCCCGCGACGGTGATGAGAATGGGCGTCCTTACCGCGCCGAGCCAGGCAGGCACCATCACCTTCGCGATGGACCGAAAGCCGGCGGCGAGCCAGCCGAAAGTCGTCGCGCCCAGACCGAGCTTCGGCTCCGCGCGGATCAGCGCCTGATAGATCGCATAGCGCCGCGCGTCATGGGTGAGGATGTTTTCTCCGAAAGGCGTCTCGTCGCTTGCCTTCCCGTTGCCGCCCGGTATGTAGCGCCCGGCGAGACCCGCCCATGTTCCCGTCGTGACGATGCCCTTGATGATCGTGATCGCGTTGCCGAGGCGCAGTCCGAGCATGGGCGCCGAGAGCACGACACCCGAAAACCAGTCGGGATGATCGTGCGTCCCGCGCAGCAGGATATTGCCGCCCATCGAATGCGCGAGCGCGATCCACGGTTTCGGAAAGGCGGGTGCGACCGTCGCCATGAAGCTCGCAAGATCGTCGTCGAATTCCGCGAAGTCGCGGACATGTCCCTTGCGCGGGTCGTCGAGCGCGCGATCCGAAAGCCCCTGCCCTCGCCAGTCGAGCGTCGCTACCGCGAAACCGCGCGCGATCAGCTCGCCGATCACCTCGAAATATTTCTCCGCGAATTCGGTACGGCCGTTGAAGACGAAAACGGTGCCGCGTGGCGTGGCGATGCCAGCCGCTTCCGGCGTCCATGTCAGCACGCGCAGCCGCGTGCCGTCGCCGGCTACGATCCAGCTCGCCGCGCCACCTCGCGGCATCGGATTTTCGGGAATGAGGACGATCGGAGCCGGGGGATTGTTCAAGATGGACCTGCGGGGAAGCTACTTTCCTCGCATAACATCATCTCGGGCGGTCGGGCTCAACCTCCCTTCATCCGCGGCATTTTTCGGCTAGGCTGGCAGGGCATAAACCGGAGCGACCATGAGCTGGGAAAAAGAGGCCGAGGAAATCAGGCGCCGCCGCATGCTCGCCAAGAGGCAGGGCGGAGAAGACGCCGTTCAGCGCCAGCATGAGAAAGGCCGCCTCACCGTCCGCGAGCGCATCGCGCGGCTGGCCGACGAAGGGAGCTTTCGCGAACTCGGCGAAGGCGCCGGCGTACCGCATTTCGACGAGGACGGGAACCTCGTCGATTTCGAGCCCGCGAATTACGTCCTCGGTTTCGCAACCGTGAATGGGCGGCGCGTCGCCATCGGCGGCGAGGATTTCACGCTGAAAGGCGGTTCGCCCAATCCGGCGGGCCTGCGCAAGAGCGTCTATGCCGAAGACCTCGCCCTCACCTACAAGGTGCCGCTGGTGCGCCTTCATGAGGGGGGCGGCGGCAGCGTTGCCGGTTCGGGCGGAAAGAAGGCGGCGCGTCCGCTTGGCGATCCGGTTTTTTCCACGCCGCGCTTTCTCTCCGTGACACAAGTGCTCGGCGAAGTGCCTGTCGCCACCGCCGCGCTCGGACCGGTCGCCGGACTTCCCGCCTCACGCCTCGTCGCCTCGCATTTCGCCGTCATGGTCGAGAGCGCGCAGGTGCTGATCGCGGGGCCCAAGGTCGTCGAACGCGCGCTCGGCGAGAAGCTCAGCAAGGAAGAACTCGGCGGCGCCGACGTTCATGCGAAAAGCGGCGTCGTCGACAATGTGGTCGCGAGCGAGGAAGAGGCGCTCGGCGAGATCGCGCGCTTCCTTTCCTATCTGCCTGACAATGTCTGGCAGTTGCCGCCGGATGTCGCCGCCACCGACGATCGCAACCGGATGGACGAGGCATTGCTCTCCATCGTGCCGAAGGACCGACGCAAGCCGTTCCAGATGCGCAAGATCGTCAAGTCGGTGATGGACGAAGGCAGCTTCTTCGAAATGACGCGGCGCTATGGCCCGTCGCTCATCACCGGCCTTGCGCGGCTCAACGGCAGAAGCGTCGGCGTGATCGCGAACGACTGCATGGTCTATGCGGGCGCGATGACGGCGGAGGCCGCGCAGAAGCTTCGGCGCTTTTCCGACTTCTGCAACACCTTCCATCTCCCGATCGTCTCCTTCGTCGACGAGCCGGGCTTCATGATCGGCTCGTCCTCGGAGAAGGCCGCTACCATCCGCCACGGCACGGCGGCCATCGCCGCCGTCATGCAGAGCCGCGTGCCTTGGGCCTCCATCATCGTGCACAAGGTTTTCGGCGTCGCGGGCGCGGCGCATTTCGGCCCCGATGCGTTCGTGCTTTCCTGGCCGAGCGCTGCGACCGGCGCATTGCCAGTCGAAGGCGGTGTCGCCATCGCCTTCGCGCGCGAGATCGCGGCGGCGCCGGATCCTGATGCGCTTCGCAAGGAACTGGAAGAAAAACTCGCGGCGGGACAATCGCCCTTCCCGCGCGCCGAGGGGTTTTCGGTTCACGAACTGATCGACCCGCGCGAGACGCGGCCCCGGCTTTGCGACTGGCTCGACTGGACGGCGGCGTGGCGCGCGTCGGAGCTTGGCCCCTTCCGCACGACCATGCGGCCCTGAAAGAAAAAGGCCCCGCCGATGCGGGGCCTTCAATCTTCCTGGCCGGCGTTTAGCGCAAGCTGACCGATAGGACGGCGCCGGTATAGGCGTTGACCGTCAGCGTCACGAAGCGACCGTAGCTGTCGCGGCAGGGGACGCGGTAATAGTCATTGTAGAAGACCGGGCGGCCGAAGCCGTGATAGCGCGAACGCTCCAGATGCGGGCGCCAGTAACCGAAGTCGCGGCGCTCCATGCGGTGGTAATCGCGGTGATCGCGGTCGCCGCGGCCCCAGTCGCGATCGCCATGGCGATCATTGTCGCGATAGACGTCGCGCTCGTAGTGGCCGCCGCGCGGGCCGTCGCGCTCGACATGACGGTAGCTGTCGGCCTGGGCCGCCATCGGAACCGCCGCGAAAAGAGCCGTCGCGAGACCGGCAAGGGCGAGAAGCTTTTTCATGGTCTGCCTCCTTGGCAATGGATCGGATATCGATCCTTGAGGCAGACAATGCGCCCCACCGGCTGAACGGGTGCTGGGGCGCCCGTTCATTCGATGTTCAGAAAAGGGACATCCGTCCGGCGGCTTTTCCCCCGGATTCGAGCCGTTTTTACGTTTGCTCATACAGGCCGGTGTGTCGCACCGGCGTTTCGCCGGCTCGATCTTGACGGAAAAGCTTCCCGTTCCCATCTCGAAGACGTCGGCGCCGCCTTGTGCGGGCCGGCGGGACAGGCAGGCGAGCTGGCCGGATGGCGG
>CAISYL010000249.1 GCA_903889655.1 uncultured Alphaproteobacteria bacterium | reverse complement strand
GTCCCGCTTTGTCTCGCCGTCCAACATCAAACCGCCTCCAGACCTGATTTTTTGAATCGGGTGGGCGGCTCGAAGGACCGTCCAACCGGGAACGGTCAAAAAATTGACGGCGCACGCTGCAAGGAACAAAAGAGCGATCGCAGAGATCCCTCTGACGATCGCGCTAAATGCTTTTATCTTTTGAGAGATTGGTCTGAGCGATGCCTAGGCGGAGGTTCGGCGCGCAACGGCGTGGGCATCGCCATAAGGCGGGACGTACATCGTTTCCTCCAGAAATTTGGCGATCTCGGAAGGGACTTCCATCCCGATCACCTGCACCAGTCGCCCACGATGATCTCGTCCGACAGACCAATTTTGAATGACGGCCCTCGCGTTGTAGAGCTTCGCTGCTTCGGCTCCCGTCACGAGGCGAGGCAATATGCCATATACTCCGATGGCGCCACGGGCGGTCACGACAGATATCTCCGTGGCCGTGCCGCGCACCCGGCGCGCAAAGCGAACGCTGGTATGCTGTTTGTCGATTTGCGGTGAATCGAGAGCGCCGGTGACGTAAATCACCTCCACGGCCGAACCTGACTGGCTATTCGAACGCTCTGACATTCTCGCTCTCGCTACGCTGCCCGTCCGCAGGTCTGGATGGCCGCTCTCACAATGTCCTCGGCGCTTCTCGCGCCGGCGGCTACGGCCGCATCAATCGATCTCTTCACCTCGCCGGCGCCGAACCCAAGCTGCGCCAGGGTATGCGCCGCCGCGTCTTGTTCGACGCGCGTCGATAGATCGCCGCCGCAGCGCGCTCTGTCCTCGCCGGGCAGCGTCGCCTTGGCGCGCAGCTCGGTAAGAATCCGCTCCGCCACCTTGCGTCCCACGCCGGGAGCCGCGCACAGAGCCCTGATATCCTCATTGCGCACCGCTGCGATCAGTCCGTCCACGCCCAAAACCCCAAGGGAGGACAGAGCCAGTTTGCCGCCGACGGCGTGCACCGTCATCAACGCTCGGAACCAATTTCGCTCATCAAGGGTGGCGAATCCGTAAAGGATAGTCCCATCTTCCCGCGTAATGGAATCGATGTAGAGCTCCACGGCCTCGGCGCTGCCTCGATATTGATCCACGACGGTCAACGTGTGCAGCGGACAGAGAACCTGGTAGCCAACGCCGTTGACATCGAGGATCACCGTCAGACCCTCTACAAGCCTCGGGACACCTTTGAGCCAGCAGATCATCTTGTTCTCCATAAAGAACGAAGAGGCCCGGTCGTCGCCGGGCCTCCTATTCTACTTCTTGAGAAAGCCCGGAGCGGCGAACTTCACCGGAGACGGCGCCGGCGCGGGCGCAGGCTCCGGGGCCAGCTCCGGCACCGGATCGTCGTCGCCGGCGGCACCGGCATCGACCGGGTCATGGCCGTAGATATCATCCTCGGCATGCTCATCGTTGGCGCCAGCGGTTTCGGCAGCACCGGCCGCTTCGGCGCGAGCGTCAGCTTCGGCCTCGGCCGTCTCAATTTCCGGCGCCAGACCCTCGTCGGAACTTTCGTCCACCCGCTCTTCGTCAGCGCCTTCCGCCGGCGAATTCGCATCCGCGATCACGCCCGCGGGCGCTTCCGCAGACGGGGCCGTGGTCACCGCCGCCGCGTCGCCGGCGGCTTTGGCCGCTGCGACGAGCGGGTCCAGACGTTCCGCCGCCTTACGCGGCTTGGTGGGTTTCAGAGCAGTCGAGGTCGTCGCGGCGGGCGCCGCCTCGAACAACCCCAAAGCCGCCGCCGCGAGATACCGATCTTCAGCCGCCTTGCGCTGCTTGGCTTTCGGGAGGCCAAGCTTCTCGCCGGTCTCGAAAGCCAGATCAAGGCCCGCCTTCGAGGCGCTAAGCCGTTCCTTGGCCTTCTCGAGCGCGGCCTTCGCCGCCTCAAGGGCCGCTTCGTCGGACTGGACAGCCGCATAGGCGGTATCCAGCGTTGCGATAAAATCCTTCATCATCTGCTCCAATTTGCCTGCGATGCGATCACATCTATTCAGAGAGCTGACCTCTGCCGCTGACGTTTCAAGTTCTCTCGCCGGTATCGGCCTGGCCGATGATGGCCGCGGAGACCACATTTTCGCCCTCGGCGACTTTGAAGGCGGTTACCCCGCGCGTCGTCCGGCCCGAAATCTTGACGTCTGTCATCGGGATCCGAATGGTCTTGCCCTTCCCGGTGATCAACATCAGACCATCGGTGTCGGCCGCCGGCGCGGCCATGACCAATCCGCCTGTCTTGCCCGAGATCACAGCTGCTCTCACGCCCTTACCTCCGCGGTCGGTCACGCGGTATTCGTGGCTCGATGAACGTTTCGCAAATCCGGCCTCGGTGACGGTGAGGATGTACCTCTCCCGGGCCGCGAGATCGCTCATCTGCTCCGGCGTCAGATCGATGGTTTCCGATTGACCATCGATGGTCACGACAAACTTGCCGCCAGCGAAATATGCCTCGCGCTCTGGTGAGCTGTAGTCGACATGAGGAAGAATGCAGGCGGAAATCACCTTGTCGCCGGCGCCCAGCAGCATGCCTCGAACACCCGTGGATGTACGGGAAGCGACGATCCGAAGCCCGTCGATCTGAAACCGAGTGGCCAATCCCGCACGCGTCGACAGCATGATGTCATCGACCGGATCGGCCAACAGGACTGCGATGAGCTCGCCTTGCGGATTGCCTGCATCATCCTCGAGACGGATGGCGATTTTGCCGCCCTTGTTTACGCTGGCGAATTCTCTTGCGTTGCTCCTGCGAACGGAGCCGAAATCCGTCACGAACATGAGGGCCTTGCCCTCGATCTCCGCCTCGTCCTCCGGCATGGCGATCACCGATGTGACCGTCTCGCCCTGCCGCAGAGTGATGAAGTTTACGAGCGGCCTTCCCCTGGCGGCCACGGGCGCCTCGGGCAATTGATATGCCTTCATGGCATGGGCGATCCCCCGGCTGGTGAAGAAGAGCAGCGGGGAGTGGGTTGAACAGATCAGGGTCTGCAGGACGAAGTCATCATCCTTCGTCTGCATGCCCGTCTTCCCCTTACCGCCTCGGGCTTGTTCACGAAACTGGTCCAGCGGCGTTCGCTTCACGTATCCGGTATTCGTAATTGTGATGACGACATCCTTCCGCTCGATGAGGTCTTCATCGGATACGTCGCCATATTCGGACAAAACGATCTCCGTTCGACGGGCGCCGGGAAACTGCTCTCTGACCGCCACCAACTCTGCTTTCATGACGCCGTCGAGAACAGCGGGACTGTCGAGAATTTCGTTGAGGCGGCCGATGTCCACCGAAAGTTCGCGCGCGCGGGCTGCGATCTTATCTCGCTCCAGACCCGTCAGATTGCGAAGGCTGAGAGCGAGGATGGCCGACGCCTGAATGTCGGTAAGCATGAAACTGTCGCCGACCTCGACGTCCGGGTCCGCATCGTGGAGCAGCGCCGCGAAGTCGCCCGCGGTCGGGAACGTCATCGACATCAAAGATGCCCTGGCCGTCTCCACGTCCGCGGCCGCGCGGATCACGCGGACCACCTCGTCGACCATGCTGATTGCAGCATAGAGACCGATCTGTTTGTGCAGAAGGTCGCGAGCCTTGTTGATCTCGAAGATGGTGCGCCGGCGAATGACGCCGCGCCGGAAGGCCACGAATTCGCGGAAGATCTCCGACACACCCATCGTTCTCGGCTGACCCTTGGCATTCAGGCAAACGATGTTGACGCCAAAAGACGTCACCAGCTCGGTGTGCTTCTTCAGCTTGCTCAGAATGACCTGGGCGTCGCCGTCACGTTTGACGTCGATTACGACGCGGACACTGTCCGTCCGGTCGGACTCGTCGCGGATATCGCTGACCCCTTCGATGGTTCCATCGTTCACCAGGGCGGCCGTCTTCTCGATCAACTTCGCCTTGTTCACCGCATAGGGAAGTTCTGAGATGATGATTTGGGCGCGGCCGTTTTTCGCCTCGACGATTTCCGCCCGCCCGGCGACGATGATCGAACCTCGTCCGGTCTCATAGGCGCTCTTGATCCCGTTCCTTCCCATGATGATGCCGCGCGTCGGGAAATCGGGGCCCGGCATGATCCGAAGGATGTCAGTGAGAGAAATATCTGGATTCTCGATATAGGCGAGACACGCATCGACAACCTCGCCGAGATTGTGAGACGGGATGTTCGTCGCCATGCCCACGGCGATGCCGGTCGCGCCGTTGACGAGAATGTTCGGGAAACGAGATGGAAGATAGGCCGGCTCCTGCTCGGACCCATCATAATTCGGCTCGAAATCGACCGTATCCTTGTCGAGATCGGACGTCATGTCGTGAGCCATGCGCGCCATCCGCGCTTCCGTATAGCGCATGGCCGCCGCCGGGTCTCCGTCGATGGATCCGAAGTTTCCCTGTCCGTCGATAAGAGGGGCGCTCATCGAAAAATCCTGCGCCATACGAACCATGGCATCGTAGATCGACTGGTCGCCATGCGGGTGATACTTACCGATGACGTCGCCGACGACGCGGGCAGATTTGCGATAGGGCTTGTTCCAGTCGTAACCGTTCTCGTGCATCGAGAACAGAATGCGCCGATGGACCGGCTTGAGACCGTCGCGCACATCCGGGAGAGCACGCGAGATGATGACGCTCATGGCATAAGCCATGTACGACTGCTTCATCTCGTCCTCGATCCGAATCGATCGCGCAGACGGCTGTTCGAACGCGTCTCTCTTGTCGATGGTGTTCATGCTTGTGACCTCGGATCAGATATCGATATTCGTGACTTCAACGGCGTGCTTCGTGATGAAGAGCTTGCGCGGCTCGACGAGGTCGCCCATCACGGTGCAGAAAAGCAGTTCTTCCTCATCCGAATGCTCCATGCGAACCTGCAAGAGCGTCCTGTGGTCGGGATCGAGGGTGGTTTCCCACAGCTGCTCCGGATTCATCTCGCCCAGCCCCTTGTAGCGGGAGATGACGGCGCCCTCGGTGCCGCGAGCCCGAACCGCTTCGCAGAGATCGATCGGACCGAAGACGCGCTGCTCGCCTTTCGGTGTGGCGAGGACCGGCGTCTGCATGAAAATGTCCTGAAGCTCGGGCCCGATCTCCAGAAGGTTCTCGGTTACCGCCTTGCCTGAAATGCTGTCGGGGACGGTGACCGAGTGCTTGATGCCTCGCTCGACATAGGAGAACTCCAGTCCGTCTCCCGTGGCTTCGCCGACCCATCGATTCCGGCCGGTCTGCTCCTGGAGGAGCGGGACCAGATATTCCGCCGCGCTTTTCCGGTTCTCTTCGCTCTCGAACACCGCAGGGTGAATTGCTCCGGCAACCGCCATCAGGCTCGAGATCGCGAGATTGCCGACTTCATGGTCGATGGCGCGGATCCAGCCGGCTGCTTTCCCGCAAAGGGCGAGCTTCTCGAGCAGATCGTCGCCTTCGATCGCGCGCCCGTCCGCCAGACGAAGCTTCGCATCGACGATACCTGACCGCATCAAGTTCACCTCGAGCGCCGCATCGTCCAGCAGGTACGACACATGCTTTCCCCGGCGGACCGAATAAAGTGGCGGCTGGGCGATATAGAGATGCCCCTGCTCGATGAGCGAGGGCATTTGACGGTAGAAGAATGTGAGGAGCAGCGTGCGGATATGAGCGCCGTCGACGTCCGCGTCGGTCATGATGACGACCTTGTGATACCGCAGCTTGGACAGATCATAGTGATCGCGCCCGACACCGCATCCCAAGGCGCTGACGAGCGTGCCGATTTGCTCGGATTTGAGCATTACGTCGAGCCTCGTCCTCTCGACATTGAGGATCTTGCCGCGCAAGGGAAGGATCGCCTGAGTACCGCGATCCCGGCCCTGTTTCGCCGAGCCGCCGGCGGAGTCGCCCTCCACGATGAAGATCTCCGACTTCGCCGGGTCGCGCTCCTGGCAGTCCGCCAGTTTGCCGGGCAGGGTGGTTAGTTCGAGCGCGGATTTCCGCCTCGTGAGCTCGCGCGCGCGCCGCGCTGCGTCACGCGCAGCGGCCGCGTCGGCAGCTTTCAGGATGACTTTCTTCGCCTCGGCCGGATTTTCATCGAGCCACTGCGACAGCACCTCGCCGACAATTACCTGAACCGGACCGCTCGCAGCTGAGGAAACAAGCTTGTCCTTGGTCTGTGAGGAAAAGCGGGGGTCCGGCATCTTGACCGAAACGACAGCGGTCAGACCTTCCCGCAAGTCATCGGCTTCCACCTTCGTTCCGCGTCGGCCTGTGCCGTTGGCTTCGATATATGCCGACAGAACGCGGGTGAGCGCCGTACGGAAACCCTGGATATGCGTTCCACCCTCGCGCTGCGGGATGTTGTTCGTGAACCCGAAGATGTTCTCGGCGCTGTAGCTGTCGGTCCATTCGAAGGCGACGTCGACCCGGATCGGAAGCTCGCGTCCATCGATCTGCGCCATCCGTTCGCCGCTCGCGATGATCGGGCGGGAAATAAGCGCGACCTTCGCCTCGTCGAGATATTTGACGAATGCGCCGACGCCGCTCTCATACTTCAAGAGTACGGGCTGGCTGTCCTTCACGCGCCGGTCCTCAAAGACGAGACGAAGACCCGGATTCAAGAAGGCCAACTCGCGCAGTCGCTTCTCCAGCGTCGACGCGACGAAATTGACGTCGCTGAACACCGCGCGCGAAGGTTTGAAGGTAACGACCGTGCCGCGCTTGCGACAGTTCTCGCGGACCGTCGCAAGGGGAGACGTGACCACGCCGTCGCTGAAGCCGATTCTGTGCTCCTTGCCATCGCGGAACACGGTGACCGTCATCGACGATGAAAGCGCATTGACGACCGAAGCGCCGACGCCATGCAGTCCGCCCGAGACCTTGTAGGAGTTCTGGTCGAATTTGCCGCCGGCGTGGAGCTCGGTCATCACAACTTCGACGGTCGGCTTTCCTTCGACGGGGTGGATATCGGTCGGAATGCCGCGACCATTATCGGCGACGGTAACGGACCCGTCGGCATTGACGGTGATCTCCACGCTATCGCAATGGCCGGCAAGCGCCTCGTCGATGGCATTGTCGACGATCTCGTAAACCATGTGATGCAGGCCCGAGCCGTCATCGGTGTCGCCGATATACATGCCAGGGCGCTTGCGCACCGCGTCGAGGCCTTTCAGGACCTTGATCGATCCCGCGCCGTATTCCTCAAACGTCTGCACATCCGACATATTGATATCCACCTGGTTTCGCCTGCCGAAGAGGTGCGCGCTATGGCGGGAAAACCAAGCCGGGCTCCAGTAAATCGTCAGCGACCGATGATCTGCGCGATGGCCAGTCCAGCGGGGTTCAGATATTCGGGGCACCTGACGACAACCACGGTCACCATGAGATCCTGGGTCATCACGACCTTGCTGGACGCATATGCCACATGAATTGGCATCATCACTTTCCAGGCATAGCGGCCGTTGAACGGCCCTTTCTTGACCAACTCAGGCGCGCCGGTGACGCGGGGCGTTGATACGAGCTTCTGATCCTTGATCGCCTTGATGTTGGCGCTATCGATGAGCGCATCGCGGAAATTCTCCCAACCGCCCTGCGTCATGTTGAGCTGCGTCCGTTGGAGCTGAAGGCGATAGTTCGCAAAATCGATGCGATACGCGACCTCCACCGCGCGCTGCGCCCAGGCCAGCACATCGGCATCGTCGGCATTCGCCTGGTCCAGCGGAACATATTGCGTATAGGAACTGTCCCGCTCGACGGGGATGTACCGGGTCTCGGACGGCCGCAAAGCCAGGGTCGAGGTGACCTCGAAGGACGCCAGGGTCAGCAATCCGACCAGGATCAGAATTCTGACCAGAAAGTAGTTGCGCTCCGTTCGGTAGCGGTCGCGCACCAAAATAGTTGTAACTATTTGAAGTCCGTCTGTCATATCGACACTATTCCAGCTAAGTAGTGGTCCTTTTTTACTTGCCGTCGTCATGTATAGGCCATATTCTTCTATTAGGCTATCAATGAACGCAAGTGTTCCGCCTTTTTACGAGGGTTCAAAATGAAGTTGATTTCGAAGGTCCGCGATCTGCCCTATGCGCTGGCCGCGATGGCGACCGTCGCCATGACGTCGAGCGAAGCCAAGGCCGACGCCAATAACGTAGGTGGAATGGCCGACACCATCACGACGCAGCTCGGTTCGGTGGGTAAGGCTGCAGTCGCCGGCATGTTTCTCGGCGGGATCGTTTTCGTCGGCTCCGGCCTGCTCCGTCTGAAGAAGGCCGCGGACACGCAGGGGCAGCAGGTTTCCTATTCGGAAGGTTTCTGGCGCATCGGGGTCGGCGCGGCACTGATGGCCATTCCCTTCCTATCGGGCGTCGCCTCGCAGAGCCTCGGGCTCGGAGACACCGGCGTCGCCATCACGCGGGGCGGCGGCACCTCGTTCTGAGGTTCCGACCCGCTCTGCGGATTGCTGCGATACCAGGGAGTCTTGAATGAACCGTACCGTCGGCCGCTCCTTTATTGTGCCGCTCGCATTTGCCGTGCTCGTGGCCAGTCAGGGTGCCGCCGAAGCGGCCGACTCCTCTAATCTCGGTCAAGCTCTCAACACGGTGGGCACGAGTTTCGCGCCCGTCTGGGGCATGGTGAAGGCCCTGCTGCTGCCCCTCGGGCTCGCGATGATGTTTCGCGGCCTGGTCAACATCAAGGATGCCGGCGATCCACGGCGCTCACCGGTCGCCGGCTTTGTTCAGCTCTTCGCCGGCGCGGCGATGATCACCGTTCCGCGGTTTACCGAGGTTCTGGCTCAATCCGTCGGCATCGCGACGGCGGTCGGCTCCAAGTCCAGTTTCGATGTCGGCGCGATGGATGCGGCAGCTGGCGGCAGTGGCGTTCTCGCTATCGCCGGTCGTTTCTTTTCTATCGTGTCCGGTCCCCTCGCGGCGGTCGCGCTCTCGTTCGCATTTATCGCCGGCGTCTGCCTCATCGTGAAGGGGCTCTATGACTGCGTCGCGATGGCCAATCCCGAAGGCGGGCGCCGGGTCGCCATGGGAGGGCTAGCTGCGACTTTTATCGTCGGAGCAACGCTCACAAATCTAAGCGGCCTGATGGCAATCGTCTCCGCGACTTTTGGATTCGGCGACATCAGTGCAAGCAGCCTCCTCGCCTCTTCATCGAACGCCGCTTCCATGATGTCGTATTCAGGGTCGTCGAGCTCCCTGAGCGACCTTACGGGCCCCATGGCGAAGATGCTGTCCTTCGGCCTGGCTCCATTCGGCGTCATCACATTCATTCGCGGTTTGATGATGCTCCGCAGGGTGGCCGACGGAAATCCTCGCAGCGAGACCGTCGGGATGGGGATCACCCACATTGTCGGCGGCGTCGCGCTTTGCAACGCGATGGCTGTCACCTGCGCCATCGGTACAACCTTTACGACGACCGGCCTCAGCTTCTGCGGGTGACGGCCGCCGCACGACGGAGCAGGTTCCCCTGACCAATCCTTATGTCCGCGCTCATCACGGCCAGCTGCCGCCAGGCTGCCGTGGGCGGCCTCACTTCAACAGCTCGCTTGCCCACTCCATTTCCGCGGCCTGAACCTCCGCCGTCGCGTCGCGAACGTCCGGGAACGCCCAGACACTATCTCGCAGCAGGAAGCGATAGCTATTCGTTCTCTCGACCGGTGTTGCGATCTCGCAGACGCGCGCATGCGGGACGATTGCGACGCGTCGCACCCGATAGTCTTCATGGAAGACGACGCCCACGAGAAAGTCGAAACGCTTCTCAGGCAGGTCACGAAGAGCACCCAACTGAGGCGACTTGTTGTGGGAAGTCATTCGGCGCGCCTTGATCTGGTACCGAAGTTTGTCCGCGCCGATTGCGTCGACGTCGCGGGTCGCATTGCCGGTCTGCGTCCATCCGAATGCGCGACAACATAGGTACTCCGCCAGGTCGCCGGTCGGATTGTTCGAGCTCCGGAGGATATTGCGGCGGCGAAGCTCTTCAGCGATAGCCGCGTGCAGGGAAAGCAGCTCGGGGGGCGAGAGCTTTTCGAGGCCTGCCAAATGGTGAGGAGAACCGATCATTCGGGTACCGGAACGGGGCGCCCATCTTGTCGCCGGGCAGCAATGGCTTCTCCGATCGCTGCCACGGCGTACGCGCGGGCCTCGGCCACGGTGTCGCCGAATGTCGTGACCTCAGGCAGGGCAGGGCACGTGGCGAGGAAAGTGCCATTGTCGTCTTCCTCGATCTCGATCCGGTAGGCGTCCATGAGAAGGGCTTTCACTTTGGCGGTCGGCTCAAGTCTGACCGAGGAAAACCGCAGAGTCATCCCGGCATATCGGCTTTAGGTGAGGATTATCGGGCGCCGGCGCCAACGGGGATCGATCAATTGCTTGAACAGGTTCCAATGCCGACCTAGCATTCCGTGAGCTGATGGGAGCGGGGATGGGGGTCTCATTGTCGGCAATTTCCAGATTTGCGAAATCCGGAGGCGCGCGCCTTCGCGGATATGCGCTGCCTTCTCGCGTCGGATCACCGCGCGGCCCGCATGAGACGCACCAGTCTTCTGACGATGACATCCCCACCCAAATCCAGACCATAAACGAGGATCTCGCCAGAACGCGACCGGAACTATCTCTCCTTCTGGGTGTCGTCATATTCGTCATTCTGACGACGCTCTCTATCGCCGACATCGATTTGCTGATCGGCCGGAGGATCAGTCTCCCCATCCTCGACGTCACCGCCGACCTACACTTCTTCCTGCTTTCTGCGCCGGCACTCGTTCTTGCCATCCACATGACGCTTCTGCTGAGGTTTCGGATCCTTCGTGCGAAACTGAACGGCTTGCGCGATCGCATTTGCTCGAAAGAAGGGGATGACGACAAGGCTCGCGCCGCCTTGGGTCGCCAGCTCAACAGTCATTTTTTCGCAGAGATGCACGGCCGCATTCAAACCGACCGGGTGACGAGATGGCTCAGCGTCGCCATCTACTGCGCCTGCCTCATTGTCACGCCGTTTTTCGCGATGCTGGCCATTACGGTTCGCTCGCTTCCACTGCATGAGGTGCCGCTCACGACGTGGCAGAACCTTCTGCTCGCTCTCGATCTGTTCTTCATGATCTACCTGCATGCCACGACCATTCGATGGCGCCGCATCGCCTGGATGGCGACCCCGATTTTCGGGGCAATATCACTGCTGATCTTTTCCGTCCCCGATTCACCGGCCGATTATATTGGCATCTATCTTTGGTCCGCCCAGGTCTCCATGCCGTCAGGATCGAGGACGAGATGGGCCTTTGCTCCGACGGCGGCAATCCTTGAAGGTGACGGGTCCGGAGTGATCCATCTCTCTCGAAACCTGGTTGTTGTCGGCGACCAGGACCGGAGCGCCTCCAACGACAGAACAAAGGCCATCAATCTGGCCGGACGGGATCTCCGTTATTCGGTGATGGAAGCACTGAATCTTCAGAACGCGAATCTCGTGTCGACGGACCTCGAGGGCTCGAACCTGAACCTCTCCGACCTGCGACAAGCGCGATTCGGCTGCACAGGTCAGTTCACTGCAGGTCGACACTGGAATGATATACCGAGACCGGCCTATATCTCTGCCATCATTGCTCACTGCACCATTCTCGAATACGCCAATATGGCATTCGCAGATCTCTCTGGATCGACGTGGTTCAGCGCATTTGCGCCGGCACCTCCGTTGGAAAACGTAAATTTGCTATTCGCCAAACTCGACAAGGTCGAACTCTCCGGTGCCAATTTTAACAACTCCGATTTGACCGGCGCGTCGCTGGTAAACAGTGATTTCCGACAGTGCTCTTTCATTGCGTCCAATTTGACAGGCGCCAATCTATCCTTGAGCGACTTCACGTCATCTTTCTTCTTCCTTGCGGATCTGCAAGGCGCCCTGTTGTATCGCTCCGCTTTTTACAACACCGACATGATCGCCGCCCGCTTCGACGACGCCACGATTGTCCAATCCAACTTCCAGGATTCATATCTCGCTGCGGCGACCTTCAACCATTCGGTCATCTCGGATTCCGTCAGCCCCCCGCCTTCCAGCTTTGCTTGGGCTGACCTCTCAAATCTGCAAACATTATCCCGGATCGAAATGAGAAAGAGGGCGATGGCGTACAGTCACCTCGCACCCATTTTGGACGAGGGCACGAAGCCTCAATTCTTCTCAGTCTCACGTCCCGCGAATTTCTGGGGTGACGATCAAAATTCTTCCTGGCTCGCACTGAAACATGCCCTCACTCGTTCGAACGAGGACGTGTCTTATCGTTCGGCAGTCTCCGAAATCATCGCAAATCGAGCGTGTCTGGATTCATCGCTCCTCATCGGCCTCTTCTCGTGGATTTTCGCGGACGCTGATCGACAGCCGCTCTTGGATTACACGGAAAGGATTATTGATCCTGGAATCCAGGGTGTCGACCCGAAGCTGACGGTGCAGCGGCGAGGCGTCACAGCTAATAATTCCGCGCCGACGCAAGCAGATGCGTCAACGGCTCGACCGCCTCTCGAATTCCAAGATGGACCAATGATGCGAACTGTCCAGAGCCCCCTCCCGGAGTGGTTCCCCGTCCCCCTCATTCTCGACAAAATTGATCGCGATCGTTGCGCGGTCATGCCAAGAGAATTGGGTGCAGTTCTGACCAACGTGCGTTCATTGGCCAACACGCCTCGCAACCGAACAATAGGATACGAACACTCATGGGCCCAACGCAACGCCGTCTACGGCGATTGAGGTGCACGCGCTCGCGACATTCCAATCGAGGCGCCGCCGTCTAGACACGACGGCTCATGAAGATCAGAAAACACTAAATGTCACTTGGTGAAATCGTAGAATTGCAAACTGGACCCGGGTCACCGAAGCCCGATCTGCGCCAGCAGCGCTGCAAGTTTCGCTTCGACACCGGCCGCCCGAACAACCGCCGCCTTATCAAGCGTCCTTCGGATGTCCCTCGCAAGCATGCCCTTCTCGTAATCCGGCCATACCGCACGCAGCTCGCGATGAGCAATCTGCGTGCTCGCCGGACGGCGATGCTCCTGTCCAGGCATATGCCTCAGCAAAAAACCCTCGTGGCACGTGTCTTGCCAAATCAACTCCAGTGATGACTGCCGGGCGATGAGCGGTATCTGGTTGTCACGCGCCGGCGTTAGACCAAACCTGTCGCGATCGAGCAAAACGGCTCGAAACGCATAAGGCTCAGATGCCCGCCGAACCCGGTCGGCCGCTTCCTTCACGATCGCCAGGGGATCGCCGCCAACGAAAACCACAGCGTGGATGTGGACCGCGAGATCGTCCTCGTCCGCCAGAAGCTGAAGGAATGCGCCGTAGCTTTGCTCGCTCTGGCCTTCACAGCCGAGGAATATCCGCTTTCGCTTGGGAATCCTGGCGCGCATGACTCAACCGATATGAGGTACTGCGCCGTAGACACCGCCGAGGTACTTCTTCTGGAAATTCTCGCCCCTCCGCACATTCTGAATATCGCGCAGAGCGTAGATCGTGGTTTTTCCAGAGCGGTCTTTCTCACAGAAGAGGACTTCCTCCTTGTGCAGTTCGTCCAGAAGAACCGGATTCTGGCATGTCACCCACAGCTGGGCGCCGAGAGGATTTCGCCTCGGATCGTGAAACCAGCGAATGATTTCCGGCAACACCAGTGGATGAATAGCACTGTCGATCTCGTCGATGAGGGCAACGCCTCCGAAATCGAGCGCGTGAAAAATCCAAGGCATCATCCTGAAGAACTGGCGCGTGCCGTTGCTCTCGAACACGGATGGCATCGGAGACGACAAACCCTCGTGCTCGAAGACAAGCGTCGGCTCTCCATTCGGCGACTGGACG
>CAISYL010000248.1 GCA_903889655.1 uncultured Alphaproteobacteria bacterium | reverse complement strand
GCTCGCCGGCGGCGTACTGCCCGTCATCAAGCATATCCCGGGACATGGCCGCGCCGGGGTCGACAGCCACCTGAGCCTGCCTGTGATGGACACCGATCGCGACACGCTCGCCCGGACCGACTTCGTGCCGTTCAAGGCCCTGGCCGACATGCCGCTCGCAATGACCGCCCATGTTGTCTACACGGCGCTCGACGTCGACGCGCCGGCGACCACATCCGCCAAGGTGATTGCGGAGATCGTCCGCCGCGACATCGGCTTCGACGGATTCCTGATGTCCGACGATCTGTCGATGCAGGCTCTCGCGGGCACGCTCGGTCAACGGACGCGGGCGAGTCTGGCCGCCGGCTGCGACATCGTCCTTCACTGCAATGGGAAGATGGACGAAATGGAGGCCGTCTCCGCTGAGGTGCCGATGCTGACGGGCAAGGGGCTTGCGCGCTCCGACGCGGCACTGGCTCGCCTCGGCACACCGGACGCGTTCGACGAAGCGGCAGGCGCCGCACGTCTGGCGGAACTGCTCGGCGCGAAGGCCTGATTCGTTCCCGGAATGCCTTTTCATGCCTGGGGATAAGCCGAGAAACGGGGTACCGTGGGCCGGGAGCGCACGGTATAAGACGCGAACGGTCCGTGTCAGTTCGATGGCGGGGCTGATGCGGGACCCTGGATATCAACCACATAGGCGGGCATGAGCGAGGCGCCCACACAGAACGAGGCGGAGGCCGGAACACCGGCTGCAGCGCTGTCCGCACACCCGGCTGGCGGCAGCGCGGAGGGCGCCCCCGTGTCTGCCGACGCCTTCGTGGAAGGCCGCCCGATCGGCGCGACGGACCCCGTCGACCCTGCCGATATGCTGATCGTCGATCTCGACGGCTTCGAAGGCCCGCTCGACGTTCTGCTGACGCTTGCGCGTAACCAGAAGGTCGACCTCACCCGTATCTCGATCCTGAAGCTTGCCGAGCAATATCTCGACTTCATCAACCGGGCGCACCGGATGGAGCTCGACCTCGCCGCCGACTATCTGGTCATGGCGGCCTGGCTCGCCTACCTGAAATCGCGCTTGCTGCTTCCGCCTCCGGACGAGGAAGAAGGTCCAAGCGGCGCCGAAATGGCCGCGCGTCTCGCTTTCCAGCTTCTGCGCCTCGAAGGCATGCGCAAGGCATCGCAGGCGCTCTTCGCACGGCAGCGCCTCGGTCTCCACGTCTTCCAGCGTGGCGCGCCCGAAGGCATTCGCATCGTCAAGACAAGCCAGTATCAGGGCACGCTCTACGAACTTCTGAAGGCCTATTCCGATCAACGCCTGAAGGGCCATGAGACCAAATGGGAACCGAAGCGTCTGCCGATCATGGCGATCGAGGTCGCCCGCAAGCGCCTCGAACAGATGCTTGGCATGATGTTCGACTGGGGGCGGATCGACGCCTATCTGCCGGTCGAGTATATGAGTTCCGAGCTTCGGCGTTCGGCGCTGGCCAGCACTCTCAGCGCGGCACTGGTCCTTGCCAAGGACGGCGAAATCGAACTTCGCCAGGCCAGCGCCTATCAGCCGCTTTATGTGCGCAAGAAAGCAGCCCCCGATAACACGCCCCCGGCCGAACCGGGCGACGAGCAGACAAGCGAATGACAGAAGAAAACCACCCCGAAGCCGAAGAAGTCGAGCCCGTCGAAGCGACGATCATGGGGGATGAGCCGCATCCTGACGACGAGCCCGCGGACGAAGCCGCCCAGACGCCCGACGATGCGCCCGAGGTCGACGACGAACCCGATATCGAGGAAGACGGGGACGATGAGCCCGACGTTGAGGAAGATGTCGTCGAAGCGGTTCCCGAAACCGGCGAAGCAGCTGAGACCGATGAGGCGGGCAATGTGGTCCGCTTTCCGGCCAATGCGACCGATCACGCCCAGTTGATGCGGATGGCCGAGGCGCTGCTCTTTGCCGCCGCCGAACCTCTCGATATCGACAGCCTCGCGGCGCGCCTTCCGGCCGGAACCGATGTCGGCGCCGTCATCGAAGATCTTCAGAAGCTCTATGAGGGCCGGGGCGTAAACCTCATCCGCGTAGCGAATAAATGGATGTTCAGGACAGCTGGCGATCTGGCCTTCCTGATGGAGCGCGAGGCTGTCGAGCAGCGCAAGCTTTCCCGCGCCGCCATGGAGACGCTGGCTATCGTCGCCTATCACCAACCGGTGACGCGGGCCGAGATCGAAGAGATCCGTGGCGTGACCGTCTCCAAGGGGACGATCGACGTGCTGATGGAAACGGGCTGGGTACGCCTGCGCGGCCGCAAGCGCACGCCGGGCCGCCCGGTCACCTATGGCACGACCGAGGACTTCCTGCTGCATTTCGGGCTGGAGAATGTCGGCGATCTGCCGGGCCTCGACGAGCTCAAGGCTGCAGGTCTGCTCGACGGCCGCCTGCCGCCGGGTTTCGACATCCCGAACCCCAGCGACACGGGCGGCGAGGGTGATGGCGAATTCGAAGACCCGCAGGTCGAGGAATATGGCGCGGCGCTCGACGATCATCTGGAGCAGGTCGCCGGCGAAGACGAGGCGGATTAAGGAGAATTCATTCGCCAAGCCCCTCATGTTCTGCATGAGATTAGGACGAATTATTGTTTCAAAATAAGACGCTGTCCATGAAACCTCGCCTGCTTTATATGCTGGCGCCAAATGGCTTCGGCGACAAAAGTCGTGTCGTAAAGAGCGAACGAAAGCCCCATATTCGCGGCAACGGTGCTAAGTTGCCTTCGTGCTTGGCCTATTCCGGTTTCGAGTGGACAAGCCCTGGTGACCCATTCGGGGAGAGATAGATGCTGAGTTGGACTCATATTCTGGTCGTCGTCGCGCTGGTCGTGCTGCTCTTCGGCACGGGCCGGGTTTCCGACCTGATGGGCGACGTCGCGAAGGGTATCAAGAGCTTCAAGAAGGGTCTTGCCGACGACGATGACGAACCGGCCGCGCGCAAGCCCGATCCGAAGATCATCGAAGGCTCCGCGACGCAGGACAGCGCGTCCAGGACCAAGGACAAGGCCGCCAACGGCTGAACTGCCGTTTGAGGCATTCCGGGTATCCTCATGTTTGACATCGGCTGGTCCGAACTGCTGCTGGTTGCAGTGCTGGCGCTCGTTTTCGTCGGCCCCAAGGATTTGCCGCGTCTGATGCGGACCGCCGGCCGCTATGTCGGCAAGATGCGGGCGATGGCGCGGGAGTTTCAGCAATCCTTCGAGGATCTGGCCCGCGAGAGCGAGCTGGAGGAGTTGCGTCAGCAAGTCGCCGAACTGCGCAACCAGACCGTAGCCCCACTGGCGGACATCAGGCGCTCCATCGAAACGTCCGGCACGACCGCAAAGGCGGAAGCCGAACCCGCCGCCGACGACACCTCCGCGGCGCCGCTCCCCGATGGGCTGTCGCCGGACATGGTCGAGGCCATCCAGGAGGCAGCGGCAATCGAGAAATTCGAGGATCCTCTGCAACCCCAGCCGGCCGAGCCCCAATCTGTCGGGCCGGAAACGGCCGGGACCAAGCCCGGAACGGGGCAGGCATGAGCCCCAACATGAGCGACGACGAGATCGAATCCTCGCGCGCGCCGCTGATGGACCACCTGATCGAGCTGCGCTCCCGGCTCATCAAGTCGTTGATCGCCATCGCGATCTGCTTCGGCGTCTGCTTCGCCTTCGCCAAGGACATCTTCAATATCCTCGTACGGCCTTACGAACTGGCGGCCAACGGCGCGCCGGTGAAGCTCATTTACACCGCGCCGCAGGAGTACTTCTTCACCGAGATGAAGCTGGCCATGTTCGGCGCCATCTTTCTCGCCTTTCCGATTATCGCCGTTCAGATCTACATGTTCGTCGCGCCGGGCCTCTACAAGACGGAGCGCCGCGCCTTCCTGCCATTCCTGATCGCAACGCCGATCCTGTTCCTGATCGGTGCCGCTGTCGTCTATTTCGGTATCATGCCGATGGCGATGCACTACTTCTCGTCAATGCAGCAAATCGGCGGCGACGGAAAGGCCTCGATCGAGCTTCTGCCGCGGGTCAGCGAGTATCTCGGCTTCATCATGAGCCTCATCCTCGCTTTCGGCGCCTGCTTCCAGCTGCCGGTCATCCTGACGCTGCTAGCCCGGGTCGGCCTCATCACCTCGCAGCAACTGATCGGCGGATGGCGCTATGCGATCGTCATCTCGTTCGCGGTCGCCGCCGTGTTGACGCCGCCTGATCTCCTGAGCCAGGTGAGCCTCGGGACGCCGACCTTCCTGCTTTATCTGATCTCCATCGGAGCGGTGAAGCTGGTGGAACGCAACAAGCGGATCGCGGCGGAAAAGAAGGCCGCCGGGGACAAGGCTCCGCCGCCGGACGCGGAGCCCACGGCTGGCGCCTGATGGGGTGGCCGGCCTCCCGGCTTGTCTGGACGCTCCGGACCCTTCCGCGTATACAGAAGCCCGCCCGAATTCCCCAATCCGCGACGGATTCCATGCACGACATCAAGATCATCCGCGACGACCCTCAGGCTTTCGATGCCGGGCTCGCCAAGCGCGGCCTGCCGCCTCAGGCCGAACGTCTGATCGAGATCGACGAGCGCCGCCGCAAGACCATCGCCGCGCTACAAGAGATGCAGGCGGCCCGCAACGACGCCTCCAAGCAGATCGGCGCGGCCAAGGCGAAGAAGGACGAGGCGCTGGCCCAGAAGCTCCTCGACGAGGTCGCGCATCTGAAGGCGAAAATTCAGGCCGGCGAGGAAGAGGAGCGGGCGATCGTCGCCGAGCTCGACACCGAACTCGCCGCCATCCCGAACATTCCTTATGACAGCGTGCCCATCGGGCCGGACGAGACCGCCAATGTCGAATATCGCCGCCATGGTACGCCCCGCGCGATGAACTTCGCGCCGAAGGAGCATTTCGACCTCGGCGAAGCGCTCGGCCTGATGGATTTCGAGACGGCCGCCAAACTCTCCGGCGCGCGCTTTTCGGTCCTGAAGGGCCAGCTCGCCCGCCTCGAACGCGCCATCGGCAATTTCATGCTCGACCTCCATACCGGCGAATTCGGTTATACGGAAGTGAACCCGCCGCTGCTGGTGAAGGACCAGACCATGTTCGGTACGGCGCAATTGCCGAAATTCGCCGACGACCAGTTCGCGGTCTTCAAGGGATTGAGCCGGGAAGAGCAGGACAAGTTCTGGCTGATCCCGACCGCCGAAGTCTCGCTGACCAATCTCGTGCGCGAGTCGATCCTCTCCGAGGACGAACTGCCGCTTCGCCTGACCGCCTGGACGCCGTGCTTCCGCGCCGAAGCCGGATCGGCCGGCCGCGACACGCGCGGGCTGATCCGCCAGCACCAGTTTTCGAAGGTCGAGCTCGTCTCGATCACCACGCCGGAACAGGCGGACGAGGAACACGAGCGCATGCTCGCCTGCGCCGAAGGCGTGCTGAAGGCGCTGGAGCTTCACTACCGCGTCGTCACGCTCTGCACCGGCGACATGGGCTTCTCATCTCGCAAGACCTATGACATCGAGGTCTGGCTGCCGGGGCAGAACATGTTTCGCGAAATCTCCTCCTGTTCGGTCTGCGGGGACTTCCAGGCGCGGCGCATGCAGGCACGCTACAAGCCGGACGGATCGAAGACCACGCGCTTCGTCAACACTCTCAACGGCTCAGGGCTCGCGGTCGGCCGCACGCTCGTCGCCGTTCTCGAAAACTACCAGCAGGCGGACGGCTCGATTGCCATTCCCGCCGCGCTCCGACCCTATATGGGCGGGCAGGAAGTGATCGCCGCCAATGGCTAAGAAGAAAGTATCCGCGAAACCCGCGGGCGGCTTGCGTATCCTCGTCACCAACGACGACGGCATCCATGCGCCCGGCCTTCAGGTTCTGACGCGCATCGCGCAGAAGCTCTCGAAGGACGTCTGGGTGGCGGCGCCGGAAGAAGAGCAGAGCGGTTCGGCCCATTCGCTGTCGCTCGCCAACCCCATCCGCGTCCGCCAGCTGGGACCGCGCAAGTTTGCCGTAAAGGGCACGCCGTCCGACTGCGTGCTGATGGCGGTTCGCCACCTCATCAAGGACAAGCAGCCGGACCTCGTTCTCTCCGGCATCAATCGCGGCCAGAATATCGCCGACGACGTCACCTATTCGGGCACCATCGCCGCCGCGATGGAAGGCACGCAACTCGGCATTCCCTCGATCGCGCTCAGCCAGGCCTTCGGGTTCGGCGAGAGCCGCACCGTCAAATGGGCGACCGCCGAGCATTTCGCGCCGGGCATCATCGCCAAGCTCGTCAAGGCGGGCTGGCCGGAAGAAGTGCTCATCAACATCAACTTCCCCGATGTCATCCATACCGCCGTTAAAGGCGTCGAGGTGACCGCCCAAGGCAAGCGCGACCAGTCGCTGGTCCGGGTGGAAGAGCGCATCGATGCTCGCGCCAATCCCTATTATTGGCTGGGGTTCGAACGGGTGCTCAGCAATCCACCCAAGGGCACCGATCTTCATGCTATCTATAGCGGCATGATCTCGGTCACGCCGCTGCACATGAACCTCACACATGCGCGCACGCGCAACGCCCTCGTCACCGCGCTTGGAAAGTTCTAAGCCGGCCGACCAAGGCATGGAGCCCGTATGAGCGACGAAACGCCCATGGATGAAATCGATCAGGGCAAGATCGAGCTCATCATGGCGCTCAGGCGGCAGGGCATCCGCGACAAGCGCGTGCTGAACGCACTGGAGCGCATTCCGCGCGAGAAGTTCATCAATACGTCGTTTCGCAAGCAGGCCTACGAAGACCATGCGCTGCCCATTGAATGCGGGCAGACAATCAGCCAGCCTTTCATCGTCGCCTATATGACCGAGCAGCTGCAGGTCGGCGACCGCATGAAGGTGCTGGAGGTCGGCACCGGCTCGGGCTATCAGGCCGCGATCCTGTCCAAGCTCTGCCGCCGCGTCTACACGATCGAGCGCTATCGCACGCTGCTGCGGGACGCCGTGAAACGCTTCGAGGATCTGCAGCTCCACAACATCACCGCGAAGGCGGGCGACGGCGGCGAGGGCTGGCCCGAACAGGCGCCCTTCGACCGAATCATCGTCACCGCGGCGGCGGCTTCCGTACCGCCCAAGCTGGTCGAGCAGCTCAAGCCCGGCGGCATCATGATCGTGCCGGTGGGGGCGCCCGGCGGCCGGGGCGAGCAGCATCTTGTGCGGATCGAGCGGACAGAGGAAGGTGTGAGACGCGAAGAACTCATGCCCGTGCGATTCGTCCCGCTGGTCGAGGGCGTGGCCAAGGAATCCTGAGGACGGGGCGGTGCCCCGATATCGCGGGCGCCGGGAGGTCGGCGAGCGGGGACCATGCGAGAAAGTCTGCTGCAGAGAAAGACGGGCAGGACGGCGCGCCTCATCGGCGGCACCGCGCTCGTTTTGCTGCTCGCAGGCTGCGCGACCGAAAAACCCTGGTGGGAAGGCGGCCGCAACACGCCTCAGCGCGTCACCGGTGACAACGGCGATTATGTCGAAACCACGCCGATCTCGCCGCCGGGCCGTGAAGGGACCTATGTCGTGCGCCCAGGCGATACGCTATTCAAGGTTTCGCGCGAACAGAACATCCCGATCCGCTCGCTGATCGACGCCAACGATCTCCAGCCGCCTTATGCCCTGAAGTCCGGCCAGCACCTGACGATTCCCGGCGGGCGCTATCACGTCGTCCAGAAGGGCGACACGGTCTACAGCATCTCGCGCACCTATGGCGTCGACATGGCGACGCTGACCAGCACCAACCACATTCCGGCGCCCTACAGGATCAAGCTCGGCGAGCGGCTTCAGCTTCCTTCGAAGGTGAATACGCAGGTCGCGTCCCGCGACACGGGAACCGGCAACCAGTTCCCGGAACCGCGGCCCGTCACCACGATCACAACGACACCGCCGCGCGGAGGCGCGGTCGTCGCGTCGACACAGCCCAAGGGGCCGCTGCCTACGCCGCCGACACCGGCAGGCGATTTCATCTGGCCGATCGAGGGCAAGGTCATCTCGAATTTCGGTCCGAAGGAAAACGGGCTTCATAATGACGGCATCAACATCGCCGTGCCGAGCGGTACGCCTGTGAAGGCGGCGCAGAGTGGCGTCGTCGCCTATGCCGGCAATGAACTCAAGGGCTACGGCAATCTTCTGCTGGTGCGTCACGCGAATGGCTGGATGACGGCTTACGCGCATAACAGCAAGCTGCTGGTGAAACGAGGCGACACCGTCGTCAAGGGCCAGACCATTTCGCTTTCGGGCAGCACCGGCAGCGTGACGACACCGCAGGTGCATTTCGAAATCCGCAAGGGCGCGAAGGCCGTCGATCCGACCGGCGTCATCAACGGCTAGTTTATCCATGTGCAACCTGTGCTGTTCGCCGACGCATATCGAAAGGCGCGGCTTTCTCAAAGCGCTGGCGGCGTTGCCTCTCGTCGCCGCACTTCCGGCCATCGCGGCCGAGGCAGGGATCGACGGCTATCGTGCAACCTTCGAAGCCGTCCGCGCCGAAGAGGATGGCCGATCGCTTTTCGTCATACGTCGCTTTCGTCAGGCCGGCGAACATCTCGCGCTGACCGTCGATCCGTCGACATTGAAGACGGAGATCAGGCCGGACCTGAAGCTCATACCGGAGCGCGGGTTCGATAGATCGACACCCTATCTCGACGCATTGGATGCGGCGACCAGTCCACCATATCCGACCGAGAATGCCGGACTGCGCCGCGCGCGCGGCGCGGTGGACGGCTATTTCCTGACAGTCGATATGTGTCCATCGAAGAAGCCATTCGAATCCCGCTTTTTCGCCGGGTTGGCGTCGCATGGCAGCGGGCCGTTTCCGGTGGCGATTTCGATCAGCGGCTATTGGGCGCTCGAGCACGAAGCCGAATTTGCGTCGTTGATCGAGCGGCAGCGGATCGGCGAACTCGACGTCACTTGGGTCAATCACTCCTACACGCATCGCTATGTGAGAGGCCTGCCGGACAGGCAGAATTTCTTGCTGATGCCGGGTACGGATTTCGAGGAAGAGGTGCTGAAGACCGAACAGCTCCTGATTGCGAAAGGCCTGACGCCCTCCGTCTTCTTCCGCTTTCCGGGGCTTGTTTCCGATGCGGCACTCGTCATCGCACTCCGCCGCCTCGGCCTGGTGCCGCTCGGCACCGATGCATGGCTCGCCAAGCTGCAGAAGCCGAAGTTCGGCAGCATCGTCCTCGTACACGGTAATGGCAACGAGCCCTTCGGCATATCGAAGGTAAAGCCCTATCTCGCCGACCCAAGCGTTCGCTGGCTTGGGCTCAATGAAGCGCTGACCGCCTGATCTCTGCGACCTAGTCGAGCGTCTGGCCGAGCCGGCCTGCGAGGTCCTGAATGAATTGCCAGGCGGTGCGCCCGGAGCGGTTGCCACGCGTTGCGGCCCATTCGATCGCCTCGGCATGCAGCGCATCCCGGCCGATCTTCAGCCCATAATGCGCGGCATAGCCATCCACCATTTCGAGGTAATCGTCCTGGCTGCAATTGTGGAACCCGAGCCAAAGGCCGAAACGGTCGGAGAGAGAGACCTTTTCCTCGACCGCCTCGGACGGGTTGATCGCCGTCGAGCGTTCATTATCCATCATGTCCCGCGGCATCAGATGCCGGCGGTTGGAGGTTGCATAAAAAAGCACGTTGCGCGGCCGACCCTCGATGCCGCCCTCAAGCACGGCTTTCAGCGACTTGTAGCTTGCATCATCGTGATCGAAGGATAGGTCGTCGCAGAAAATAAGCGCGCGGCGCGGCTGGTCGCGTAGCAGTGCCATCAGCCGGGGCAGGCTTTCGATGTCTTCTCGATGGATTTCGATCAGGATCAGCCGCTCTGCAGATTTCAGAGGCAGCGGCGCGTTGATCGACGCATGGGCCGCCTTGACCAGCGAACTCTTGCCCATGCCCCGCGCGCCCCAGAGAAGCGCGTTGTTGGCGGGCAGGCCCCGGGCGAAGCGGGCCGTGTTGTCGATCAGGATATCGCGCACCCGGTCGACGCCGCGCAGCAGCGAAATGTCCACTCGCGAAACCTCGGGCACCGGCTCGAGCGAGGGCCCCTCGGCGTTCCAGATGAAGGCGTCCGCCTCGTCGAGCGTCGAGGCCGGGGCGGGAGCGGGGGCGAGCCTTTCCAGCGCCTCGGCGATACGGCGAAGCAGCTCTGAATCGGGTCCGGTCTGGGCCATTGCGGGAGGTCTCCGGCGGAATTGGGGTGCGGACCCTATCACTCCGCACGGCGCGCGAAAATGCTCGACGACGTCAAAGGTTAAGGCATTCGGCTGTTTTTCGGGGCGGTTTGCAAATGCGAACCCTGCCGGTATAGTCCGCCGCGAATATAAGGATCGCAGGCCCGGTTCCCGGCGCCTCTACTGGAGACACTGAATGTTTGGCCAGACCGGCGGCGGCAGCACGGATTTCATCGTTTCGCTGTTTCCCTTCATCGCCCTCTTCGCGATCATGTATTTCCTCGTTCTCCGGCCGCAGCAGAAGCGCCTGAAGGATCACCAGGCGATGGTCGCCAACGTGCGCCGGGGCGACACGGTCGTGACCTCGGGCGGCATCATCGGCAAGGTCTCGAAGGTCGACGACCTCGAAGTGCAGGTTGAAATTGCCGAAGGCGTGAAGATTCGCGTCATCAAGAGCACGCTGTCCGAAGTGCGCTCCAAGTCCGAGCCCGTGCCGGCGAACGCCAATACGCCTTCTTGAAATCAGGTTTGACTGCTGCCGGCGCGGATGCCGGGGCGGGTGGGGACGAGAGCCGACATGCTGCATTTTGAACGCTGGAAGATCACGCTGATTGCGCTGGTCACGCTCGCCGGCATTTTTTATACCGCGCCCAACTTCCTGCCCAAGGCGGCTCTGGACGACATGCCGTCCTTCCTGCCGCACAAGCAGATCAATCTGGGGCTCGATCTGCGCGGTGGCTCCTACCTGCTGCTTCAGGTGGACACGGCGTCCGTTACCCATGACCGGCTGCAGCAGCTCGTCAACGACATCCGCAAGTCGCTGCGCAAGGAGAACATTCTTTATACCGGCCTCGGCGTGAATGGCGAGAGCGTGACGGTCCGCATCTCCAACCCGTCGGATGTTGATAACGCATCGAAGGCGATCCGTGGCCTTTCGACCGTCGTGACCGCCAACCTGCTGAGCGGAGGTTTGCCCGATCGGGATCTTGCCGTGGCGAACTCCGGCGGTCTCATCACCGTGACGCTGACCCAGACCGCGCAGGTCGCGCGCGCGCAATCGGTGATCCAGCAATCCATGGAAATCGTGCGCCGTCGTGTCGACGAACTCGGCACCACGGAGCCTGTGATCCAGCAGCAGGGCGCCGATCGCATTCTCGTGCAGGTGCCCGGCCTCGACGATCCGCAGCGCCTGAAACAATTGCTCGGCCAGACCGCGAAGCTCAACTTCCGCCTTGTCGACACCACGACGACGGCGCAGCAGGCACTGGCCACACATAATATTCCGGCCGGTTCCGAGGTCCTCTATATGACCGAAGATCCGACGCGCCCGCTGCTCGTGCAGCGCCGCGTCATGGTCGGCGGCGACAATCTGGTCGATGCGCAGCCGGGCTTCGATCAGCGTTCGGGTGAACCGATCGTCAGCTTCCGCTTCGACTCGACCGGCGCGCGTCTCTTCGGCGAGGTCACGCGCGACAATGTTGGCAAACCATTCGCCATCGTTCTCGACAACAAGGTCATCAGCGCACCGGTCATCCGGGAAGCGATCCTCGGCGGCTCGGGCCAGATCAGCGGCAATTTCACCGTGCAGCAGGCGAACGACCTTTCGATCCTTCTGCGCGCGGGCGCACTGCCGGCGCCGCTCAATGTCCTCGAAGAGCGAACCGTCGGCCCGGGCCTCGGCGCCGACTCGATCCGCGCGGGTACGATTGCCTCGATCATTGGCTCGGTCGCGGTCGTCATTTTCATGATCGCCGCTTATGGTCTCTTCGGCGTCTTTGCCAATCTCGCGCTGCTCGTCAACATCGTGCTTATCATGGGCGTGCTGTCGATGCTGCAGGCGACGCTGACGCTGCCCGGCATCGCCGGTATCGTGTTGACCATCGGCACCGCCGTCGACGCCAACGTGCTGATCTACGAGCGCATACGCGAAGAAATCCGCTCCGGAAAATCGGTGATTTCCTCCATCGAGGCCGGTTACAACCGCGCGTTGGCGCCGATCATCGACGCCAACATCACGCACTTCATCTCGGCAGCCGTTCTCTTCGAGCTCGGCTCCGGTCCGGTGCGCGGTTTCGCCGTAACGCTCGCCATCGGCGTCATTACATCGGTCTTTACGGCGGTCACTGTGAACCGCCTGATCGTCGCAACCTGGGTCCGCCGCCGGCGACCCAAGCTGCTCGTCCTGTGATTGGGGATTGCGACCAATGAAACGGCTCAAGCTCGTTCCGGACAACACGTCCTTTCCCTTCGTTAAATATCGCCACATCGCTGTCGGCGTTTCCGTCGCGATCATGATTATCTCGGTCGTGCTGCTCTTCGCCCGCGGTCTCAATTTCGGCATCGATTTCGAAGGCGGTACCGTCATCGAAATCGGGACCAAGGGACCGGCGGACATATCCGGCCTGCGCGCGCAGCTTGCCGAACTCGGTCTCGGCGACGTGCAACTTCAGCGATTCGGCGAAGACAATGACGTGCTGATCCGCATCGGCACCGCGCATGGCGCGGTGGTGACGGATGATGCCGGCCAAATCGCAGTCAAGAAGGTGAAGGACGCGCTCGGCACCTCGGTCGAATATCGCCGTATTGAAAGCGTCGGCCCTCAGGTATCCGGCGAGCTCATACGCTCGGCCACGATGGCCGTCCTCGTCGCAGTCGCCCTGATGTTCGTCTACATCTGGTTCCGATTCGAATGGCAGTTCGGCCTCGGTGCGGTGCTGGCGCTGGCGCATGACGTGCTGGCGACGATCGGCGTCTTCGCGCTGCTGCAGATGGAATTCAATCTGACGACCATCGCCGCGTTGCTCACGATCGTCGGCTATTCGATGAACGACACCGTCGTCGTCTTCGACCGTATCCGCGAGAATTTGCGCAAGTACAAGAAGATGGACCTGGGCGAGTTGATCGATCTTTCGATCAACGAAACGCTAGCACGCACCATCATGACGTCGGCGACGACGCTGATTGCACTCTTCGCGCTCTTCATCTTCGGCGGCGAAGTTATCCGCAGCTTCACCTTCGCGATGATCTTCGGCATTTTCGTCGGTACCTATTCCTCGATCTTTGTCGCGGCGCCCGTACTGATCGCCATTGGCGTTAAACGCGAATGGGGCTCTGGAGCGCTCGGCCGCGGCAAGGTCGAGAAAAAGGCATAAGGGATGAAGCCGCGCTTCGAGGGGCAACCGCTCATCGATGGCTATGGCGAAGGTGGCTTCCGGCTGAACGGCCAGCGCTTCGAGGGCTCGATCCTGGTCACGCCGCGTGGACTCTATCCCTGGCCGGCTGCCTCCTTGCGTGAAGTAACGCCCGCTTCGCTGAAGCCGCTTGTCGATTGCGCCGGCGATTTCGACTTTCTTCTTGTCGGCAGCGGGGCCGGTTTCGCGCTATTACCCAAGCCGATTGTGGGATTTCTGACCGAAAGGCGCATCGTCCCCGACGTCATGGGCACCGGTCCGGCCTGCCGCACCTACAATGTGCTGCGCGCCGAGGACCGGCGCGTCGCTGCGGCGCTGATCGCTGTCACCTGAGCCCACCGAACCGGAACGAGCCCCACCGGAACGCTTGGCATTTGGTTCCGAAACTCCTAGTTTTGCCAGCAGGAATCGCGACTCAATGTCGCGCGGCGACCTTGGCAGGGGCCGGTCGCGCGACCGGTTTAGCCGGATCAAACGCAGGGGTAATGCTCATGGCTGCAATTCTCACATCGCTCAGAAATACGGTGATCGCGGGCTTCGTGCTTGCGCTCATTCTGCTCCTCCTGTTCTTCAGTTGGGGTGCGGAACTCGACCAGGCATTCTGGACCTACTTCTTCCGCTGGCTACACGTCGCGAGCGGCGTGATGTGGATCGGTCATCTCTGGTATTTCAACTTCACCCAGATCCCGAACATGGCGAAAATCCCGGACGAACAGAAGCCGGCGATCTCGAAAGTCATCGCACCGGCCGCGCTCTACTGGTTCCGTCACGGAGCCATGGCGACCATCGTCTCCGGCCTGATCGTCGCCTTCCTGAGCGGTTACCTGGCCGACGCCGTCACGCTCGGCGCGCTGAACGGTTTCGAAGTCCACAAGGACACCGCGATCGGC
>CAISYL010000247.1 GCA_903889655.1 uncultured Alphaproteobacteria bacterium | reverse complement strand
CTATGACCGAACGGGGTGTAGTTGATCATGATGTCTTCCTGCTTGACGCCCTTCGACTTCAAGTAGGCTTCGAGGATCTTGTTGGTCGTGCGCGGATAGACGTAGTCGGTACCTGCGAGCACCCAGCGCTTGACCTTCTCTTCCTTCATCAGATAGTCGACCGCGGGAATGGCCTGCTGGTTCGGCGCCGCACCGGTATAGAACACGTTGCGCGAGCTCTCTTCGCCTTCATATTGAACCGGATAGAAGAGGATGCCGTCGAGTTCTTCCATGACCGGAAGAACCGATTTGCGCGACACCGAGGTCCAGCAACCGAAGATCGCGGCCACCTTGTCGACGGCGAGAAGTTCGCGCGCCTTTTCCGCAAAGAGCGGCCAGTTCGAGGCCGGATCGACGACGACCGGCTCAAGCTTCTTGCCGAGCAGGCCGCCCTTCTTGTTCTGCTCCGCAATCAGCATGAGCATGGCGTCCTTCAGCGTCGTTTCGCTGATCGCCATGGTGCCGGACAGCGAATGCAGGATGCCGACCTTGATGGTGTCTTCGGCATGTGCGGCAGACGTCGCTGTCGCCAGCATGATCGCGCCCGCCAATGCGCTTTTCAGTAGTTTCATGAAATTCTCTCCGTTGGAGATGGAAGGAAACGGTTACGTGGCGCTCAGAAGGCGACCTGCAGGCCGATTGAACCGGTCAGGAAATTCTCGGCAGGGTTGCCCGGCAGCGCGTCGTGCTGCGTGAAGTAGCCGGTGAGGCCGGCGCTGAGCGACCATGCGCCGAAGTCCGGCGAGATGAAGCTCAGCGGCACGCCGAGCGAAGCGCCAGCGGAGGTATAGGCATAGCCGCTATCGGCACCGAAATTGTCGGTGAAGAAGGCGACATTGATCGGGAAGGTCAGCGAAATGCCGTCGCTGCCGAGCGCGAAGGAATGTGACACGCCGGCGATGATGACGGCGCCGTAACCCTGCGTCGTACCTTCGTTGGTGCCCGTGCGCTGGTGGTAGGTCAGTTTCGGCGACAGCGTGAAGGGCATGAAGCTCGAATCGTCGAGCGCGATCGATCCTTCGACGCTCTCTTCGGCGCCGCCGGCGTAGTTCCACGAGCCATAGGCCGCGCCCAGCGTCACCATGCCGATCTTGTAGCTGCCACCGACATTGAGGTCGACTTCCTGCAGATGGCCGCCGATCCTGCTCGTGGTGTTGTCGTTGTTGTCGGTCCAGACATTGAGGAAGACGGACGACGCTTCGGTCGGCTTGATCACCAGATCGCCGTAGACGAAGGTGGTGGACTCATCGCCGAAGAAGTCGTTTCCGCCGCCCCAGACGTCGGAGCCGTATGACACGAAATGCGAGTTGTAGCTGACCCCGACATCGCCCGAGACCTTGTCGGCGGCGAAAGCCCCGACGCCGCTCGACAGCAGGGCGGCCGTGGCGGTCGCGACAAGCAGCTTCGCTTTGGAAATATGACGCATATTGAAACCCCCATATTTTTGTGGCGGACGAAACGCCCTGCCCGGTGCGTTTCGTCCGAAGACGTGAACTCTTGACGGGGTCGACGGTCGGGGGATTTGTGCAGTGCAGCCATACGCGTTTTGACGTAGGCCTCTACGTCATTCGGGGGCCGCTCCTGTTGATAACAAAAATAAGTGTTTGATATTGCTTCACTAATCTAGGAGAAGCTTTTCCGCCACACTCGCCGAACATCGCCAGAGCAACAGATGGACGCGTGATCCCTTGTGCATTGCAAAAAACAGCGCTTAAGCTGTAAGCGAGAGGACGGGGTTCATCGATGAGTGTGGGTCGGCAGACAATTCTCCGCGAGCGGAGGCAGTACAATCAGTGGGTCGCGAATGAAACGATGGAGGACTATGCCCTCCGCTTCACGGCGACCAAGGCCCGCAAATGGTCGACCGTCCGTGTCGCGAATACCGCACTCGGCACGGTTTCCTTCCTCGTCCTCGAGGCGATCGGCGCAACCATCACGCTTCGATATGGCTTCACCAACGCGGCCGCGGCCATTCTCGTCGTCGGCGCAATCATCTTCGCACTGGGAATGCCGGTCAGCTATTACGCCGCGAAGTATGGCGTCGACATCGACCTTCTGACGCGTGGCGCAGGCTTCGGGTATATCGGCTCCACCATCACCTCGCTGATCTACGCCTCGTTCACCTTCATATTCTTTGCCCTCGAGGCCGCCATCATGGCGCATGCGGCGGAGCTGTGTTTCGGGCTGCCCCTCGGGCTCGGATATCTGTTCAGTGCCCTGATCGTCATTCCGCTCGTCACCTACGGATTCACGTTTCTAAGTCGATTTCAGTTCTGGACGCAGTTCATCTGGCTGGGCCTTCAACTGATTCCGCTGGTCTATATCGGTTCGCAGGGGCTTCTCTCTGCCGGCCAGTGGCGCGATTTCACAGGCACGCTCGGGCCTGCGGACGGTCACTTCGATTTCATGCTGTTCGGCGCCGCCGCTTCGGTCGTCTTCGCGCTGGTGCCCCAGAATGCGGAACAGGTCGACTATCTTCGCTTTCTGCCGAGACAACGGAAAGGCCGTCGCTGGCAGTGGTGGACCGCGCTCATCTGCGCCGGACCGGGGTGGATCGTACCCGGCATCGTCAAGATGCTGGTCGGCTCTTTCCTTGCCGTCCTGTTGTTGAAAGCCGGGATGTCGTCGTCCGATGCCGCCCAGCCGGCCCAGATGTATCTCTTCGCCTTTCAGCACGTTCTTCACAACTCCGATGCCGCCATTGCGATCACCGGTATTTTCGTCGTCGTCTCGCAATTGAAGATCAACGTGACGAACGCCTATGCCGGCTCTCTTGCCTGGTCGAACTTCTTCTCACGCCTGACGCACAATCATCCCGGCCGCGTCGTCTGGGTCGTCTTCAACGTCACGCTGGCCTGGCTCCTGATGGAACTCGGCATCTACGAGACGCTTGAGCGCACGCTCGGTCTCTATTCCAACATTCCCGTCGCATGGATGGGCGCGATCGCCGCCGACCTGGCCATCAACAAATCCTTCGGTCTCAGCCCGCGTCATATCGAGTTCAAGCGAGCCTATCTCTACGACGTCAATCCCGTCGGCGTCGGCGGGATGCTGCTCGCCTCGATCGCCGCGATCGCCACTTATGCCGGCGTGTTCGGTGCCGCCTATCATGGCCTCGCGCCATTCGTCGCGCTCGGCGTCGCCTTCACAACGGTTCCCGCCCTCGCTTTTCTGACCAAGGGACGTTTTTATTTCGTCCGGCCGCCTTCGAGACAATCGACTGCCGGTGAGGCGCAAGAAATACAGTGCTGTATCTGCGAGCATCATTTCGAGCCGGAAGACATGGCGCAGTGCCCTTTCTATTCCGGTCCGATCTGTTCGCTCTGTTGCTCTCTCGACGTTCGTTGCAGCGACCTCTGCAGGGAGGGCGCAAGACTTTCCGAACAATGGAGCAATCTTCTCAACTTCGCCCTTCCGCCCCTCCTCGCCCGCTATCTCGACCGGCAACTGGTCAAATATCTCGGCCTCGTACTTCTCTGTAGCTGCGCCGCTGCGATGCTCCTCGCGATCATCTATGTGCATATGGCGAGCCTGACCGGAACGCTCCAGCCCGCCGTTGCGAGCACGCTCTATAACGTCTTCTTCGTCATGGTCGTCGTCATCGCGATCGTCGTGTGGCCTTTCCTTCTCGCCAGCGAGAGCAGCCGCGTCGCGCGCGCCGAAACCAGGCAGCAGACGAACATGCTGATGCAAGAGATCGAGGCGCATCAACAGACGGACCTCGAATTGCAAAAGGCGAAGGAAGCCGCCGATGCCGGCAGCCTTGCCAAGAGTAAATATATACAGGGCATCAGCCACGAGCTTCGAACGCCGCTGAATGCGGTGCTCGGCTATGCACAGTTGCTCGAGACCAACAACGCGGTTGCACCGCATTTCAAGCATAGCGTCCGGGTCATCCGGCGTAGCGCCGATCACCTGTCGAGCCTCGTCGACGGCCTTCTCGACATCTCGATGATCGAGGCGGGACGTCTGCAGATCTTTCGCGACGAGGTGCGTCTCAATGATTTCCTCGACCAGATCGTCGATATGTTCAGCCTTCAGGCGAAGGAAAGCGGGCTCGACTTCATCTTCGCCGCGCCGCCGAACCTTCCCGATGCCGTCTACACCGACGGCAAGCGCCTTGGGCAGATACTCATCAATCTCCTGCAGAACGCCATTCGCAGTACCAAGGAGGGCAGCGTCACGCTGCGCATCAGCTATGCGAGCGAAGTCGCGCGTTTCGATATCGAAGACACCGGCATCGGAATTTCGTCCGAGGACATCGAGCGCATTTTCAGGCCGTTCGAGCGCATAGAAACACCGAGCCATCCCGCCAAACGCGGCACCGGATTGGGCCTGACGATCACGAGACTGCTGACCGAAGCCATGGGCGGAGAGATCACCGTCAGGAGCACACCGGGAGCCGGAAGCTGCTTCAGCGTCAGGCTCATGCTTGCATCGGTGCCGGCGTCGCGGCACATGCGCAATGTCACGCGCACCCCGGTCGTCGGATATGAAGGGTCGCGCAAGACCATACTGGTCGTCGACGACGATCCCGGCCACATCTCCTTTGTCAATGACGCACTCTCGAGCCTCGGCTTCACCGTGCTGATAGCCCATACCGGAATGGAATGCCTCGACAAGGCAAGACGCGCCGATCCGGACGCCGTGTTACTGGACATTTCCATGCCCGGAATGGACGGCTGGGAAACGGCGCGCCGGCTGCGCGAAGCCGCCCGTCGCCGCATCCCCATCATCATCATATCCGCCGACCCTCGACATGAAAGTCAGCGCGTTCTCGCCGCCGAAGACCACGACGCCTATCTCATGAAGCCGCTTCGTCTTTCGGTCCTCCAGGAGACGTTGAAGACTTTGATGGACGTGAAGTGGATCGAGCAGCTGCCGGAACGCCCCATGCCGATCGACATCGTGTCCGGCGCTCTCACCCCCGAGAAAATTCCCTCCGCTTTCTACCTTGCAAGCCTGAAGCATATGGGCGAGATAGGCCATATACGCGGCATCCTGACGAAGCTGGACGAGATCGGCGCAGCGGAGCCGGACACGGCGGTGACGCTGGGTTATCTCCGGCGCTTCGCGGAGGATTGCGACATCGAGGGGTACAACAAAATGATCGAAGCACTGGCGCGCGATGAAGTCTGATATCGCCACTCAGCCCGTTGTCCTGGCGGTCGACGACGCACCGGAGACGCTGAGCCTCCTCACCGACATTCTCGAGAATGCAGGCATGACGGCCTTGGTCGCACGCAACGGCATCGGCGCGCTCGCGCTCGTCAACCGCATCGCACCCGATCTCATCCTGATGGACGCGGTGATGCCGGAAATGGACGGCTTCGAGACATGCCGTCGTATCAAGGGTGAAAGCGGCCTGGCGCATATTCCCGTCATCTTCATGACCGGCCTTACCGACACGGAACACGTCGTCAGAGGTTTCGAAGCCGGCGGGGTCGACTACATAACGAAGCCTGTCAGGCCGGACGAGTTGCTGGCCCGCATCCGGGTGCATCTGATGAATTCCCGTCTCGTGCAGAGCGCGCTTGTCGCGCTCGATGTGTCGGGCGTTCCGTTGATTGCGGTCGATGCGCAGGGGCACATCCTCTGGAGAACGCCGGAAAGCGAGAAACTCGTTTCCGAATTCTCGGGCGAGACCCGCGGAGACGACGATGCCTGGCGGACCAAAATCTCGCCTGCCCTGATCCATATTTTCGAGCAGAAACTGAGCAAGCATCTCTTGCATGTCTCGGGCACGGCCTCGATCTATGCGTCCTATATCGGCGAATCGAGACCGGGCGAATACCTGATCCGGCTCCGCGAAGGCTCCGCATCGAGCGAAGAGGACATCCTGCGCCGGCATTTCCAGTTGACTGCCCGCGAGGCCGAAGTCCTGCTCTGGATCACGCAAGGCAAATCCAATCGCGACGTCGCGGAAATCCTCAGCTTCAGTCCGCGTACCGTCAACAAGCACCTCGAACAGATATTCAACAAGCTGAGTGTCGAAAACCGCACAGCCGCGGCCATCCTCGCCGTTCGCGCATTGACGACAGGCTGACCGGGACGAGCCGCGCCGGAATTAATCCGTCTTGCGGCTTTTTGGTCTGAGCAATGGCGCGACGATCTCGATCCAGCGTTCGACCATACGCTGTTGCGTCTTCGGATCGGCCGAATACTGGTCCTGAATGAGCAGCCCACGGAAGAAGATATTGCTCATCACCGGCAGAAGCTCCGCGTCTTCCGGCTTGTCGCTCGCGGATTCGTAAACCGCCATCATGTGGTCGACAGCGCGGCGATGATAATCGTGCAGCGTCTCCGCGATCTGCTTGCGCAGGTTCTTGTCCGTGCGCGATGCGATCAGGATTTCCAGAAGCGCGCGATATTGTGGCGTGTTGATGTAATAGGACCAGTTGGTGCGCAGATCCGCCGCGATCACATCCGTGTCGCCGGCATTGTCGGGAAGACGGCGTTTCGGGCGGCGAAGCGTTCGTCCGAACAGATATTGCGCCGTTGCCGTCATCAAATGTTCTTTCGACGGGAAATGATGCAGTAGCGCCCCATTGGAAAGTCCAGCCCTCTCGACCACGCGCGCCAATGTCGTTTCGCCGTAACCGAACTCCACGAGAGTGCTTACCGTAGCGTCGCAAATGGCTTTTCGCGTCCGGAGGCTCTTCGTCTCCTGTTTACCCGGCGGCTGAGTTTCGGCTGTTTCGGTCTTGCGCATGGTCGTCCAATCTCGGGAGACTTATCCCCGGTCGCCGCCCAGGCTCTAAATTCGCTTGTTTGCGGTCGGGTGCCATAATAAAAACAGTGCGCACGGTTTGCAAACGTCGAAAACAAGGCGAGGCAACCGGACCGGAGGAGACATGATCGTTTCCGTCCGGGCCAGGAGGAGGCGAAGGATATGGCGAAAAAAGCGATCCGCATCGGCGGGGCGAGCGGCTTCTGGGGCGATGCCGCCATGTCGACACCGCAGCTTCTCGCGGGCGGCGGCCTCGACTATATCGTCTATGACTATCTCGCCGAAATCACCATGTCGATCATGGCCCGCGCCCGCGCGGAGAAGCCCGAGGCAGGCTACGCGACCGACTTCATCTCACTGGCGCTGAAGCTCAACCTCCCCGAGATTGCACGCCAGAAGGTCAAGATCATTTCCAACGCCGGCGGCGTGAATCCGGAAGCCTGCGCCGCCGCGGTCCGCAAGCTGCTCGCCGACCGCGGCCTCGATTTGAAGGTTGCCGCCGTCACCGGCGACGATCTGGTCGCGCAGAAGGATCAACTCGCGCAACAGGGCTTCGCCGAAATGTTCTCGGCCGACGCCTTTCCCGATCCATCGAATATCCTCTCGATCAACGCCTATCTCGGCGCCTTCCCCATTGCGAAGGCGCTGGATGAAGGCGCCGACATCGTCATCACCGGGCGCTGCGTCGACAGCGCCGTGACGCTCGGCGCCTGCATCCACGAATTCGGCTGGACGCCCGCCGATCTCGACAGGCTCGCGGGCGGCAGTCTCGCCGGGCACATTCTCGAATGCGGGCCGCAGGCGACCGGCGGAAATTTCACCGACTGGGAAAGCGTCATCGACCGGCTCGAGGATATCGGCTATCCGATCGCCGAGATTTCTGCGGACGGCAGCTTCATCTGCACGAAGCCCGAAGGCACCGGCGGCATCGTCAATGTCGGCACCGTCTCGGAGCAGATGCTTTACGAGATCGGCGATCCGCAGGCCTATATGCTGCCCGACGTCGTCTGCGACTTCTCGAATGTGAAGATCGAGCAGCAGGGCCCGGACCGCGTTCTGGTCAGCGGCGCGAAGGGCCATCCCGCGCCCGACAGCTACAAGGTCTGCGCGACATATGTCGACGGCTTTCGCGGTGGCCTCACCATGAGCTTTTACGGCATCGACGCGAGCCGCAAGGCCGCACGCTTTGCCGAAGTGGTCTATACGCGCGCGCGCCGTACGCTGCGCAGCCTCAACCTTCCAGATTTCACGGAAGTCAGCACCGAGGTCATCGGCGCGGAATCGCAATACGGCGACTTCGCCCGCGTCGAGGTTGCGCGCGAGGTCGTGGTGAAGATCGCGGCGAAACATCCCGACGCGACCGGCATCGGCATCCTGCTGAAGGAGGCGACGGGCCTCGGCCTCGCGACACCGCCAGGTCTTTCCGGCTTTGCCGGCGGGCGTCCGAAGCCAACCCCGGTTGCCCGGCTCTTTTCTTTCGCGATCCCGAAGGACAAGGTTTCGATCTCGGTCGAGATCGACGGTGGGAAGAGTGGCTTTACCGACACGAAAGGCCAACGCTTCGATCCTGCCTCTCTCCCGCGCCCGGAAACGCCGATGGCCGAAGATACATCGGGGCTCATGTTCGTTCCGCTCGTCGCGCTTGCCTGGGCCCGCAGCGGCGACAAGGGCGACAAATCGAATATCGGCGTGATCGCCCGCCGGGCGGACTACTTTCCCTATATCTGCCGGTCGCTGACGACGAAGGTCGTGGCGGAACGCTTCGCGCATTTTCTCAAAGGCGATGTGGAGCGTTTCGTGATGCCGGGGCCTCATGCGCTCAACTTCCTGCTGCACAATGTGCTGGGCGGCGGCGGCGTCGCGAGCCTCCGCAACGATCCGCAAGGCAAGGGCTATGCGCAATTGCTGCTGGAAGTACCCATCGAAGTGCCGGCGTCGCTCGCAAGACGTGACAATCTCGAAGCTGCCATCTGATCCGGAGAAGTTCGCATGCCACGCTTCGTTTCGAAAATAAGCACGATGTCGGACGCCTTTAAGGCCAATCGGGCCGAAATGCTCGAACTGACCTCGAAGCTCGAGGAGCTCAACGGCCGGGCGGTCTTCGAATCGGAAAAGCGCAAGCCCCGCTTCGACGAGCGCGGCCAGCTGACGCCGCGCGAACGTCTGTCGCGCCTGCTCGATCCGGGCATGCCCTTCCTCGAGATCGGCAACATGGCCGGTTACATGCTCGACACCAAGGACCCGGCAAAGTCGGTTCCCGGCGGAAGCGTCATTGCGGGTATCGGCTTTGTTGCCGGTGTACGTGCGGCAATCCTCGTCGACGATAGCGGCATCAACGCAGGCGCGATGACGCAGGCCGGAACCTATCGCCTGCGCCGCTGTCAGGAAATCGCGCTCGCAAAGAAACTCCCCTTCATCCATCTGGTCGAAAGCGCCGGCGCCGACCTGATGAAATATACGGTCGAGGGGTTCATCAGCGGCGGTGGCCTCTTCGCCAATCTCGCGCGGTTGAGCGCGGCCGGCGTGCCCGTTATCACGGTGCTGCACGGCGCCTCGACGGCGGGCGGCGCTTATATGCCGGGCCTCAGCGACTATGTGGTCGCGATCAAGGGACGCGGCAAGGCATTCCTCGCGGGGCCCGCTCTCCTCAAGGCCGCGACCGGCGAAGTCGCGACCGAGGAAGATCTCGGTGGCGCGGAAATGCATGCGAGCGTTTCGGGCCTTGCCGAATATCTTGCGGAGAATGACGGTCATGGGCTGCTGATCGCGCGCGAAGTGGTCGAGCGGCTGCAATGGAATGTGCGCTGCCCCGTGCGCCCGGCCGCCAGCTTCGCGGAGCCCTATTACGATCCGGATGAGCTCGCCGGAATCGTGCCGCTCGACTACAGGAAGCCCTATGACGTGCGCGAGGTCGTCGCCCGCGTCGTCGACGGTTCCGAAATCCTCGACTTCAAACCAGCCTATGGCGTCTCGACCGTTTGCCTACAGGCCGAAGTTTACGGCCATGCTTTCGGTCTCATCGGCAACAACGGGCCGATCGATCCCGATGGCGCGACCAAGGCGGCGCAGTTCATGCAGCTCTGCGATCAGGCGCAGATCCCCCTCGTCTTCTTCCAGAACACGACGGGCTATCTCGTCGGAACGCAATATGAGCGCGCCGGCATGATCAAGCACGGTTCGAAGATGATCCAGGCGGTGACGAATGTCAGCGTGCCACGCCTCACCTTCATGATCGGCGCGAGCTTCGGTGCCGGCAATTACGGCATGTGCGGCCGCGGCTACGATCCGGATTTCGTCTTCTCCTGGCCGAACACCAAGACCGGCGTGATGGGTGGTGCACAGGCGGCCCGCACCATGTCGCAAGTGATGCAGGCGGGCGCCGCACGACGTGGCGCGGCGCTCGACGAGGCACAGGTCAAGGCGCAGGAAGACATGCTGACGCAGCATTTCGACGGCCAGTCGGATGCCTTCTACACATCGGGCCATCTGCTCGATGACGGGCTCATCGATCCGCGCGATACGCGCCGCGTGCTGGGCTTCCTGCTCGAGACCTGCTGGGAGGCGCGGCACCGCGAGGTGCGGCCGAACAGCTTCGGCATTGCGCGCATGTGAATTCGGGAGAATAGAAAATGACGACGCTTCCGACGACGACGGCCCTGATCCTCGAACGCGAGGAAAGCGTGCTCCGTATCTGGCTGAACCGGCCCGAAGCGCGCAATGCATTGACCGCCGAAGTGACGGGCGAGCTCGCGGCGGTGCTCGACGCGGTGCGCGACGACCGCACGATCCGCACGCTGGTGCTGCGCGGCAAGGGCGGCGTCTTCTGCGCCGGCGGCGACATCAAGGGATTCAAATCCGGCATGCAGGGCCCCGGCGACGCGAAGGAAATCGCGCGGGGCAACCGGTCCTTCGGCGATCTGATGATCAAGATCAACGAGCAGCCGCAGGTCGTGGTGATGCTGGTCGAGGGCGGTGCGGTCGGCGGCGGCCTCGGCCTTGCCTGCGTCGGCGACGTCACCATCGTGGAAAAGGAAACGCGCTTCCAGTTGAGCGAAACGAGCCTTGGCATTCCGCCGGCGCAGATCGCGCCCTTCGTCGTCGAACGCGTCGGGCTGACACAGGCGCGGCGCCTGATGCTGACCGGCGCGCGCTTCAAAGGCGAGGAAGCGGTACGTCTCGGCATCGGGCATTTCATCGCCGACGGCGCGGAGGACATGGAGCGCATCTGCAAGAATGTGCTCGCCCAGATCGCCAACTGCGCGCCGGGTGCCAACGCCATCACAAAGGCCATCGTTTTCGAAGCGACGCGCCGCCCGCGCACCGATGCGCTGGACTTCGCGGCGGAAGGCTTTGCGAGTTGCATGCTGAGCGATGAAGGTCGCGAGGGCGTCTCGGCGTTCATCGAGAAGCGCAAGGCCCGCTGGGCCGTGACGGCCGAATGATGGGATTCGCGATGAAAGACTTCAGCAAGATTCTGGTGGCCAATCGCGGCGAGATCGCGGTGCGCATCATCCGCTCCGCGCGCGCCCTGGGCTACCGCACCGTCGCTGTCTATTCCGAGGCAGACGCAGGCGCGCCCCATGTGTCGCTCGCCGACGAGGCGGTGCTGATCGGCCCTGCTCCCGTCGCCTCCTCCTATCTCGATCCGGAACGGCTGCTGAAAGCGGCGACCGCGACGGGCGCGGACGCGGTGCATCCGGGCTATGGCTTCCTTTCCGAGAATGCCAATTTCGCGCGCGCCTGTGCCGAGGCCGGCCTCGCCTTCATCGGTCCGTCGGCGGATGCCATCCACCTGATGGGCAACAAGGCCGAGGCCAAGCGCCGCATGATCGAAGCGGGCGTCCCCTGCGTTCCCGGCTATGAGGGCAAGGATCAGGCGGATGCGGCGTTCGTCGCGGCGGCGGACAAGATCGAGTTCCCCGTCATGGTGAAGGCGGCCGCCGGCGGCGGAGGACGCGGCATGCGCCTCGTCGAGAAGAAGGATCAACTCGTCGCGGCCCTCGCTTCCGCGCGCTCCGAGGCGCTCAATGCTTTCGGATCGGACGAACTCATTCTCGAAAAGGCCGTTCAGCAGCCGCGTCATGTCGAGATACAGGTCTTCGGCGATGCGCATGGCAACGTCATCCATCTGGGGGAGCGCGACTGCTCCGTGCAGCGCCGGCATCAGAAAGTGGTCGAGGAAGCGCCCTGCCCGGTGATGACGCCGGAGCTGCGCGAACGCATGGGTGCCGCCGCCGTCGAAGCGGCGCGCAGCATCGGCTACGAAGGCGCTGGCACGGTCGAATTCCTGCTCGACAGCAGGGGCGCTTTCTATTTTCTCGAAATGAACACCCGGCTTCAGGTCGAGCATCCTGTGACGGAGCTCATCACCGGGCTCGATCTCGTCGCGCTCCAGCTCCGCGTTGCCCGCGGCGAACCCCTGCCCCTCGGTCAAAAAGATGTAACGCTGACCGGCCACGCCATCGAAGTGCGCCTCTATGCGGAAGATCCTTCCAACAATTTCCTGCCCGCGAGCGGACGCGTCGATGTCTGGCAACCCGCAACGGGCGATGGCATTCGCATCGACCACGGACTTCGTGAAGGTCAGGAGATTTCGCCTTTCTACGACCCGATGATCGCCAAGGTGATCGCCTGGGGCCATGACCGTGACGAGGCGCGCCGCCGCCTCATCCGCGCGCTGGAAGAGACCGCCATTTTCGGCCCCGTTACCAACAAGGATTTCCTCGTCGCCATCCTCGCGCATCCCCGCTTCGCCGCCGGCGAAGCGACGACGACTTTTCTGCCTGAGAACTTCGATGAGGCCGCGCCGAAGAAGGTTCGGCCCTCCCGCGCGCAAGCCGCGATCGCGGCCGTGCTTCAGTTCCGCTCCGCCCGGGATCGCCTCGCCGCCGGGGCCGTCGCCTTGACGCCGCAGCTTCGCGACTGGGCGAGCGCCGGCCACCTCGTGAGCCGTTTCTCCTACATGCTGGATGAAGAGACGCCAGCCGACTTCCGCGTCAGCGCATTGGGCCGCGAGACCTATCGCGTCGAAGGGAAAATCGACACCCACACGATCGAGATGTTGAACGACCAACAAGGCGTGGCGCGGGTGCTGATCGACAATGTGCAGAAGACGGTCCGCTTCTTCGCCGCCGACAATGGCAGGCTGCATCTGGCGGTCGACGGCCGGAACTTTCTCTTCGATAATCTTCTGCTGAAAGCTGCCGGCGCCGACGAGGCCGCCTCGAGCGGCAGCGTTCTCGCGCCCATGCATGGCAAGATCCTTCGTCTTCACGTCGCCGTCGGTCATGTCGTCAACGAGGGGCAACCGCTCGTCGTTCTCGAGGCCATGAAGATGGAACACGAGATCAACGCGACGGTGAACGGCAAGGTAACCGCGGTGAACGTCGCCGAAGGCGATCAGGTGCCAGCGAACACACTCATTATCGAAATCGAAAAAGCGGCGAGCGGAGCCTGAGATGACGATAAAGCTTTATCATTGCAAGACGGCACGCTCGGTCAGGCCACTCTGGACGCTCGAGGAAATGGGCATTCCCTATGAGCTCGTGTCGATGAAATTTCCGCCGCGCGTTCTCCACGAGGGCTATCTCGACATCAACCCGCTCGGCACGGTGCCCACGATGACCGAAGGCGACTTGACGATGACGGAATCGGCGGCGATCTGCCAGTATCTCGTCGATTGCCACGGCCCTTCCGATCTCGGCTTGACGCCGAAGGACAAGGACTACGGCCTCTACCTCAACTGGCTGCACCGCAGCGACGCAACGCTGACCTTCCCTCAAACGATCGTGCTGCGCTACACGCAGCTCGAACCCGAAGAGCGCAGACTGAAGCAGGCCGTCGACGACTATACGCAATGGTTCTTCTCGCGGCTGAAGAGCGTCGAGCGGGCAACGGGCGAGCGCGAATTCCTCTGCGCCGGACGTTTCACGATTGCCGACATCTGCATCGGCTATGCGCTCTATCTCGCCGAGACGCTCGGTCTTCGTCCCGGCTTCAAGCCGAATACGGAAGCCTATTACCAACGACTGAGCGCGCGGCCCGCTTTCCAGCGCGCCGTCGCACTCTGACGCGGAGAAAAACGGAATGTCGGCAAAATTCTCCGACGGTCAGAGCCCCGTCGATTTCGACCATCGCTATATGGGCCCGCTCTATACCGACGACCATCGGGCCTGGCGCGCGACGCTCCGGAAGTTCGTCGAGACGGAGATGATGCCGCATGTCGACGAATGGGAAGAAGCTGGTGAGTTTCCGCGCGAACTTTACAGGAAGGCCGCCGAAATCGGCCTGATCGGCCTCGGTTTCCCGGAAGAATATGGCGGCACGCCGGTCAACGATCCGATGTATTCGATCGTCACCGCCGAGGAGCTTGCCCGGCTTGGTGCGGGCGGCATCAATGCGAGCCTGATGGTGCATGGCATCGGCTTGCCGCCAGTGCTCGCCATCGGATCGGAGGCGATGAAGCGCCGGGTCGCACCGCAGGTTCTCGCCGGCGAGAAAATCCACGCGCTCGGCATCACGGAACCATCCGGCGGATCGGACGTAGCCAATCTCAAGACCCGCGCCGTGCGCGACGGCGACCACTACATCGTCAACGGTTCGAAGATTTTCATCACCGGCGGCATGCGCGCCGACTACTACACGGTCGCGGTGCGGACCGGCGGTCCGGGCGCCAAGGGCATTTCGCTGCTTCTCCTCGAACGCGATATGCCGGGCTTCACGCGCACGCCCCTGAAGAAACAGGGCTGGTGGTCCTCCGATACGGCGGCGCTTTATTTCGACGATGTGCGCGTGCCGGTCGAGAACCGGATCGGCGAGGAAAACAACGGCTTCATCGGCATCATGCTCAACTTCAACAATGAGCGTATCGGCCTTGCCGCAAGCGCAGTCGCGCATGCCCGCGTCTGCTTCGAAGATGCGCTCGCCTGGGCCCGCAGCCGCGAAACATTCGGAAAGCGGCTCGGCGACCATCAGGTGATCCGGCACAAATTCGCGGAAATGGCGCGCCACATCGCCGCCACGCAGGCCTATCTGGAGCAATGCGTGGTCCGCGTGAAGGCGGGCGAAACACCCGTCGCGGACCTTTCGCTGCTGAAGGTCCAGGCGACGCTGACGATGGAACTCTGCGCCCGCGAGGCCATGCAGATCATGGGCGGCGCGAGCTATATGCGGGGCTGCCGGGTGGAACGCATCTACCGCGAGGTGCGCGTCAATGCAATCGGCGGCGGTTCGGAGGAGATCATGCGCGATCTCGCCGCCCGTCAGCTCGGAATTTGAAAGAGAGGGACGACGAATGAGCCTGAGTAAACAGGAGCTCGACGAATTCCGCACGGAAGTCCGGGCCTGGTTCGACGAGAACAAGCCCACCGATCCGGGATTTCTGCTGCCGCAATCCTTCATGGAGGTCGGCACTGACGATCAGTTCTATTTCCTGCGCGACTGGCAGCGGAAAGTCTATGAGGCCGGCTATCTCGGCATGGCCTGGCCGAAGGAATATGGCGGCGGCGGCAAGCCGCAGGCGCTGCAGGACATCGTGACGCGCGAGATGGTGCGCCAGAAGGTGCCCTTCATGACGAACACGATCGGCCTCAACTGGGCCGGCCCGCTGATCCTCAACATGGGCACAGAAGAGCAGAAGAAAGCCTATATCCCGGGCATCCTGAGCGCCGACGACATCTGGTGCCAGGGCTTCTCCGAGCCCGACCACGGCTCCGACCTCGGCAATGCGCAGCTGAAGGCAACGCGCGACGGCAACGAGTTCGTGCTCAACGGCAGCAAGATCTGGACGAGCCTCGGCAAGCACGCGAAATACATGATCCTGCTTGCGCGCTCGAACGCCAATACCAACAACAAATATGAAGGCCTGAGTTTCTTCCTGATCCCGATGCGCATTCCGGGGATCGAGGTCGTGCCGATCAGGAAGCTCACCGGCGAATACGGCTTTAACCAGACCTTTTTCACCGACGCCCGCATTTCCGACACCTGCCTCATCGGCAAGGAAGGCGGCGGCTGGCAGGTCGCGATGGCGACGCTCGCCTTCGAGCGCGGCGCGGTCGGCGGGCAGGCCGGCGGCCATTCGATGATGAGTAAGGAAGTCGCCGAAGTCGTGGCGCTGGCCCGTACCGCGCAGCGCAACGGGCGGCCGGCCATCGAGGATCCGCAGATCCGCGACAGGCTGGTCCAGTTCATCATGGAAGAACGCGCGCAATCGCTGAACTCGGCCCGCGCGAAGATAAAGGCGCTGACCTCGGAGCGGCCCTTCTCGATCCCGATGTCGGCAAAGCTTGTCGGCAGCGAATATCAGCGTCGCCTGAACCAGTTCGCGCTCTCGCTGCAGGGCGCGAACGCCGCCTATTACGTCGGCGACGATCTCGCCTACGACCGCGGCCTCTGGCAGCGCTCCTACTTCAACGCCTTCTCCGCGACCATCGGCGGCGGCACATCCGAAATTCAGCACAACATCATTGGCGAGCGCGTTCTCGGCCTGCCGAAAAGCTAAGTGAGGCGTGAAACCATGTTGGACACAAACAAACGACCGACCATCCAGTTCAGCGATGAGCAGGAGCAGCTGCTCGAAGTCGCGACCAGTTTCTGCCTCGACAAGTTCCCCGCCGATCGCATCCGTGCCCGTATCGCGGCGCCCGAGGATTTCGATAAAGGCGTGTGGGACGAAATGGCCGCGCTCGGCTGGCTCGGCGTTGCCGTGCCGGAGGAATTCGGCGGCAGCGGCCTCGGCCTTGCCGAGGTCGTGACGATCGTCGAGCCGATGGGCCGCGCCCTCGCCGGCGCGCCGCTCGTCTCGACGACGCTGGTTGCACAGGCCCTTCTCAAGGGCGGCACGCAGGCTCAAAAGAATGAGTGGCTACCAAAGATTTGCGGAGGCGCCATCGGTGCCCTCGCGCTGACGGAGCCGCATGGCGACTGGAACCTTGCGAACCTGACCTGCAAGGCCGCGCGGCAGGGCAACAAGCTTGCCCTTTCCGGCATCAAGACTTTTGTGACGGATGCGGCTTCCGCCGATCTCGCCGTCGTTTCGGCCTCACTGGACGGCAGACCCGCTCTCGTGCTTCTCGACAAGACAGCACTCGGCGCCGCGAAGATAGAACGTGAGATCGTCATCGACGAGACGCGGCGTTCTTATCGGCTGAAGCTCGACGGTGTCACTGTCCCAGCCGCCGCTCTTCTCGATCCGGCGAAGGCCGGTGCTACGCTCGCGCATCTGGAGCAGGCGGCGTGCCTCCTCCTTTCCGCCGAGGCTTGCGGCGGCGCAAGCGGCGTCATCGACGTCACGGTCGAATATCTGAAGTCGCGCAAGCAGTTCGAGAAATATATCGGCTCCTATCAGGCGCTGAAACACCCGACGGTCGATGCCCTTCTCGCCATGGAAGCGGCACGCTCCCACCTCTATTTCGCCGCGACGGCGATCGGCGAAGGGGAGGATGGCGAGATCGCGGTTCGCATGGCCAAGGCGCAGTCGAGCGACGCGCTCGCCTTCGCCTCCGACCGCGCGATCCAGTTTCACGGCGGTTTCGGCTTCACCTATGATTGCGACGCGCAGCTCTATCGCCGCCGCGGCATCTGGTGCGAAGCCCAGTTCGGCGATGCGGCGCATCATCGCCGCATCCTTGCGGATATGCTGCTCTGACGTGAGCTATGCCTTCGGCGCGGCCGCAAGGGTCGCGTCGAAGGAGAGCAGCGCGTCGAGGAGAACGGCGCAACCGGCGGCGCAATCTTCCGGCGTCGCCCACTCCGCCTCGTTGTGACTGAGCCCGTCCTTGCAGGGAACGAAGATCATCGAGGTCGGTGCGACGCGCGCCATATAGACGGCGTCGTGGCCGGCCCCGGAAATGATGTCGCGATGCGGGAGCCCGCGCTTCTCCGCCGCTGCGCGGACCATCCCGATGCACACCACATCGAACTCGACCGCCGGCGTATGAACGATCTCCCTGAAGTCGAGCGCAAGGCGGTGGTCGGCGGCGATCTTGGCCGCTGCGTTCGCCAAGGTCTTTCCCATCTCGACGAGAACGGCATCGTCCGGATGGCGAAGGTCGACGCACATAAAGACCTCGCCGGTGATGACGTTGCGGCCATTGGGCGCCGCGGTCAGGAACCCGACCGTCCCCCGACCGAGTGGCCCGGCATCGCGTGCAATACGATCAACCTCGCGAATGATATCGGCGGCGCCGAGCAGCGCATCGCGCCGCGCTTCCATCGGCGTCGTGCCGGCATGCGCATCCTGGCCGACGAGTTTCAATTCATACCAGCGAAACGCCTGCACGCCGGTCACCACGCCGATCGTCTTCTTCTCCGCCTCGAGAACGGGACCCTGCTCGATGTGAAGCTCGAAGAAGGCCGAGACCGGGCGCCCGCCCACTTCATCCTCGCCTTCATAGCCGATGCGCTTCAGCTCCTCGCCGAGCGTCTTTCCATCCTTGTCGGTCCGCGCCTTGGCCGTCTCCATCGGGATCGCGCCCGCGAAGACCCCCGACGAAACCATGGCAGGCGAGAAGCGCGAACCTTCCTCGTTGGTCCACACGGCGACTTCCACCGGCGCTCGCGTCACATAGTCGAGATCGTGCAGCGTCCGCAGCACTTCAAGCCCGGCCATGACACCCAGAATGCCGTCGAACTTTCCGCCCGTCGGCACTGTGTCGAGATGGCTGCCGGTCATGATCGGCGGCAGAGAATTGTCGAGGCCGGCGCGGCGCGCGAAGATATTGCCCATCCGGTCGATGCGGATCGTGCAACCCACCTCCTCGCACCAGCGGATGAAAAGATCGCGACCCTGCCGGTCCTCGTCCGACAGTGCGAGCCGGCAGACACCGCCCTTGGGCGTCGCGCCGATCTCTCCGATTTCCATCAGGCTCTGCCACAACCGGCCGCCATTGACCGAGAGGTTGGTGACGGAAGGACTGGTCTCGTTCATAGCGGATCCCGCTTCAAGGACTGACAGAGGCAGTGTGGGCCGCCTCCGCCCAGCGTGTACATCGAAAGATCGGGTGCGAAGACCTCGATCCCATGCGCCCTCATGCGCGCGTTGAGATCGACATTCTCCGCCGTCGAAAGAACGCGATCGTCGCCGAGGCTGACCAGATTGCAGCCGAGCTTCATGGCGTCCTTGTAGGAGACCGGAAGAATTTCGTATCCGCGCCCGCGCAGCAACTCGATGAACCAGGGCTGGTGAGCGTCCTCGCAGACCGCGACGAGCTTCGGCGCGATGAAGCCGACCGAAACGTCGAGATGGACGAAATAGGGAGGAAACGGCACGGCATGCGCTTCCCAGCCCTCGGCGCGGAACCATGAGACGACCTGCTCGGCGCCTTCCTTTTCCGAACGCTCGCCGCCATAACCGCACAGCACGAAACCGGGTTCGACGACCATGAAATCGCCGCCTTCGAAATGGCCCGCGGTCACCATGTTCCAGATCGGAATGCCGTGATCCTGATAGAATTTCAGCACCAGCGAATAATCGCCCCGGCGAAACTTCGTCTGCATCATCGTCACGACGGCGCCGAACGGCGTCATAAAACTCGAGTCGCGTGCGAAGACGCTGTATTTGAGTTCCGGCTTCGCCTCGAGCCAATGACAGGTGACGCCGGCGCTCTCATAGGCATCGACCATCTCGCGATGCTGGGAGATCGCGGTCTGCACGTCGAATTTGAGATCCAGCGCCAGCGTCTGCCGCGCCACCGCACTCACGGGCCGCCATTCAAAGAAATCCGGGGCGCCGAGAAGGACGTGACGCAGCACGCCCGTTTCGGAATCGACGCCCCAGGGGATCGAAGGAGAACTCATCAGAAAACCTCGTAATGCGCCTCTGTCGGCGCTCCGTCATTGATGCAGATGATGTCCTGTGGGCAGGCCGACATCGCGACGATGCAGTCCATTTCGGCCTTCAGAACAACATAATCGCCGGGCTTCGAAACCGGCTTCTCCCAGCCGATCTCGCCATTGGCAAAGGGAATGTTCATCCAGAGATTGAATGGCGACGGCGTCTCGGGCGGCGTCAGTCCGAGCTCGGCAAGGCCGGCCTTCAGATTGTCCTGGCAATTGTCGTGATAGGTTTCGACACCGAGACCCTGATACCGATAGATGTCGCAGGCTGCGATCAACGTGTCGTGGACGCCGGGTGATGTGTCCTCGACAAGCGTCAGGATCGGACGCCGGTGGTTGGTGACGAGCTTGTCGCCGGGCTTTGGAATGACCCGGTCGATGGCGGCACGCATGTGCTCCATCGACAGGAACTCGGTAAGATCATGCGCATTGAAGGCCCAGGTATCGACGACCTGATGGCCATGCGTATTAATGATGCGGATCGACTGCCCCGCCTTCAGGCGGACCGCCTTGCCACTGCGCGGCGGCACGCGGTGCCTTGTTTCTTCTGCGACGGCGTTCATCCCTTCACCTTTACGTTCGGGAATTCCTTGAGGATCGCCTCGGTAACGCCTTTGGCGTAGTCGCCGGCCAGCAACACGCCCTTGGCCGCATCCGCACCCTTTGCGGGCGAAAGCACGCCGGAACAGGGCACCCATCCCGTACGCGTCGGATACATGTCGTAGGCCGGGAAATGCGCCATGTCGTCGGTCGGAATAGCGCTCTCGTCGACGAGATGCGGGAAATGATGAAGCATCAGCGATGTCTCCATCACGGCGGCATGTTCGAGCGCATAGCCCGGGAAGCCTTCCGGGAAGACCTTGTCGAGCGTCTCCTGCGTCGTGAAATCCCAATATTCGAGACGCAGCACCTCGAAATCCTTGATGCCGTCATAACGCAGTTCACGCAGCGCGAGATCGATGCCCTCGATGGTGAACATCATGTTCTCGTAATGCCCGTTGATGAGCGCCATCTTCCGCACGCCGTGGCGCGCGAATTCCTTGATGACGTCGCGCAGGACATGGGCCAGCGTGTCGGCGTCGAGACTGGTCGTGCCGCAGAAATGATTGCCGCCGCCCATTTTCGGCTGCGACTTGTAACCGAAGGCGACGACAGGCGCGACGATGGCATCGATTTTCTTCGCAACGTCGAGCGCAACGGCCGTCGACAGCATCGCATCGGTGCCCATCGGCAGATGCGGCCCATGCTGTTCCGTGGCGCCGACCGGCAGGATGATCAACGCCCCCTTGTCGATCCGCTCCTTGTAGGTCGTCCAGCTCATCTCGTTCATCAGCAAGCGGTCGCTCATTCGCATCACTCCTTTTCGTTACATAGATGCGCCGCCATTCACGCCGACCACCTGGCCGGTCATGAAGGAAGCGCCGGGGCCTGCGAGAAAGCGGATCGCGGCCGCGATTTCTTCCGGCCGGCCGATGCGGCCGAGCGGATTGGACAATTCGGCCTGCCGCCAATGGGCTGGCAGGTTTTCGAAATCGAGCAGCGGCGTGTCGGTCGGCCCGGGCGCCACTGCATTGACGAGAATCTCGGGCCCGAGCTCACGCGCCCATGTGCGCGTCATCGCCTCGATTGCCCCCTTGCTCGCGCAATAGGCCGTATGGCCCGCGCGGCCGAGCGACGCGAGCTCGGAGCTGACCGTAATGATGCGTCCCCCGCGTCCGCGCGCCACCATGACGCGGGCAACTTCGCGGCCGACGAGGAAACTCCCGGTGAGGTTGACACCGATGACTTCGTTGAACATGGCAAGCGTCGTTTCGACGAGCGGCGCCTCGCGGAAGATGCCGGCCGCGCTCACGAGGATGTCGATGCCGCCGCTTTGGGCATCGGCCGCCGAGACGGCCGCGATGACCGCCGCTTCATCGCCGACATCGACGCTGAAAGCGAGATGGGACGAAGCAAAGCCCTTCAGCGTCTGCATTTCAGGCGCACGATCGAAGAGCACGAGCCGCACACCGGCCTCCGCCAGCGCGAGCGCTGCTGCCCTGCCGATACCGCTCGCGGCGCCCGTCACCAGCGCCGTCTTTCCGCTCAATTCACTCATCCGAGAAACTCTCCGCGATCGACCCCGATCGCCTGTCCGGTAATGTTGGCGGCAAGTTTGCTTGCCAGAAACACATAAAGGCCTGCTACGTCATCGGGGTTCATCAACCCCGGCAGCGCCTGACCGGCGAGAATGTCGCCGAGCAATGCATCCTCGGTCTGTTCGGCACGCGACGACATCGCCTTTAGTGATCGCAGCGAAGCTTCGGTTCTGACCCAGCCGGGGCAGACCGCATTGACGTTGATGCCGCGCGGTCCCAGCTCGCGGGCGAAGGTTCGCGTGAGACCGATGACGGCATGTTTCGACGCGATATAGGCGGCGAACTCGCCGACCGCCGATTTGCCCCAGACGGACGCCGTGTTGACGATGCGCCCACCCTCCCCCATCAGCGGCAGGGCCGCGCGCGTCACGTTCCATGTTCCCGTCACGTTGATCGCAAGGATACGCTCGAAGACTTCGTCGACGGCCGGTGACGGATCGTCGAGCGGCGTGATGAGTTCGAGACCGGCATTGTTGACCAGGACGTCGAGCGGACCGAAATCGGAGAAGATTGCGGCAACGGCGGCGCGATCGCGCACATCGCACTGAAAGGATCTGACCGCCGCATCTCCGAGCCGCTTCGCGGCGTCATGCACGCCCGTATCGTCGGCGAGAATCGAAAGCTCCGCGCCAGCCTCAACGAAGCCCGCCGCGATGCCATAGCCGATGCCGCGGCTCGCGCCGGTGACGAGCACCTTTTTGCCCTTGAGGCCAAGCAGATCGTTCATTCGTCCGCTCCCGCGCTCGCCCGCACAAGACGCAAAATCTTCGTCCGCAGGTGAAAGAAGGCTTCGCTGTCGCGGAGGGCGAGCGTCCTTTCCGTTCCCAGAAGCGCGGTGACGTCGATCTCCTCGAGCATCCGCGCGGGGCGCTTCGAGAAGACGATGATGCGGTCGGCAAGAAACACCGCCTCGTCGACGTCATGCGTGACGAAGATCACCGTCTTCGCATCCTGCTGCTGAATGAGCCGGAGCTGCAGTTGCAGATCCTCGCGGCGCTGTGCATCGAGTGCACCAAAGGGCTCGTCCATCAGCAGAATTTCCGAGCCGGCCGCCAGCGTACGAGCGATGGCGATGCGCTGGCGCATGCCGCCCGAGACCTTGTTCGGATAGACATTCGCGAAATCCGTCAGGCCGACGAGAGCGAGATAATGCGCCAGCCTCTCCTTCTTTTTCTTCGGCGATATGTCCAGCCTGTACTTCATGCCGAAGGCGACGTTCTGCGCGACGGTGAGCCAGGGAAAGGACGAATAGGACTGGAAGACCATGCCGCGGCTGCGATCCGGCCCCTCCACCGGTTGACCGTCGATCGTGATCTGCCCTTTCGTCGGCGTCTCGAGACCGCCCACCATGCGCATCAGCGTCGTCTTGCCCGAGCCGGACGGACCGAGGAAAACGACGAATTCTCGGCGCTTCACCTCGAGGTCGAAGCTCGGCGAGACCACTTCGAGCGCGCCGAAGTTTTTCGAGACGGATTTGAAGACGAGATAAGGTGCGGGCACGGGGCGCTGCTTATGACTGATGGCTTAGAGATATCGGAACATGAATTTGTGAAGAACGCGAAGCGCCTGATCGGTGAAAAGACCGATAAGACCGATCGCGACGACGCCCGCCATCACTTCCGACGTGTTCATGTAGCGCCGCGCTGCCCATATGACGAAGCCAAGGCCGCTATCGGCGGCGACGATCTCGGCGATGATGAGATAGGTCCAGCACCAGCCGAGCGTAACGCGCAGATTGTCGAAGAGGCTCGGCAGCATGGCTCGGAAGGCGACATCGGAGAGCATCTGCGTCGGGCGCGCGCCGACCGTATAGGCGATTTCGATATATTCCTGCGGTACGCGGCGCATATCGTCCGCGACGAGCAGCAGAAGCTGGAAGAAGGTACCGAGCCAGAGCAGGAAGATCTTGGTCTCCTCGCCGACGCCGAACCAGATGATGCTGAGCGGCACGAGCGCCGGCACCGGCAGGTAGCGGATGAAATCGACGATCGGTTCGAGCGCCGCCCCCACCGCCGGAAAGCTGCTCATGGCCATGCCGAGTGGTATGGCCATGACGACGGACAGCCCGAAGGCCAGCCAGACGCGCCCCGTCGAAACCATCGCATGATAGAGGAGGTTCTTCTCCTCTATCATGTCGACGAGCGTCGCGAAGGTCGTACTCGGTGGCGGAAAGAAGAGTGCATTCATCCAGCCGAACCGCGTCGCCACCTCCCAGAGAGCCAGCACTGCAACGCTCGCGAGGACGGCGATCATCAATCGCCGGCCGCGCGGCAGCGCTCCGCGAAAGGAAAGTCCCTGGGAGGGGCGTTCGCTCATTTCAGATCGCTCGCGCTGATCTTCGCCATGATGGAGCTGTCGATCTGCTTTGCCGGCACGAGCTTGTGATCGGCGGCGCCATTCTCGAGATTGAGCTGCATCACAGTACCGAAAATGCCGTAGAGCGAACCGGGTTTTGCAGGCGTGCCGAAATATTCGGCCGTGTCCTTGTAGGACGTATAGACGAGACTGCCTTCGATCGAGTCCGCGAATTCCTGTGGTTTCAGGTTGAAATGAGGCGCCGCGAGTTTGATGAAGTCCGTCTTGTCGGTCTTGAAGTATTCGATCGCCTTGAAGATGCCGATCAGGAACTTCCGGTATTTCTCGGGATTGGCCTTCAGATCGTCCTGTCGCACGATGATGACATCGACGATGATGCCCGGATAGTCGCTCGATGACACGAGCACTTTCGGGCTGCGCATCTTGATCTTGTCCAGCGCCTGCGACAGGAAGGGCTGATAGGTCGCGACCGCCGCGATCGAACTGTCCGCGAAGACGGCGACCGTATCGGCCGTCGCAATCTGCTTCACGTTGAGATCGTTGAGCGTCATTCCCTTTTTCTTCAGCGCGAGCTGCAGGAGGAGGCGCGCCGGAATATTGGGTTCGGAAGCGACCGTCTTGCCTTTGAGATCCTCCACAGACTTGATCGATCCGTCGGCGACGACGCCATCACCGCCCAGCGACTCGTCGATCGTGCCGATGATGATGCCCGGCGTATCCGCGTCGCGCGGCTTGCCCTGATATTCACCGACCGTGCGCATGTCCATCTCGATATCGCCGCGCGCCATGGCCGCCATGACGTTCGGCCGCTCGTCTTCGAACTTGATATCGACATCGATGCCGAGCGCCTTGAAATAGCCGAGGTCGTTGGCAACGAAGACCGGCGCATAGCCGCTCCAGGTCGGACAGAGAATCCTGATTTTATCGTCGGCATGGGCAGCGCTCACGGACATGGCCACCGCCAGCCCGAAGCCCGCCGCGAGGATACGCTTGAAAGACATGGATTTGCCCCTTCTTTGGCCAGTTGACGCCAGTCTGCCCCATGAGGTTCCCCGAAATTTACATTGATGGAAATATCGATTATTCGAATAATAGATTTGAAAATGCCAATGTAAGAACCAGGCCGACCGTAAATGGAGAACCGCCCATGCGCAGGCTCGACAATATCGATCTCCGCCTGCTCCGGGTCTTCGTGACGCTGGTCGATGCGGGCAGCTTCGCGGACGCCCAGATCGCCCTCAACCTTTCCCAGCCTACGCTCAGCACACATCTGGCGGCTCTCGAGCGCAAGCTTGGCGGCTCTCTTTGTGTGCGCGGACGTCGCGGCTTTCAGATGACGCCCTTCGGCGAGGCGACCTATACGGCCGCCCAGAAGCTCTTCTCGGACATTCACACCTTCGAGGAACGGGTCGGCCAGCATACGGGACAACTCGCCGGCCGGCTCCGGATCGGCATCGTCGACGGTGTCGTGACCAATCCCGTCTTCAGCCTGCCGGCCATTATCGGCCGTTATCTCGAGAATTCGGACAGCGTCTTCATCGATCTCGAACTCGGCACGCCGCACCTCCTTGAGCAGGCCGTCGCCGACGGGCGGCGCGATATCGCCATCGGCCCCTTCTCGCAGAAGGCGCCGGGCGTCACCTATGTCTCGCTCCATCAGGAGCCGCATGGGCTCTTTTGCGGCCGCGGCCACGCCCTTTTCGATATGCCGGCGGGCAAGATCACTCCGGCCCATATCGAGGATGCGCTCTTTTCCGTGCGCGGCTATCGCCAGTTCGACGACCTCTACCGCGCCAATCATCCTCGCGCGAGCGGTCAGGTGGTACAGATGGAGGCGCAGGTGATGATGATCCTGTCGGGCCGTTTCATTGGCTTCCTGCCGCGCCATATCGCCGACGATTGGGTGAAACAGAAGCAGATGCGGGAGCTGAAGCCCTCGACCTACCAGTTCCTTTCCACTCATTTCGCCGCCTATCGCCGGAGCGACGAGAAGCGCCCTCTGATTACGAGTTTCGTGCGGTTGCTGAGGCAACAGGCTGCGGCGATGCGCAAGACAGGCAACGCCCCGGTTTGAAGGCCGATATTTTCACATCTAAAATTCCGGATGTAACTCACAGAAATTCATTATTTATCTCGATATATGCCTGCGGCATGCTTCACTGAGAAGAGCCCTCCCGCTTCGGAGATCAGTAGATGAGTGCCGTCTTCTCCAGCCCCATGAAAGCCGGCGCGATGCGCCAGCCGCAGGACATCGACGGAATCCGGCGCGAGATCGCGGAGGCAGCGCGCCAGCCGCTCGCGCGAGCGGTCACACTGCCGAAGGCCGCCTATACAAGCGAGGATTATTTCCGCCAGGAGGCCGATGCCGTGCTCTCCTCCGGTTGGCTCTGCATCGCCCACGCTTCGCAACTGAAGACACCCGGCAGTTACATCGCCGTCGACCTTCTCGACGAGCCGCTGGTCGCGGTCCGCGACGAGGCAGGTGCCGTCCGCGTGCTGTCGCGCATCTGCCCGCATCGCGGCACCGACATTCTGCATGAATGCTTCGGCAAGCCTCGCGAGGGCACGACGCGGCGCCTCACCTGCCCTTACCACGTCTGGGCCTTCGACCTTTCCGGTCAACTCGTAAGCGCGCCGGAGATGGAGCGCGCCGAGGGTTTCGTCAAGGGCGACTGGTCGCTCCCCACCATCCGCTCGGAAATCTGGCACGGCTTCCTTTTCGTCAATCTCGACGGCAAGGCCCCGCCGCTCGCCGAACAATATGCCGATTTCGGCGAAGCCATCGCACCGTGGAACACGGACGAGATGGAGGTCGTCATCGAGCTTCAATGGGAGTGCGACTTCAACTGGAAGGTGATGATCGAGAACTGGATGGAATCCTATCACCACATGGGCATCCATCACGACACGCTGCAGGTGACCATGCCCGCGCGCACCACCTGGACCGACCCCGAACATCCGCATTTCATCCGCTGCCACCTGCCCTTCCGTCCGGAGCTTGCCGAGGAGCTGCGCGAGATCGCGGCGGGGACGAAGCCATGGAGCGGTTTCAAGCCCATCGACGGCCTGCCCATCGACCGTCAGACGGAATGGGGCCTTTATCTCGGCTATCCCTGCTTCATGTTCCTCACCATGCGCGATCGCGTGCTCTGGTATCGGCTCGAACCCGTTTCAGCCAGCCGCTGCAAGCTCTCCACCATGACGCTGATCTCGAAAGAAGCGCACGCCGATCCTTCATTCGACGCGGTGATCGAGGCGGAAACGAAAATGCTTTCGGATTTTCACGCCCAGGACATGCAGGTGAACCAGGCCGTGCAGAAAGGATTGAAATCCGCCCATGTAGTGCGCGGCCGGTTGAGCCATCTCGAAGAACCCGTCTGGCTGATCCAGCGCTACCTCGCCGCGCGTCTGGACGGGCGCTATCCGGACCGCGCGATATGACCGTCCTTCAGGCACGAACAGCTTCGCTCGACCGCAGCGATCTCTCAGCGAAGGAACTCGACTTCGATTCCATTCCGTTGATCGACATCGCGGACCTGACCCATCCGGACCGCACCAGGCGCGAAGCCGTGGCGCGCAAGATCGGCGAGGCTTGCGAACATGTCGGCTTCTTCTATGTCGCCAATCACGGTGTGCCGCAGGCGTTGCTCGACGCGGTCTATGGCGTCGCCGACCGCTTCTTCGCAATGCCGACGGAAGAGAAACTCAAGGTCGACATCCACAAGGCGGACCGCCATCGCGGCTACGTACCGGTCGGCGGTCTCCACGCCGACGCGCATAACGCGAGTTCGCACGATCTGCAGGAAGGCTTCGAGTTGTCGCTCGAATTGCCGCAAACCGACCCCGATTATCTCGCCGGCAATCCGATGTACGGGCCCAACGTCTGGCCGGAGCATCCGGCCGACTTCAAGGACATAGCGAACAGCTATTACAGCGAAATGATTTCGCTCGGCCGGCGCCTCTTCGGCGGCTTCGCGCTGGCGCTCGGACTCGAGGAGAACTGGTTCGAGCCGAAGATCGAAAAGCCGATGGGTCAGCTCCGCGTGCTTTATTACCCACCGCAGGCCGGCACCGTCGATCCGAACCAGATCGGCATAGGCGCGCATACCGATTACGAATGCTTCACCATTCTCGCGCAGAGCGAGCACGGCCTTCAGGTGCAGAACCGCAAGGGCGAGTGGATTGCCGCTCCGCCCATTCCCGGCGCCTTCGTCGTCAATATCGGCGACTGCATGCAGCGCTGGACCAACGACCGTTTCCGCTCGACGGTCCACCGCGTCATCAACCTGTCCGGGAGAAAACGCTACAGCCTCGCCTTCTTCTACGGCGCCAACTATCACGCGACGATCGAATGCCTGCCAACCTGTCAGGACGCTGCGAACCCGCCGCGCCACCCACCGGTGAAAGCCGGCGACTGGACTGTGGCGAACATCAAGGCTGCCTATACCTATGTGCCCAAAGCGATCTAGCGATCGGCCAGCTTCGGTCCGCTCTGCTCCCAGCCGCCACCGAGAGCCCTGACCAGGGCAATGGCTGCCTGCTGCCTGCGCGTCTGCACATTGAGCGCCGCCATCTCCGCCTGAAGTTCAGCAGTCTGCGCAGTCACGACGCCCAGATAGTCGGCCGCGCCTTCCTTGTATTGAACGAAGGCAAGCTTGTTGGTGCGCGAGGCGGCTGCAACCGCATCGTCCTGATGCCGGGCTTCTTCGGCCAGCCGGTTCGCCAGTGCCATCTCGTCTTCGACCTCGCGGAAACTGTCCAGCACAGTCTGGCGATAATTGGCGGCCGCCTCGTCGAATTGCGCATGCGCCACCTTGAGCGCGGCAGTACGTTCTCCGCCGTCGAAGATCGACAGCACGGCATCCGCCGGACCCAATGCCCAAAAGGCGCTCGGCGCGCTTAGAAAACCGCCACCGATGGTTTCAAATCCGCCGGAAAGGCCAAGCGTGATATCGGGATAGAAGGCCGCCCGCTGAACGCCGATACCGGCATTCGCCGCCGCCACGCGCCGCTCGGCAGCGGCAATATCGGGACGACGCTGCAGAAGAACCGACGGCGCCGTCACCGGAACCACGGGCGTCGCGATCTTCTGCACCGCCGGCGCAATCGAAAAGGTCGAGGCAGGCTCACCGACCAGCGACGCGATCGCATGTTCGAGGAGCGCCCGGTCCGCACCGACGTCGGAGAGTTGCGCCTTCGCCGATGCCAGCTGTGTCTCGGCGCGACCGACGTCAATGCCCGAAGACGCACCGCCGGAATGAAGCGTGACCGTCAGGTTCAACGCCTTGTTGAAAGCGTCGACCGTGTCGGACAGGAGCGCCATTTCGGCATCGAGGCCACGCAGGCGAAGGTAATCGTCGGCGAGCTCCGCCTGCAGGCTCAGGCGCACCGACGCCAGATCGGCGGCACTCGCCTGCTCGTCGGCATTACCTTGCGCCACCAGATTGCGCACCCGGCCCCATAGGTCGAGCTCGTAACTTGCTGCAAGACCGCCGACATAGTCATTATAGACCGCCGCCTTGTTCTGCAGCGGCCGGTTTGCCGAGAGACGATCGCGCTCCGCGCTCGTTTCGAGATCGAGCGAGGGAAAAAGCGACGAACGTGCCTGATCCGCAAGGCCGCGCGCCTGATCGTAGCGCGCCACGGCGGCGGCGAGCTGCGGGCTCTGCTTCTCGATGCGCTGTTCGAGCCCGTCGAGCACCGGATCGGGAAATATGCTCCACCATGTCCCGCGATGCGCATCGTCGGCGGGCGCCGCCGGCGACCACGGCCCCACTTCCTTGTATGCGGCAGGGACTGCAATCTTGGGCGGCGCATAATCTGGCGCCATGTCGCATCCTGCTACCGCAAGAGCGAGGGCGACCGACAGAATTCTAGCTGTTTGCATGAGAGGACTGGCTGCCGGTGTCGAGAATATGAACCTGGTCGCCATCGGCCAGGGCGTCGGGCGGGCTGTCGACGATGCGATCGTTCGCGGACAAGCCGGTGGCGATCTCGACTTTGGAGCCGAAGTCGCGCGCGATCTTGACTACCCTGAGCTTCACCCGGCCGTCGCCATCGACCACCGCAACGGTCATGCCCTGCGGACGGAACATCAGCGCGCTCGCCGGAACGAGAACCGACGATCCGCTATTCGGCAGCGAGAAGGTAACCTGCGTATAGGATCCCGGCTTGAGCAGCCCCTCGGAATTGTCGGCAACGAGCTGGACGAGCATCGACCCCGTCGTATCGTTCACGGATTCCGAGGTGTTGAGCAACGTCGCGTTGAACGTATGGCCCGGATATTCAGGCAGCATGAGCGTCGCCGTGATGCCAGGCTTGATGTCCGCCGAGAAATTCTGCGGCACATGCACATAGACACGCATCTTCTTCGTGTCGGCCACAGTGAAAAGCGGGCGCGCGGCGGCCGTGCCGGAAACAATGAGGGCGCCGATATCCGTCGCCCGGCTCGTTACCACGCCATCGAAGGGCGCGATGATGCGCCGGAAGCTTTGCAGCGTCCGGAGCCGATCCACATCCGCCTGCGCGGCATTCGCCATTGCGCGCCGCACCGCGAGGTCGCTCCGCTTTGTCTCGGCATCCTGCTTCGAGACGGCATCCTGCGCCACCAGCCTGTCCCAGCGCTGCGCGGTGGTTTCCGCCAGCCGAAGCTGCGCCTGCGCCGTCGCCAGATTGGCGGTCGCCGCGGCGACCTGCTGGTCGACATCGGGTGTATCGATTTCGGCCAGCACCTGGCCCGCCTTCACCGGCGTTCCGATATCCGCATACCAAGCCTTCAGATAGCCGTTGGTCCGCGCATAGACCGGCGCCTGCGACCAGGCTTCCACCGAAGCCGGCAGGGAAAGCGGACGCTGCGCTCCGTCGACGGAGGGGCGAAGAACGCTGACCGTCGGCATCGCCTGCTCGGCCGTCCAGTTCTTCAATTCCTGCTTGGCGAAGAGCCGCGTCGTCATCCCCGCGCCGACCACGACGACGGCGACGGCAATACCGATCAGGCCGGCTCGCTTGAGCCCGCGGTTATCCCGCACAATGAGCTTCACGGGTTCATGCATAGGCTTCACCTGGATTGGCCGAGGGCGCGGTTTGATGGCGACCGTGGACGAGAGAAAACACGACGGGAACGAACATCAGCGTGGCGAAGGTCGCGACGATGAGTCCCCCGATCACAGCGCGGCCGAGCGGCGCGTTCTGCTCACCACCCTCACCAAGGCCCAGCGCCATCGGCGCCATGCCGATGATCATCGCCAGAGCCGTCATCAGCACCGGGCGGAAACGGGTGAATCCGGCCTCGAGCGCTGCTTTGGTGGCATCCCCCGTCGCCACCAGACGCTCGCGCGCGAAACTGACCACGAGAATTGAGTTTGCCGTTCCGACGCCCATGCACATGATCGCACCCGTCAATGCCGGCACCGACAATGTAGTGTCGGTGACAAACAACATCCAGATGATGCCGGCAAGCGCGCCAGGCAAGGCCGTAATGATCACAAACGGATCGAGCCACGACTGGAAATTGACGACGATCAGCAGATAAATCATCACGATGGCACCCAGCAGACCGAAGCCCATGCCCGAAAAGGCGGTATTCATCGTCTGATATTGTCCGCGCAGCGCAACGGTGATGCCCTTCGGCCGCTCGCTCGCATGCGCCTGCAGAACATCGTTGATGTCGTCAGCAATCGCGCCGAGATCCCTGCCCTGGGTCGTTGCGTAGATATTGGCCATCGTCTGGATGTTGTACTGCGAGATGATGGCGTTGGCGGTATCGCGCGACAGCGTCCCAAGACCGCCCAGAACCTGCAGCGTACCGTTCGAGGAAGACCCCGTGATGGGCAGGTTCTGGACACTGCTGAGCGAATCCAGAAGATATTCGGGCGTCTGCGCGACAACCTGATAGGACACGCCGTTCTTCGGATTGAGCCAGTAGACCGGAGCGGTCTGTCCGCTGCCGGCCAGCGCCGTCGCAACGCCGTTCGTCACGTCGCGCTCGGTAAGGCCAAGTTCGCCGATCCGTGTGCGGTCCGCGTCGAAACGAAGTTCCGGATATTGCGAGGATTGCTGGATACGCGCGTCGGCGACACCGGATATCTTGCGCACGTCGCGCAGGATCGTCGTCGCATAATCCCGGTCGGCGGCGAAGTTAGGACCGATCACCTGAATGTCGATCGGGGCGGGCGCACCGAAATTGAGAATCTGACTGACGATATCCGATGGCAGGAAGGCAAAGGTTGCCGTCGGAAATTCATGCGGCAGCTTCTCGCGCATCGTCTTGACGAATTCATCCGTCGGCCTGTGTCCCTCCTTCAGACCGATGAGAATATCGCCGTCCTGTGGCCCGATGGTGCCGGTCGCATTATAGGTCGTGTTGATGCCGCTGACAGGCAAGCCGATATTGTCGACCATCGAATTGAGTTCATCCGGCGGGATGATTTCATGGATGCGCTGCTCGATCCTGTCAAAGAGTGCCGACGTCTCCTCGAGGCGCGTACCGACGGGCGCACGGACATGCATGGTGATCGAGCCGGCATCGACCGATGGAAAGAAGTTCTCTCCGAGGAATGGTAGCAGCAGGAACGACAGGAGCACGCAAACCATGAAGCCGATGATGAACGGCATGCGATGCGCAAGCGCAAGTTCGAGATAACCCGAATAGCTTTCGCGCACCTTCTCGAATCGCCGTTCGAACGACCTCTGGAATCTCACCAGCGGGTTGCGCGACGGATGGGCTTCATCGTCTTCATGTTCATGCCCGGCCGCATGCGGCTTCAGCAGGTACATCGCCATGGTCGGCACCAGCGTGCGCGATAGAATAAACGACGCGATCATCGCAAAGACGACCGAGAGCGCCATCGGCACGAAGAGGAACCCGGCAACGCCCGGCAGGAAGAACATCGGAACGAACACGATACAGATGCAAAGGAGCGAGACGAAGGCCGGAACGACGATCTGCGCGGCACCGTCGAGAATGGCGGTGATCACATCCTTGCCCTGTTCGAGATGCCAGTTGATGTTCTCGATCGTCACCGTCGCATCGTCGACCAGAATGCCGACCGCGAGCGCGAGACCGCCCAGCGTCATGATGTTGAGCGTCTGGCCGAAAGCAGCAAGCGCCGCCACTGCCGCGAGGATCGCCAGTGGGATCGAGATCGCGATGATGACGGTCGAGCGCCATGAGCCGAGAAAGAGCAAAATCATCAGGCTGGTCAGCATCGCCGCGAGAACACCCTCGCGCACGACGCCCGAGATCGCGGCCTTCACGAACAGCGACTGGTCGTTCAGCGGCACGATGTTCAAGCTCGGCGGCAGTATTTCCTGCAGGCCGGGCAGTCGTTCCTTGATGCCCTGGACGATCGCCAGCGTCGATGTCGCGCCAGACTTCAGGATCGTCATCAGCACCGAACGCGCGCCGTTCACATGCACGACGTTCTGCTGCGGCGGGCTGCCGTCGCGCACATGGGCGACATCGCGCATGTAGATGGTCGCGCCGTTCACGGTCTTCACCGGAATGTCGTTCAGGGCTTCGATCGTGTCGGGCGCGTTGTTGAGCCGCAGATTATATTGAAAGGTCCCGATCTTGACGAAACCGGCGGGATTGATCTGGTTCTGCGCCGCGATGGCGTTGCCGATGTCGGTCGCGGACAGTCCCTTCGACTGGAGCGCCACAGGATCGATGTCGACCTGAACCTGTCTGGTCCGGCCACCATAGGGATAAGGAACCGCCGCACCCGGCACCGTCACGAGATTGGTACGGATGACGTTGAGCGCGTAATCGCCGAGCTGCTGTTCGGACAATCCCTTGCCGGAAAGCGCCAGCTGCAGGATCGGCACGGTGGAAGCGCTGTAATTCAGGATCAACGGCGGCGTCGATCCGGGCGGCATCTGCTTCAGCACCGTCTGCGAAACCGCGGTAATCTGCGCGTTGGCCAGACGGATATCGGCGCCAGGCTGGAAGTAGATCTTGACGATGCCGATGCCCTGCATCGACTGCGCCTCGATGTGCTCGATGTCGTTGACGGTGGTGGTCAGCACGCGTTCATAGGGCGAAACCATGCGCCCCGACATGTCGTCCGGCGACAGGCCGGTGTACTGCCAGATGACGGCGACAACCGGCACGCGAATATCGGGGAAAATATCGATGGGCGTTCTGACGGCAGCCAGCCCGCCGACGATCAATATCACCATTGCAAGGACGATGAACGTATAGGGCCGTTGCAACGCAATACGCACGATGGAGAACACGGCTCAACCTCGACAATGGAGATCCAGGGCGCGTCGGGGGGCGAGTTCGCGGCCGACGCAAGGAAGCCGCCACGGCGGAGGCCCGGGACATGTCATTGGGGGGGAAGGGGCGACATATCGCAGACGCGGCGGCCGTGACGGCCTCAGGTGACGAGCACCCGCCTCGTATTGCGCCGCCGCATTGATAGTGTCTAATATATAATAAAGCTCAATTGATATGTAGAACGGAATATTGCCATGGAACTGCGCCATTTGCGCTACTTCGTCCATGTTGCCGAGGAATTGCACTTCGGTCGCGCAGCCCGGCGCCTCGGTGTATCGCAGCCGCCATTAAGCCAGCAAATACATGTTCTGGAAGAGGAAATCGGCACCCGCCTGTTCGAACGAACCAATCGGCGCGTCGAACTCACGGAGGTCGGGAAGCTCTTTTTGCCGGAAGCTCGTGCGGCCCTCGAACAGGCCGCGCACGCCGTGGAAGTCGCTCGCCGGGCGCATCGCGGCGAAATCGGTGAGGTCACGATCGGCATGACGGCCTCGGCGCCCTTCACCGGAGCGGTGACGAAGGCGATCCTGGCCTTCCGCCAGAGTTCGCCGGACGTCCGCCTGACGATGAGCGAGATGCCGAGCCCGCTCCAGATCGAAGCCTTGAATGCCGGTAGCCTCCAGGTCGGTTTTCTGCGCGGCGCGCAGCTTCCGGACCTGCCCATCGGCCTGACCGCGACCGAAATATATGAGGACCGCCTGGTGCTCGTCCTGCGGGAGGATCACCCGCTCGCACAGAGCGGCGGTCCGGTCACGATGAAGGAACTCGCGGATGAGTTCTTCGTCTTTTATGTGCGCGGCCTCGGCGCCGGCTTTCACGAACAATGGCTCGCGCTCTGCCACCGCGCCGGTTTCGAGCCGAAGATCGCGCAGGAAGTTCATGAGCTTTCGACCCTTCTCGGCTTGATCGCCGCGGGGCTCGGCGTCACGGTGCTTGCGGCGTCGCTGCAGGCTCTTCAGGTCGAGCATGTCGTCTACCGGCCTTTGAAGGAGGTCGACGCCACGACGAAGATGTGGATCACCTACAACAAGAAGAAGACCTCGCCCGCCTGCGAGGCCTTCATCAATCTCGTGCTCAAGCACCATGCCTGCGCGGCGGCTGCATAAAATCGGCCCCGTCCGCCTCACCCCTTCCGGGCAAAGCAACCGGGGCCACATTCATCCGCCGTATCGTCACGAAGTTCAGTGTGCGGAAGCGCCGCCGAGTTCCTGCATGAGCTCTTCTTTGCGTTCCTTCAGGCGCTCGCCCATTTCATCGAGATCCTCGTCGCCCTTCTTGGCCTGGGCGAATAGGCCTCCGGGTTGCTCCTCTTCCTTGACGTGGTGCTTGATATATTCACCGAGCACCTTCACCTTCGCGTCGTAATATTCTTCGCCGGGCTCCATCGCCTCGATTTCCGCGATGAGCTTCTTCGCGCCGTCATGTTCGACAAAAGCCTCGTCGAGCATGTCGTCCTCGACGTCGCCGCGTTCTTCCGGATAGAAGATTTCTTCCTCGATCGAGGTATGAACTTTCAACGCCAGCGCGATCTTGTTGAAAAGTTCCAGCTTTTCACCGTCATCCTCGAGCTGCTCGTATTCGTCGAACCATTGCTCGACTTCGCGATGATCCTGCTTGAGCAACTTGATCGCCAGGGGATCGCGGCGTCCCGTCCGACGCGTGCGCCGTGTCGTCGATTTCGCGGATGTTGATCTGGAGTTATTTGTCGATTTGGCCTGAGCCATGAGCGGTGTTCCTCTCTATGCAGCCCCATTGCCGCTCCCTTTCAACGGCGCGTCGGGCTTGTGAGTTCCACGCTATCAATCGACGTTTTGCGCGTCCGCGGCTCCGCTCCGTTTTGGCATGGCGCATGACCGCTCGCAGCTTCTGCCAAGCCTTGCGCCCCACGCGGAGCAGCTCGCCGCCTCAATCCATATACTGTTCGTTTCCGACGAATCCGATGCGCTTGACGCCGAGGCGCTGGGCGGCGGCGAGGACCTTGGCGACGTAGTCGTATTTGACGAGGCGGTTGGGCTTGAGATGGATTTCCGGTTGCGGCGTCTGCGCGGCGGCCGACGTCAGAAGCCCGTCGAGCTGCGTGGTGCTCGGCACGGGCGTTCCGTCCCAGAAGACCGTGCCGTCGAAGTCCACTTCGAGATCGACCACCACGGGCTTGACGTCCGGCGGCGGCGCGCTGAGCGTCTGCGGCATGTCGAGCTTCACCGCCTGGGTCTGCAGCGGGATGGTGATGATCAGCATGACGAGCAGCACCAGCATGACGTCGATCAATGGCGTCGTGTTGATCTCCATCATCGGCTCGTCTTCGCCGCCACCCTCTCCGACATTCATTGCCATCGCGGAGTCTCCTTCAACTGATACGTGTTACTGCTGCCCGCGATCGGGTTCGGTGATGAAGGCGACCTTCTCGATG
>CAISYL010000246.1 GCA_903889655.1 uncultured Alphaproteobacteria bacterium | reverse complement strand
GCCGCCGCCGCTGGCCGGCACCAGAACCACGTCCGGCATCGCACCGAGTGGCGCGGCATCTTCCGCAATTTCGAGGCCCACCGTCCCCTGCCCTGCGACGATATGCGGATCGTCATAGGGCGGCACGATGACGGCGCCGGTCTTCGCGGCCAGAGCCGTGCCGATTTCCTCGCGGCTTTCGCGAAAGCGGTCGTAGGTCACGACATCCGCACCGTAGCCGCGTGTGCGCTCGATCTTGATGCGCGGCGCGTCGGCAGGCATGACGATGCGGGCGTGAATGCCGAGGATGTTCGCCGCCGCCGCGACCCCTTGCGCGTGATTGCCGGACGACCAGGCGACGACGCCGGCCGCGCGTTCCTCCGGCGACAATTGCACCAGCCGATTATAGGCGCCGCGAAATTTGAACGAGCCGGTGCGCTGCAGGAGTTCGGGCTTGATGAGAACGCGCCCGCCGACGCGCGCATCGAGCACGGCATTTTGGAGAAGCGGCGTGCGCATGGCGACGCCCTGGAGCCTCTGCGCCGCGGCCCGGACGGCTGCCAGATCCGGAATGAGGGTGGCGGCGGTCACGCCACCTGCACTTCGTAGTTGACGCAGCCGAGGCTCCAGACCGGCTCGCCATTGACGATGCGGCAAGTGAGGCGCGTCAGCGAGAGCGGCGCGATTTCAATTCTGAGCGCGGTCCCCGGATCGAGGCCGAGGGCAAATCCTATGGCCGAGCGGATGGTGCCGGCATGGGCGACGGCGACAATCGAATGCCCGGCATAATGCGCGGTCAGACGCTCCACCGCATTCGCGACGCGGGCCGTGAGGTCGGCGAAGCTTTCGCCTTCGGGCGGCCTGATTTTCGCCGGATTGTTCCAGTCGAGACCCCTGTTCGCCGCATAGACGTCGTTGTGGCTGCGACCTTGCCAGAGACCGTAATTCTGCTCCGTCAGATCGGGGATCTCGATCGGATCGACGCCGGGTTTCAACGCCAGCGCGGTCGAACGCGTGCGGCTCAACGGCGTCGCCATCCAGACCGCAACGGGGGGAAGCTGGCGTGCGAGCCCCGCCGCCACAACGGGATTGACCGGCTCGGCGCCGACGTCGAGCTGGCCATAGTAGCGCGACTCCTGCCCCTGCACGGGTGCGTGCCTGATCCATATCCAGTCGGTTCGGCTCGCGGATGTCATGCTGTCACTCGACGAAGAAGTGGCGCGTCTGCGGATCGGGGTCGACGGGATGGAAATCCGGCCGGTCTTCGAGATCGTACCACGGGTCGCAGATCATGTGTTTCTTGTCGTCGAAGAGCGGATAATTGGCCAGAGCAACGGCGCGATCCGTGCGCTTGATGACGCACATGCGCAGAGGCGATCCGTTCGCCTCCCAGGTTCTGAAAAGGTCGGTGCGAACGACCATGAACATCAGATTTGGTCCGTTCCAGAGCTTCGAGAATTTCTCCACGCTCATCAGATGCTGGCTCACATCTTCCTGCGTCATGCCGAATTCGAATTCGCCAGTGTTGTTCACGACGATGATCTTGTCGTCGATATAGACGGGCAGGTCGTAGAAGAATGTGCCGAAGCTCGCGACGGGCTCGCGATGGTGGCGATAGGCATTGATTATCTCCGCCGCCGGCTTGACCGAGTTCGGATCGGCCTGCGACGCGACGAGGCTCACGCCGGTCCAACCCAGAACGCCAGCAACGATGACGCTGATGAAACTGCCTCGTGCCCCAAATCTGTGCGGAAGGAACAACGCTCCGAGAGCCGTGAGGACAAAGACCGCTGCCATCGCGAAGACTATGGGTTTCACCATGTCGAGATAGGGGCCGACGTTTCCGTTCATGTGCACGGAAGGCAGAGAATAGGCGATCGGAATAGCAACTCCGAGGACGCCGAAAAATCCCGCGAACACGAAACGGCCGATGGGGCCTGCATCCTTTTGTCCGGCGACGAGACGCGGCGCAATCACGCGGGCGACAAGCAGGGCCAACGGCGGAAAGATCGGAAGGATGTAAGGCGGCAACTTCGAACTCGATATCGAGAAGAAGACGAAGATGACCGCCGCCCAGAGCAGGAAGAAAAGTTCAACCGGCTTTTCGCCGCGCGCCTTCCAGCTCGACGGCAATGCGTCCTTCGCGGCGCTCCAGAGATATCCGGTCCATGGCAGGAACCCGACCGCGAGCACCGCGACGAAGTACCAGAGCGGGCCATCGCGCCGGTGCACTTCCGTGGTGAAGCGCATCAGGTGCTCATGCACGAAGTAGAACCAGAGGAAGTCGTGGTTCCTCATTGCCGCGAGCACATGCCACGGCACGGAGATGGCGAGGAAAATCAGGATGCCGGATGGGCAGAGTGCGCGGCGGACGAAGGACCACCGCCCGGTGAGCGCGATCCAAAGAAGCCCGATGCCCCCCGGCAGGACGACGCCGATGAGCCCCTTCGACAGCACGGCGAGCGCGGCAGCGACATGGCCGGCGCGCGCCCACCAGAGGGCCTTCTTCTCGTCCTCCTCTTCCGCTGAAAGAAGGAAGGCGAAGAGCGCCGCCGACATCGTGACGCTTTCCAGCATGTCGATGATGATGAAACGGGCGAGCGCGTAGTAGAGAAGTGTCGTCGCGAGAATGGCGGCGGAGACGAGGCCGGCTGTGCGTCCATAAAAGCGCCGCCCGACACCATAGGTCATCAGGCATCCGAGGAAGCCGAGCAGCGCCGGCCAGACGCGCATCGTCCATTCGGCAATGCCGAGTGTCTTTATGGCCGAGGCCTCGAGCCAGTAAAAGAGCGGCGGCTTTTCGAAATAGAGGATGCCGTCGAGACGAGGCAGCACATAATCGCCCGTCTCCACCATCTCGCGCGGGATTTCGATATAGCGGCCTTCGTCGGGCGACGAGATGTTGCGTCCGCCAATGTCGAAGAAAAAGAAGGCCGCGAGGGCGAGTGCCAGGAGCGAGAGGGCAACGCCGCGCCGGTTCCAGAATTCGTCGAGCTTCACGCCGTCTCTCCCAAAATATCGCCTATGCGCAGCGCGGCCAGCACGGCCTCGCTCGCTTGCATATCCGCCTCGCCCTCGAAACCGAAATGCAGAACCTCGACCGCGCCCTCGCCCGCCGCTATCCGCAACGGACGCAAATTCAGCACCTCGCCCGGCCTTCCGTTTCCCTCGGCCATGCGGACACGCCAGATCATCAGCTTGCGGCCGCCCGCTTGAGTGAAGGCACCGGGAAACGGCGGCGCCACTGCGCGCACGAGGTTGAATATCTGCCGCGCAGTCTGACGCCAGTCGATCCGGCCATGTTCGGGCGTGCGGATGCCAAAATAGGTGGCCTGAGCTACATCCTGCACATGACGCGGCGCTGTGCCTGCCTTGAGGCCGTCGATCTGGCGGAGCAGAAGACGCACGGCGGCCGCCGGGATACGTTCGGCGACATCGCCCGCCGTCTCCTCGGGACCGATCGCGACGGCTTCACTGTCTATGACGTCGCCGGCATCGGCTTCCTTCACCATGACGTGCAGCGTGACACCCGTTTCTCTCTCGCCGTGAATGATCGCCCAGTTGAGCGGGGCGCGGCCGCGATACCGCGGCAGGAGCGAGCCGTGCATATTGTAGGCGCCGAGCCGCGCGAGCTTCAGGATGCGTTCGGGAATCATCTTGCGGTAGTAGAGGGAAAAGATGAGGTCCGGCGCGAGATCGCGAATTATGCGCTCGGCCGTGTCGCCGTCTTTCGGCTCGACGGTGTAGACGGGAATGCCGTGGCTCCGCGCCAGTGCAGCGCAGGAGCGGAACCACTGGCGTTCGTCCGGCGAATCTTCATGAGTGAAGAGCGCCAGCATTTTCTCGCCGCGATCGATCAATGCTTTCAGGCAGGCATAGCCTACCTCGCTATAACCGAAAACGACGATGCCTTGTCCGGCGGCCTCTTCCCTTTGCGGTTCCGGCGCCATGATCCTCAGGTCTTTTCGTGGATCGCACGAATGCGGAAACGCGCCCGATGCCTGATCTGCTGATAGATGCGACCGACATATTCGCCGACGATGCCGAGGCCGGTGATGACCACGCCGAGCAGGAAGAAGAGGATGGCGAAGAGCGTGAAGATGCCTTCGACTTCCGGTCCGAGGAAAATGCGCCGCAGCAGCATGTAGACGACGAGGAGAAGGCTTCCGCCCGAGACCGCCATGCCGACCATCGTGAAGACCTGCAACGGCACCAGACTGAAGCCGGTCATCAGGTCGAAATTGAGGCGGATGAGCTTGTAGAGATTGTAGTTCGAGACGCCGGCATGGCGTGCCGCATGCTCGACCTCGACCTCGCTCGGGCGTTCGGCATAGAACTGCGCGAGCGCCGGGATGAAGGTCGAGGTTTCGCCGCTCTCGACGATGATGCGGACGATGTTCCGGCGATAGGCGCGCAGCATGCAGCCCTGGTCGCGCATCTTGATGCCGGTGATACGTTCGCGAATCAGGTTGATGAGGCGCGAAGGCAGCGTGCGAAAGACGCTGTCCTGCCGGTTGCGGCGATAGGAGCCGACGACGTCGTGCCCTGCATCCATCTCGGCGATGAGCTTCGGGATTTCCTCCGGAGGGTTCTGAAGATCGGCGTCCAGCGTCACGATGATTTCGCCACGCGCCGTCTCGAAGCCGGCCATCACGGCCATATGCTGGCCGTAATTGCGATCGAACTCGACGACGCGGATGAGGTCCGGGCGCTGTTCGACATAGCCCTTCAGCAGCAGCAGCGAATTGTCCTTGCTGCCATCGTCGGTGAAGACGATCTCGGCGGGTCGTCCGATCTTGTCCGCGACCGCCACCAGCCGCTCGAACAGCAGCGGCAGGTTCTTCTCTTCATTATAGACGGGGATGACGATGCTGATTTCCGGCGTCTTCGACAACGTCCGGGCGGTCGACGGCGTGAGTATGGCTTCGCTCATGGATCAGGTCCGTGAAATCAGGAAAACGCCGACGATGATGACCGCGATGCCGGCGACGCGGATCGGCGACACCGCCTCGCCGAAGAAATAGAAGGCGGCGATCGCCGTCACGATGTAGCCGACCGACAGCATTGGATAAGCGAAGCTCACCTCGACACGCGACAGGGCGAGAAGCCAGACGCCGACGCTGATGACATAACAGGCAAGGCCGAAGATCACATAGCCATTGGTGCCGATGCGCCAGCTCATCGCGAAAAGTGTCGCGGGCGTAAAATCGAAATGCCCGATCTGGCGCATGCCCTGTTTCAGCGCAAGCTGCGCGGCCGCGTTCAGCATGACGCCGGTGAGGATCAGCGGAAGATAGCGGGTCATGCCGCCACCCGACCGAGACGTGCGCCCTGCACGGCAAGAGTGCCGGACCGGCCATCGACCTCGCCCTGTTCGAGCTTCGCGAAAGGAAGCCTGTCACGCGCAGCGTTGAGCTTCGCCGCCTCGTCGGCAAGCGAAACAAAGTTCACATTCCGCTCCTTCGCCATATCGAGAAACCGCGCAAACCAGTCGATCATGCTCATTCCCTCGATTTCCGCGTGAATGGTGAAGACATCGAGGCCGTCCGGCGCGAGACGATCGATCAGCGTATCGGCAAGCCGCTCCATCGGATATTCCGGGCGCCCCATCAATTCGTCGAGCGTCGGCAGCGTCGTCGGAATTTGCAGCGTGTTGAAACGGCGGCCGTCGATGACGGGAATGAATGGCGCGCCGCCGCGAACGTCGGTCGCGTAGTCGAGGCCGGCGGCATCGTAGGCCGCGAGGCTCGCCGCATTGGCCTGCCAGCCGGCGGTACCCGCCGTCTTTGCGGCGCGGCCGAATATTTCCTCATAGGCGCGGCGGGCCTTGCCGAATTCCTCGGCCACTCTCGCCTCGCTCAATGTGAAGAGCTTGTCCTGCCAGAACACATGATCCCAGCAATGAATACCCGTCTCGAAGCCTGCATCGGCGACAGCGCGCAGGATGGCCGCGTTCTTTATCGCGATCATCGGGCCTGGCAGGACGACGCCGTTCATCAGGGTGCGCAAGCCATAGGTCGAGACGACGCTGGTGCGGCTCACCTTGCTGAAGAAGCCCGGCCGAAAGATGCGGCGAATGGCGCGGCCCGTATTGTCTGGCCCGAGCGAAAAGAGGAATGTCGCCGGCACGCCCTTCTGCCCCAGCAGACGCATCAAGGCCGGGACGCCCAGCCGCGTCCCGCGGTCGGTATCCACATCGATCTTGATGGCGAGCCTGGATACGCTCATATCAGCCTGCGAAAAAGAAGCGGCAGCTCACAGCAATTCGCTTTCGACCGAGCCCTTGTCGGCGGCGGGGCCGAACTGGTCGATGTAGAACTCCACGGTCTTCCGGACGGCGGTGCGGACATCCGTCTTCGGCTGCCAGCCCAGGCTTTCCTGCGCGGCCTTGATAGACGGCACGCGCACCAGCATGTCCTGATAGCCCTTGCCGTAATATTCACCCGAACTCGTCTTCACGAGCTTCACGCGGTCGCGCACCTTTTCGTAGCCGGGAAATTCGGAGACGACGTCGAGCATCATCTCGGCAAGTTCGGCGATCGAGAGTTCGGCCTTCGGGTTGCCGATGTTGAAAATGCGCTGGTCGGCGACGCCCTTCTCGTTTTCGAGAATGGCCATCAACGCTTCCATCGCGTCGTCGATATAGAGGAAGCAGCGCTTCTGAGCGCCACCATCGACGAGCTGGATTTCCTTGCCGCGCAGAATATTGCCGAGGAACTGCGTCAACACGCGCGACGAGCCTTCGTTCGCAGCCTGAATGTTGTCGAGCTTCGGCCCGATCCAGTTGAAGGGCCGGAAAAGCGTGTAACGCAACTGGTCTTTCAACCCATAGGCATGGATCACGCGGTCGAGGAGCTGCTTCGAAGCGGAATAGATCCAGCGCTGCTTGCCGATGGGACCGAGCACCAGATTGCTCGTCTCCTCGTCGAACTCCTTGTCCGGCGACATGCCGTAGACTTCCGATGTCGAGGGGAAGACGACGCGCTTCTTGTAACGGACGCAATACCGGACGATGGCGAGATTGGCCTCGAAATCGAGTTCGAAGACGCGCAGCGGATCGGAGACATAGATCGCCGGCGTCGCGATGGCCACCAGCGGCAGCACCACGTCGCATTTGCGGACGTGATACTCGATCCACTCCTTATTGATGGTGATGTCGCCTTCGACGAAGTGGAAGCGGGGATGGCCCATGCAGCCTTCCAGCTTGTCCTGCTGGAGGTCCATTCCGTAGACCTCCCAGTTCGTCGTCCGCAGAATGGTTTCGCTGAGATGGCTGCCGATAAAGCCGTTCACGCCGAGTATCAGAACCTTAAGGCCCATTCGTCCCTCTTGAGCGCCTGCAGGGCGCCATACGCGATCTTCCGGGACCCGGTGCTGCGACCGCCGAAAAAGCGCCGATTTCTCCGGTTTTTCAGGCGGAACCCGCCTCCCCGTCGGCGCGTAGTGAACCTTTTATTCCATTGAGCCGCAAGGGAATTTGCGGCCCGCGCGGCGGTCCGGAATGAACAGCCAAGAGGCGCAATTGCTTCGCAAAATCGACAGTTTCACAGCCAGCCGCGGCGCTTGAAATACCAGTAGGGTACGACGGCGGAGAGGATCATCAGGGCGATTGCCCAGACATATCCATAGGTCCATTTGAGCTCCGGGATTATATCGAAATTCATCCCGTAAATGCTCGCGACCAGGGTCGGCGGCAGGAAGACGACGGCGGCCACCGAGAATATCTTGATGATGCCGTTCTGCTGGTTGTTGATCATGCCGAGGGTCGCATCGAGCATGAAGTTGATGTTGCTCGTGAGGAAGCTCGCATGGTCGCTCAGGGCCATGACGTCGCGGGCGATCGTCTTGAAGCCGCGCTCGAAGGCTTTGGGAAGCTTCGTTTCGCCCGGCCGGCCGATGAAACTGAGAAGGCGTGCAATGCTGACGAGGCTTTCGCGCGCCTGGGTCGTCAGCGCCTGGACCTGCCCCACCCGCCGCAGAACCTCGTCGAAATCGAGTTTCTGCGCATTCTCGTCGCGGACGAAGATGTCGCTCGACAGCGTATCGATCTCGCCCTGAACACGTTCCAGAATGTCGGCGACGCGATCGACGATGGCATCAAGGAGACCCGCCAGCACCTCCTCGCCAGTGCTCGAGGGAACGGCATGGCGACGCGCCTTGGCGGCGAAAACGCGGAAAGGAAGCGGCTCGGCGTAGCGCAGCGTGAGCAACCGGTGGCCGACGAGCACGAAAGTGACGGGCGAGCGGCCCGGCCTTGCCGTGTCGGCACCGACCATGACGGTTGCCGTCATGTAAAGCGCGTTCCGCTCCTGATAAAGGCGGCTCGATACCTCGATCTCCTGCATCTCTTCTTCGGAGGGCACATCGAGGCCGAGCACTTCATCGACGAAGCGCTCCTCCTCCGGCGTCGGCTCCAGAAGATCGACCCAGACGACGGCTTCGGGGATCGGCCCGTGAGGCTCGACGGGCAAAGGGTTGAGCGTGCCGTTCGATCTCACATAGGCCGTTATCATCGCTTTCCCTTAAGCCTTGAGGTTCTCGAGTGGCGCGATCATGCCCACAATGGATCGCCGCCTCAATGGGAAAGCCGGGAAGATTTCAATCTGGCGCGCAGGTCAGGCGGCCGCGTCGGCGTCCTTGGCCGGCATCGCGAATTGGGTCGACACGTCGCCGTGGAAGACGGCCGGACCGACATGATCGAGGCGGCTTTCGAGATCGGCCCAGATTTCGCCGCCCATGTCGAGCCAGCGCTTGCAGAAGGCGAAATCCTCGCTGAGATAGGTGCCCGTCACCGGATCGATCATGCATTCGAAGAGCGCAAATCGGTTCTGGCTGGTGTTCAGCGTATCGATGGAATGCTCGGCGAAGAACTGCAGCGACGCATATTGCCTGCACATCTGCTCGATGACGTGACGACGGATCATCAGGAAACCGGTGCCCGCATAACGGACCCGGGCGAAGCCGCCTCGTATCGTGATGTT
>CAISYL010000245.1 GCA_903889655.1 uncultured Alphaproteobacteria bacterium | reverse complement strand
GGTGTTTCCACCGGCCCTTCGCATTTCCGCAGCGTCAGTGCGCGAGGACTTAGAAGTCCATGCCGCCCATGCCGCCCATTCCACCCATGCCGCCGCCAGGCATTCCGGCGCCGGCGCCGCCATCCTTCTTCGGGGCTTCGGCGATCATGGCTTCCGTCGTGATCAGGAGGCCGGCAACCGAGGCCGCGTCCTGAAGCGCCGTGCGCACGACCTTGGTCGGGTCGACGATGCCGGCCGCGACGAGATCGACATACTCTTCGTTCTGCGCGTCGAAGCCGTAATTGGCGACCTTCGACTCGAGAACCTTCTGCACGACGATCGAGCCTTCAACACCGGCGTTCTCGACGATCTGACGGATCGGAGCTTCGAGAGCCTTGCGGATGATGTTGATGCCGGCCTGGATGTCCGGGTTGTCGCTCGTGAGCTTGCCGACAGCCTTGGTCGCCATCAGAAGCGCCGTGCCGCCGCCGGGGACGATGCCCTCTTCGACAGCCGCGCGGGTCGCATTGAGCGCGTCGTCGACGCGGTCCTTGCGTTCCTTCACTTCGACTTCCGTCGCGCCGCCGACCTTGATCACCGCAACGCCGCCCGCAAGCTTCGCGAGACGTTCCTGCAGCTTCTCCTTGTCGTAGTCGGACGTCGTCTCTTCGATCTGCCGCTTGATCTGGCTGACGCGAGCTTCGATGTCCTTCTTCTTGCCGACGCCGTCGATGATCGTCGTGTCGTCCTTCGTGATGCGGATGCGCTTGGCCTTGCCGAGCATGTCCGGCGTCACGTTCTCGAGCTTGATGCCCAGTTCTTCGGAGATGACCTGGCCGCCCGTGAGGACCGCGATGTCCTCGAGCATCGCCTTGCGGCGATCGCCGAAGCCCGGCGCCTTCACGGCAGCGACCTTGAGGCCGCCGCGCAGCTTGTTGACGACGAGCGTCGCGAGCGCCTCGCCTTCGATGTCTTCCGCGATGATGAGGAGCGGACGGCCCGACTGCACGACAGCTTCCAGGACGGGGAGCATCGGCTGCAGGTTCGTCAGCTTCTTCTCGTGGAGAAGGATCAGCGGCTCTTCGAGCTCGGCGACCATCTTGTCCGCGTTGGTGATGAAGTAGGGCGACAGGTAGCCGCGGTCGAACTGCATGCCTTCGACAACTTCGAGTTCGCTGTCGAGCGACTTGGCTTCTTCGACGGTGATCACGCCTTCGTTGCCGACGCGGGCCATGGCTTCGGCGATCATCTTGCCGATTTCATGTTCGCCGTTCGCCGAGATCGTGCCGACCTGGGCGATCTCTTCGTTCGACTTCACCTTCTTCGAGCGCTTCGTCAGGTCTTCGATGGCCGTCTTGACGGCGAGTTCGACGCCGCGCTTCAGGTCCATCGGGTTCAGACCGGCGGCAACAGCCTTCGCGCCTTCGCGCACGATCGCCTGGGTCAGAACCGTCGCCGTCGTGGTACCGTCGCCGGCGGTGTCGTTTGTCTTCGACGCGACTTCCTTCACCATCTGGGCGCCCATGTTCTCGAACTTGTCTTCAAGTTCGATTTCCTTGGCAACCGTCACGCCGTCCTTCGTGGTGCGCGGGGCACCGAAGGACTTTTCGATCACGACGTTGCGGCCCTTCGGACCGAGCGTGACCTTTACCGCATCGGCGAGAATGTCGACGCCGCGGAGCATGCGCTCGCGGGCCGAACGGCCGAATTTGACTTCCTTAGCCATTGTTTTGCTTCCTCTTGAATTCTGAGCAGGGTCGGACGCGGGACATCAAAAAAGCCCGCGAACCGTTCACCGGTTTCACGAGCCTTATTCGGCAGCGGCCTTCTTCTTGGCGCCTTCGACGATGCCGAGAATGTCGGACTCTTTCATGATCAGCAGGTCCTGGCCGTCGATCTTGACTTCCGTGCCGGACCACTTGCCGAAGATCACCCGGTCGCCGACCTTGACGTCGAGCGTCACGATCTTGCCGTCTTCGCCGCGGGCGCCGGGGCCCACCGCGAGAATTTCACCCTGGGAAGGCTTTTCCTGAGCCGTCTCGGGGATGATGATGCCGCCGGCGGTCTTGGTATCTTCCTCGACGCGCTTTACGACGACGCGGTCATGCAGAGGACGGAATTTCATCTCTGGTCTTCTCCTGTTTCGGAACCGCGGTTTCCGCGGGAAACTTTGGGGATTGAAGGGTTGTTAGCACTCACCCTCAAGGAGTGCTAACAACCCGCCGAAGAGATAAGACCGCCGTCCCCCAGAGTCAAGGCGCGGCATAAAAGCTTCATGTTTTCAAAGGTTAACGGAACGCCGTCAGGCGGATTTCCGCAGGCCCCGAAGGCTCAGACGGACGATGCGGGCGAGGCGGTCGCGGAAATCCGCCTCATCGACGGCACCGCTCTCGGCACCATAGGCGGCGGCGATCAGCGTATCGGTCGCGCTCTCGAGCGAGAGGCCGGCCGATTTCGGGTCCAACTCGCCCTCGCGAACGCCGTCTTTCAGGGCCCGGGCGACGGATGACCGGAAGCTCTTGTCGACCGGGCCGAAAATGTCTTCGGACAGTTCGACCTTGGAATCCAGAAGTTCGGCGGCGTGCGGGCTCGACAGGATCCAGCGATACATGAAGCCGAGCTTGGCATCGAGGAGGGCAAGAATCTTCGCCTCCGTTCCAAGGCCGCGCTCGGCCACCGATTTCAGGTTTGCCTCGACGCGTTCGGCAAGCTGGCGGGCCAGCGCCTCGAAGAGCTCGTCCTTGCTCTTGAAGTAGATATAGAGCGTGCCCTTGGCGACATTGGCCGCCCTGGCGATGTCTTCCATCGAGGTGCGGCGGTAGCCGTAATGGCGGAAGAGATCGAGCGCGGCGTCGAGGATCAGCGCGCGCTTATCCGCGCCGCCCGCCTTCATCGCCGTTTCCTCGTTCACGCGTGCTGCCATGTTTTTCTCGCGGGCGGACCGCTGACCCTTTGACCGTTGTGGTCCAATTATTCTCATATCGCAGGCCGGGCGCAAAGTCGCGGGGGCCTGCCGTCGCAGCCCGTTGTGGACGGGAGCCCGTTGCGGTTTCAAAACCTGCCGCTAGGATGGCGCCACATTTTTTCAGTCGTCTGCAGTCAGGGGAGAACGCGTATGGCCGGCCGTTTCGTCAACGAGGCGCTGATCGGGAAGCCGGGTTCGCGCGGCAAGCTTCAGACACCAGCCCTCGTGCTCGACCTCGATGCCTTCGAGCGCAACGTCGCCGCCATGGCCGAGCATTGCGCGCGGAGCGGCATCCGCGTCCGGCCCCATGCCAAGACGCATAAATGCGTGACGATCGCCAAGGCCCAGATAGCCGCCGGCGCCATCGGCCAGTGCTGCGCCAAACTCGGCGAAGCGGAAGCGATGGGAGAGGGCGGTATCGAAAGCCTGCTCATCACATCGCCGGTCGTGACCGAGGGCGCGATCGCGCGGTTGATGGTGCTCAACGCGAAGATTTCCGACCTGATAGTCGCAGTCGACAATCCCGCAAATGCCGAGCGGCTCGCCGCCGCCGCGAAAGCCGCGGGCAAGAAGCTCAAGGTGCTGGTCGATCTCGATCCGGGCCTTCACCGCACCGGCATCGCCCCGGGGGAGCCCGTGCTTTCGCTGGGCAAGCAGATTCACGCCTCGGAATGGCTCGAACTGCGCGGACTCCAGTGCTACGCGGGCCATGTCATGCATATCGAGGATTTCGCCGACCGGCGCGAGAAGTCGCTGAAGGCGATGAAGCTTCTCGGCGAGACGCGCGATGCCTTCAAGGCGGCGGGGCTTCCGGTCGACATCGTTTCGGGCGGCGGCACGGGCAGCTTCAACATCGACCCGGAGGCGAAGGTGCTCACCGAACTTCAGGGCGGCTCCTACGTCTTCATGGACAAGCAGTACAATGACGTCCATGTCGGCAATGGCGCGCCGATCCCCTTCGAGACGTCGCTCTTTGTGCAGATGAGCGTCGTCTCGAACAACACGCCCAATCTTGCGACGACGGATGCCGGCTTCAAGGCCTTCTCGACGGATGCGGAAGCGCCGGTCCTGCTCTCCGGCGCGCCGGAAGGTTCGGCCTATTTCTTCTTCGGCGACGAGCAGGGCGGTATCGCGCTCCCGCAAGGCGCGTCATTGCCGCTGGGCGCCGCGCTCACCGCGATCACGCCGCATTGCGATCCGACGGTCAATCTCTACGACTGCTACCACGTCGTGCGTGGCGACATGCTGGTCGACATCTGGCCGATCGAGGCGCGCGGCAAGAGCGCCTGATCTCGAATATATTCTGTCACCCCCGGCCTTCGTCCCGGGGGGCCAGGAGCCGCTTGCTCCGCATATGACACCCTGGGTCCCGGCACAAGGCCGGGATGATGTCGGAAGCGGACCGTGAGGGATTCCCTTATTCCCGATGATGGGACTTGACGGCTTTGCTCGACTCTACTAATGTGAGTAAATGCTCACTCGCAACTCACAGCGCGGACCCAAAACCAAGCAGCGGATCGTCGAGGCCGCTCTCGGCCTCTTCGTGTCTCAAGGGGTCGCTGCGACGACCACGCGCGACATCGCCGAACGGGCGGAGATTGCCGAAGGAACGATCTATCGTCATTTCGAGAGCAAGGAAGCTCTGGCGACCGAGATTTTCGTGGACGGCTTCATGCCGTTCTCGAACTTTCTGAAACAGATGGAAAAGGGTCCCGGCACGCTCGTCGAGAAAATCGAGATGGCGGCGGGGCAGTTCTATCGCCTGTTCGACGCCGATCCGACGCTGTGGATGTACATCATGACCTATCAGACCGGCGAACAATCAAAAGTGCCGGCCGGTGTGGCGACGCCCTATTCGGTGTTGTTCAGTCTCTTGAGGAAAAGTGCGCGCAAGGGCGATCTCGGCGCGTTCGATCCGGTCCTCGGCGTACAGATCTTGCTCGGCATGATCGAGCATCCTGCTCTTGGCGTTATCTATGGTGAGCTTGAAGGGCCGTTGTCTTCGCGTCTTCCCGAGATCATGACGGCCATCCGAAAGATTCTTTCTTCCTGAAATTCAAAGTGCGGACGGCGAGATCAAATCATCTTCGTTCTCGCCGAATCTTAATGTGAGTGAGTGTTCACACTAATAGGAGATTCAATGATGAAGACGTTTCTGACGACTATTCTCTGTATTGCCGGGTTCACGACTGCCGCCGCCGCCGACAATCTGAGCGGCGCCAGCGGTCGCGCATCGGTCAACATGTCCGGCGCTATGGCGCAGTCCGTTGCGAACGGCTCCGCGTTGGTGGGGCTGTCGGTCGGTGCGCCGATGATGGCGGTTGGCGAGGTTGGCAACGGCATCGTCTCGGCCTCGACCCACGTCATCGGCAAGCCTCTGCCAATTGCCGATGAGACGATCGTTCATGGTCCGGCGCCTGACCAGGCCCTGCGCGAACATGAGGAGCGTTGAACATGTGGAAGCGCATTCTTCTCATATTCGCTCTGCTCTGCGGCATGGCGGCGCCGGCCGCGGCGGCGATGAGTTCGGGCTCGTCTGGCGAAATCAAGGATGCCGCCCGCGTCGTTCCCTTCGCGAAGAAAGTGGAACGCATGCTCGCCGAGCGCGGTGTCGCCGTTGCCATTGTCTCGCGCGTCGGACGCGATCCATCGGATATGCCGGATGGCATCACCTACACGCATGTCGGTCTTTGGGTCTATTCGGAAATCACGACGGCCGATGGGCGCAAGGTGAACGGGTATGTGGTTCACAATCTCTATCAACTGGACAAGAGCCCCGATAAAAGCGCGTTAGTGGACGATTTTCCGGCGGAGTTCTTCGGCGACGTCTTCGAGCTGAAGAGCGGCATCATCATTCCGACGCCGGAACTTCAGGCACGGCTCCTGCGCGTCGTCAATTCGCCGAGCTACAAGAAGCTTCATGTGCCCGACTATTCGCTGGTCGCCAATCCTTATGACTGGCGCTATCAAAACTGCACCAACTTCATCATGGATAATCTCGTGGCCGCGATCTACGGGACCGACGACCGCAAGCTCATCACGGCCAATCTCAAGGCCTATTACGAGCCGCAACCCGTCGGCATCAGCGGGCTGGAGCGCACTTTCGGTCCGCTTTTCGTCGGCGGCTTTCACACCGACGACCACGACGGACCGCTCCGCACTTCGACCTTCGAGTCGATCGCACGTTTCCTGCAACGCTATCGATTGGCTCAGGCCGTGCTGGAAGTGAAGGAAGACACGCCGCTGGTGAATTGAGATGCGTCATGACAGGATCGCCCGGGCGGAATTGCCGCCCGGGCGATTTTCATGCGCCGCGTCCCAACTCCCGATCCAGCCGCTCCCATAGCGGTTGGCAATCGACCACCGTGCCCTCCTGCATCGCGCGGTCGATCGCCATCACGGTCAGGCCGGCGACCATCGCGTCGTAGGCGTTGACCGGGAATGGCTTGCCTTCGAGGAGGTGGGCGGCGAGGTCGTGGCCCATGGCGGGGTCCATGCCGGCATGGCCACCCGAGCCTTCCGCGACAGGGATCGTCTCGACGGCGTCGAGCCCCAGCGCGTCGCGGTATTGCATGCGGTCGCTGACAAGGTCGGCTTCGAGCGCGCCATTGGTGCCCATGAAAAGCCAGCGTCGCATCGGCAGGCCCGCATGGGTGTTCGCGCTGAAGGACAGCCGCACGCCGTTTTCATATTCGACGATCGCGACCTGATGGTCGGTGACGTCGGCGTCGGAGTGGAAGGTCGTGTTCGAGGTGTTCCAGCCCGGCCGCCAGATCGTATAGGCGGGTGTGCCATCGGGATATTTGCGCGCGGTCAGCTCTTCATGTTCGGGTGTGAAGATCGTGCGGCCGCCGAAGCTCGAGACGCGGGCGGGTTTTGCACCCACGAACATCCGGTAGATGTCGAAGTCGTGGCAGCATTTATCGAGAAGGAACGAGCCGCCGAATTCCTGCCGTCGACGCCAGTCGCGCATCAGGAAGGCGCCGTGCTCGGGATGGAGGTGCTCGTTGCCCTCCATGCTGACGAGCTTTCCGATGCGGCCTTGCGCCAGCATGTCGGCGACCGCGCGGGTCAGCGGCGATGAGCGCATCACGAGGCCGACAAGGATTGCGTCCTCGCCATGGGCCTTCAGGAGCCGCGCCAGCGCCCAGGTTTCGTCTTCGGTGCGCACGATAGGCTTTTCGGTGAAGACGCGGACGTCTGCGGCCAGGCCCACCGAGATATGCTCGAGATGGAGATGGTTCGGCGAGCCGACCATCAGCAGGTCCGGCTTCGTTTCGGCGAGCATCGTCTCGACGCTCTCGAAACGCGGTCCCGCTTCGATGCCGCGCTTCGTCAGCGACGACAGACCGTAGGGTTCCGGATCGACATAGCCGACGAGTCGCGTGCCGGGAGCGGCCGCGACGAGATTGCGGATGACGACGGCGATGCGCTGGCCGAGGCCTGCCACCGCGACGGTGAGTTCGCTTTGAGCGGTCATGACTTATTCTGCGAGCGATCCGGGGAAAGGCTTGGCAGGCGGATGGTTTCTTGTCAGAAAACACTAGCTGAAAGGCACGAGTAAGGGGAGTGACGAATGCGCATCGGAATCCTGACCGGCGGTGGCGACGTGCCGGGGCTCAATCCCTGCATCAAGGCCGTGACATGGCGCGCGGGCGAGCGCGGCTGGGAGGTCATCGGGTTCCGGCGCGGCTGGCAGGGACCGCTGCATTACAATCCCGACGATCCGGAAGGCAGCGAGCAGCATCTGATGCGTCTCGACCATGAGGCGGTGCGGACGATCGACCGCGCGGGCGGCACGGTGCTCCACACGTCGCGGACCAACCCCCGTCGCATGAAGCCCGAAAAGTTGCCGGAGTTTCTGAAGGGCAAATTCGAGCTCGCCGCGGACGGCACGGTCGACTGCACGGCGCATATCCTTCGCGTCATGGAGCATCTCGGCATCGACGTGATGGTGACGATCGGCGGCGACGGCACGTTGACCTTCAGCGCGCATCTCCACCGACAAGGCTTCAAGCTCATCTCCATTCCAAAGACGATGGATAATGACGTCTTCGGCACGGATTACTGCATCGGCTTTTCAACCGCCGTGTCGCGCTCCGTCGGGCATATCAATTCGCTGCGCACCTCGACCGGCAGCCATGAACGCATCGCCGTCGTCGAACTCTTCGGTCGGCTCTCCGGAGAGACGGCGCTCATCTCGAGCTATCTCGCCGATGTCGACCGGGCGCTCATCGCGGAAGTGCCGTTCGACGTCAACCGGCTGGCGGAGATGATCTCCGCCGACCGGGCCCGCAACCCGGCGAACTATGCGATGGTCGTGATTTCGGAAGGCGCGAAGATGCTGGGCGGCGAACTCGTCCAGCATGGCGAGGCCGACGATCATGGACGCCGGCGTCTCGGCGGCATCGGACAGTTGCTCGGCGAAGAGATCACGCGGATCACCGGCGTCGACGCGATCAGCCAGAGCCTCGGCTATCTGATGCGCGCCGGCGCGCCGGACGCTCTCGACCAGATGGTGGCGAAGAGCTACGGCACGCTCGCGGTGCAGATGATCGCGGAGGGCAAGACCGGTCTCATGACGGTCGTGCATGACGGCAAATACGCCACGGTGCCGGCCGATACCTGCATTCAGGGCCGCCGCCGTGTCGATGTAGCCGCACTCTACGATGCGGAGACCTACCGTCCCCGCATCGCCAATGTGCTCGGAAAGCCGATGTTCCTGAACTGAGGAGCACCTCAGCGCATCAGCATCATCATCTTGGTGGCTTCTTCGCCGGCAAGCACCGAGAAGCCCATGCGTTCGTAGAGTGCGTGGCCGTCCTTCGTGCTGAGCATGATGCGGCGGACTTTCGTAATGGCCGGATCGTTGACGACCGTTTCGACGAGCCACTTGCCAAGACCGTGACCGCGGTGCACGGGCAGGACATAGACATCGCTGAACCAGGCAAAGCGCGTCATGTCGGTGACGAGGCGGGCGAAGCCCGCCTGTTCGCCGTCCGGCGAATACATGCCGTAGGAGCGCGAATTCAGGATGCTCTCCCAGAGATCGTCCGCCGGCACTTCGCTCGCCCAATAGGTGGCGCGAAGCATCCGCAGGATCGAATCCTTGTCGAGCTTCGTCTTGTCCGTGTTGATCTCAAAGCCGTGACGCAACCAACTCATATTTTTACCGGTCCTCTTCGTTCTTGTTATTATTTGGCGCCTGCACGCAGGGCGTATTTCCATGCTTCCTGAGCGAGCGGACGGACGTTCTGCGACATGGTCTTTGCATGTTCGCTCGACGCCGTGCCGTCGCGCACGCGGCCCGCGATGCCCTGCAGAATCCCTGCAAGGCGGAAGAAGTTGTAGGCGAAATAGAAATCGAGATTGTCGATACCCGAGCGGTTCGTGCGCTCGCAATACATCTTGATGTAGTCGTCGAGCGTCGGAATGCCGAGGCTCTTCAGGTCGGCCGTCGCGATCGAGCCCGTGCCGCCGCCGGTGCCCTGGCCCGGCATCACCCATTGCATGCAGCTATAGGTGAAGTCGCCGAGCGGATGGCCGAGCGTCGAGAGTTCCCAGTCGAGAACGGCGATGACCTTCGGCTCGGTCGGATGCAGGATCGTGTTGTCGAGCCGGTAGTCGCCATGAACGATGGAGGTCGAATCCTCCTGCGGCACGTTCTCCGGCAACCACTCCATCAGCTTGTTCATCTCGACGATGGTTTCGGTCTCCGAAGCGACATATTGCTTCGACCAGCGCGAGATCTGGCGGATGAAATAATTGCCGGGCTTGCCGAAATCGGCGAGGCCGACGGCCTCGTAGTCGACCATGTGAAGCTGCGCCAGCGTCTCGTTGAGCGACGCGTAGATCCTGGAGCGCGTCGCCGGCTCCTGGCCCGGGAGCAGCGGCTCCCAGAGCACACGGCCTTCGACCATGTCCATGATGTAGAAGGCCGTGCCGATGACGCCGTCGTCCTCGCACAGGCAATAGGTGCGCGGCGCGGGGAAGCCGACGCTGTGAAGCGCTGTGATGACCTTGTATTCCCGATCGACGGCGTGGGCCGAGGGAAGAAGCTTTCCCGGCGGCTTGCGGCGCAGCACATATCTGCGGTTGGGCGTGATGAGCTGATAGGTGGGGTTCGACTGGCCGCCCTTGAACTGGCGCACTTCGAGCGGACCGGCGAAGCCTTCGACATGCTCGCGCATATAGGCTTCAAGCTTCGACGCGTCGAAACGATGAGATTCGACGACGTCCTTGGTGCCCGAAAACTGGTCCTGGCGGCTCGTCTCCGCTCCGTTGCTCATGATGTTCGCCTCCCGAAGTTATTTTATTCGTATACGGATTATGGTGCAATAGGCATTTCAGGCCGTCTGGCGTTCGCGTTCGATCGCGCGCCAGCCGATGTCGCGGCGGCAAAAGCCTTCCGGCCAGTCGATCAGGTTGACGGCCTCATAGGCGGCGGCCTGCGCCCCAGCGACGGTCGCGGCCGTCGCGGTGACGTTCAGAACGCGCCCGCCATTGGCGAGGATACGGCCGCCATCGGCACGCGTGCCCGCATGGAAGACCTGCACATCGGGTACGGCGCCCGCCCTGTCGAGACCTTTGATCTCGGTGTCCTTTTCGTAGTCGCCGGGATAGCCCTTCGCGGCCATGACGACGGTGAGCGCGACCTCGTCCTTCCAGTCGAGCGCGATCCGGTCGAGGGCGCCATCGTGACAGGCGATGAGCGCCGGCAGCAGATCCGAGCGGAGCCGCGTCATCAGCACCTGCGTCTCGGGATCGCCGAAGCGCGTGTTGTATTCGATGAGCTGCGGGCCCTTCTTCGTGATCATCAGTCCGGCAAAGAAGACGCCCTTGAAAGGCGTGCCGCGCGCCCGCATCGCGGCGGCGGTCGGTTCGATGATTTCGCGCATCACGCGGGCGACGAGATCGGGCGTCAGCACGGGCGCCGGCGAATACGCGCCCATGCCGCCGGTGTTCGGCCCCTTGTCGCCGTCGAAGACGCGCTTGTGGTCCTGCGCCGTCGCGAGGGGGAGCACGGTCTTGCCGTCGCAAAGCGCGAAGAAGCTCGCCTCCTCGCCGTCGAGAAATTCCTCGACCACGACTTCGGCGCCTGCCGCGCCGAAGCGTCCGGCGAAAATCTCGTCGATCGCGGCGTCGGCCTCCGCCACGGTTTCGGCGACGGTGACGCCCTTGCCGGCGGCGAGACCGTCCGCCTTCACCACAATGGGCGCGCCATTTGAGGCCACGAACGCCTTGGCGCTCGCCGCGTCGGAGAAGCGGCCATAGGCGGCGGTCGGAATGCCGAACTCGGCGCAAAGATCCTTGGTGAAACCCTTCGAGCCTTCGAGCTGCGCGGCAGCGGCGCTCGGGCCGAAGGATTTGATGCCTTCGCGGTCGAGACGATCGACGAGACCCGCGACCAGCGGGTCTTCGGGACCGACCATGACGAAGCCGATATTCTTCTCGCGGCAGAAGGCGACGATGGCGTCGAAGTCGAGTGGCTTCAGGGCTACGCATTCCGCGACCTGGGCGATACCGCCATTGCCGGGCGCGCAATAAAGGCGCGTCACCAGCGGGCTTGCCGCGAGCTTCCAGGAGAGCGCATGTTCCCGGCCGCCGGAGCCAATGACGAGTACGTTCATGCCGCGAAAAAATCCCTGATCTTGGGCCTTGGAATGGTAAACAAAGCCGCTCCGCTCGGGTTACGAACCGAAGGGTTTTCCTTGTAACATGGAGGCCGATTCAGGCAAGCCTGCGCGTTCCATGTTAACCATATCGCTTTCTTAATGCGGAGTCCGATGTCCGAGCCAGTGTCAGGCAGACGTAAAGCCGCCGCTTCCATAACCGGGGAGCCGGCCGGCAATGCGCATGAGTTTTCGGTCAGCGAGCTTTCCTTCGCGCTGAAGCGTACGGTCGAGGATAATTTCGGCCATGTGCGCGTGCGAGGCGAGATCACGGGCTTTCGCGGCGCGCATTCCTCGGGGCATTGCTATTTCGCGCTGAAGGACGAGGGCGCGCGGCTCGAAGCGGTGATCTGGAAGGGCGCCTATTCGAAGCTGCGCTTCAAGCCCGCCGAAGGGCTCGAAGTGATCGCGACGGGCAAGCTCACCACTTATCCCGGCAGTTCGAAATATCAGATCGTCATCGAGCAGCTTGAGCCTGCCGGTGTCGGCGCGCTGATGGCGCTTCTCGAAGAGCGGCGGAAGATGTTGGCGGCGGAAGGCCTCTTCGCCGCCGAACGCAAGAAGAAGCTGCCCTATATTCCGGGCGTCATCGGCGTCATCACGAGCCCGACGGGTGCCGTCATCCGCGACATCCTGCATCGCCTCGCGGATCGCTTTCCGCGCCATGTCATCGTCTGGCCCGTGCGCGTGCAAGGCGAAACGGCGGCGGCGGAAGTGGCGGCGGCGATCGCCGGCTTCAACAGGCTGGCGCCGGGCGGGAAAATTCCGCGGCCCGATCTTCTCATCGTCGCGCGCGGCGGCGGCTCGATCGAGGACCTCTGGGGGTTCAACGAAGAGATCGTCGTACGCGCGGCGGCAGCGAGCGACATACCGCTGATTGCGGCGGTCGGACACGAGACCGATATCACGCTGATCGACTATGCCGCCGACAAGCGCGCGCCGACGCCGACGGCGGCGGCCGAAATGGCGGTGCCGGTGCGCGCCGATTGTCTCGCAACCGTGCTCGATTTCGAACGTCGGATGCTTCGCGCCGAGACGCGGCTCGTCGAGAACGCGCGGGGACAGATCAAGGGGCTTGCGCGCGGTCTGCCGCGCCTCGCCGATCTGATCGCGCTGCCGCGCCAGCGTTTCGACCATACGGCCGAGCGGTTGACGCTGGCGCTCCGCCGCGCCGCCGAGGTGAAGCGCGCGCGGCTCCTGCGGGTCGAGGGCAAGCTTTCGCCGCGAGTCATCCGGTTCAAGCTCGACGACGGGAAGAAGCGGGTCGGTCAGCTCGAGCTTCGCGCCCGTGCCGGCGAGAAGCGGCATCTGGCGGATCTGGCGCGGCGGCTCGAGGCGACGGGAAAGCTCCTCCAATCCTATTCCTATCAAGGCGTGCTCGATCGGGGCTTCGCCGTGGTACGCGGCGCCGATGGAAAGCCCGTTCGCGCGTCGGCGGGCCGCAAGACCGGCGAGGCGCTGGAGATCGAATTCGCGCGCGACGACCGGCTCGGCGTCGTGGTCAGCGGCGCCGATGCGCCGAGGCCCGCCTCCCGCAAAAAGGAGCCAAACGGAGGCTCGCAGGGAAGCCTGCTCTAGCGGCTTTGAAGTTCGGCTCCGGCCCGGCTAGAATGCGGCCCATGAACAGGATCGACAAAATGGGCAGTGGCGGTGAGGCCGAAATCGTCTATGGCGATGGCGAGTTTCACGTCGTGCGGCCCGGCGCCTATGTGATCTGCGCGGTCACGGGCAATCACATTCTTCTCGACGATCTTCGCTACTGGAGCGTGGACCTGCAGGAGGCTTACGAAAGCCCCGAGGCCTCGTTGAAGCGGCATCTGGAGAAGTTTCCGTCCCAATATTCGCGGGCATGAGACGCGTCGCGTTGCTGATGCTGCTCGGCGCGGCGGTGCTGGCGCCGATGCAGGCGAGCGCGGCGATTGCGCTCAAGGGCGCGGTCGAGCAGGGCTCGCTGGTCGTCGGCCGCACGGAGCCTGGTGCGAAGGCGGTGCTCGACGGCGAGACGGTGCAGGTCTCGTCGACCGGGCTCTTCGCGATGGGTTTCGACCGGGATCACGGGCCGACGGCAAAGCTCGTCGTCACGCTGCCGGACGGCAAGGTCGAGACCAAGGTGCTCAGCGTCGCGCCGCGTGTCTGGGAAATCCAGCGCATCGAGCATATCGCGCCGGCTCTGGTGACGCCGCCGGAAGAGGCGATGGAGCGCATCAAAAAGGAAGTCGCGGAAAAGGCTGCCGCGCGGCCGCGCGATACCGCCGAAGAGTGGTTCGCCGGGCGCTTCATCTGGCCGGCCAAGGGGATCATCTCCGGCGTTTTCGGCAGTCAGCGCGTTTATAACGGCGAACCCAAGAACCCGCATTACGGCGTCGATGTCGCCGCGCCGGTCGGCGCCGAGGTCATCGCGCCGGCCGACGGCATCGTGCGGCTGGCCGAGCCCGACATGTATTTCGAAGGCGGGCTCGTCTTCATCGATCACGGACAGGGCGTCATCAGCTTCATGATGCATATGTCGCGCATCGACGTGAAGGCGGGACAGCATGTGCATCAGGGCGAGGCGATCGGCGCCGTCGGGAAGACCGGCCGCGCGACCGGCCCGCATCTCCATTGGGGCATGGTCTGGCGCAGCGCGCATATCGATCCGTCGCTGCTGGTCGACGGCGTCTCGGCGCAGGGCGCGGTACCGGGAACGAAAGTCGGCGGCGACTGACGACGCGAGGGAACTCAGTCTTTCCAGCGGTTGTGCAGCCAGAACCAGCTTTCCGGCTTCTCGCGGATGCGGGCTTCGAGGAAGTCGTTGAGAAGCTGTGTGACGCGAAGGATTTCGGCCGTCGGCTCGGCGTCCCTGCGAAGTTCGACAGGGGCATGGACGGTGACGCGGAAATGCGCGCCTTCGGTCCGCACGATGGAAGCCGGAATGAGAGCCGCGTTGTAGCGAAGCGCGATGACGGCCGGCGTCGGTGTCGTCATGGCGGGCAGGCCGAACAGCCTGGCCTCGATGCCTTCGCTCAGGCGCTGATCGATCAGCATGGCGACGAAGCGCTTGTCGCGGATGGCCTGTATCAGCAGGCGGGCGCCCTTGGGGCCCTTGGCGATCTGGTCGGGGACGATGAGCTCGCGCCGCATCGTCACCATCCAGTCGTTCACATAGGGATTGTTCGCCGCGCGGTAGACGCCGCCGCCATCCAGTCCCTCGAGCCGCATGGCGAGAGGCATCAGTTCCCAATTGGCGAAGTGGCCGGACACCAGGATGCCGCCCTTGCCGGTCGCCGCATAGGCGAGCAGAGGCTCTATGCCCACGATCTCGATGCGATGGCGTTCTTCCGGCCGGCTGAATTTATCGAGATGGGCATATTCGAAAGCGGTACGGCCGAGATTGTCCCACATGCCGACGACGATGCGCTCGATCTCGGCGTTCGAAAGTTCAGGCATGGCGCGGGCGATGTTGTTCCGTGCGCGCCGGGTGATGCCGAGCTTCGGTCCGATGTTCCGGCCGAGCCAGCCGCCCAGGGCCGAGGAGCGGTCGAGGCCGAGCAGGCGGCAGAAGGCGAGCATGGCCTTCAGGAGCGCGGCCTCCGCCAGATATTGAAGTTTCTTCCTGAACATGGATTCCGGCGCCGTCCTGCTTCCTGATCGCCGCTTATATCAGCCGCGACGTATTTCTGGCGAGCCCGTCAATCGGGCTGGCTGGCGCGCTTGGCGGCCCGGCTGCGGGCGAGCCTGATCTGGTCGCGCAGCAGTGTTCCGAGGGCGGCGAAATCGTCGATCAGTGCATGGACGGTCACGGTTTTCGCCGTGTCCCGAAGCCGCGCCCGCGCCGTTCCCGCTGGCGCGGCGCGGAGCCGGGCCAGATCCTTTTCGGTGGTGACGAGGGCCGCATTGAGTTCGCGAGCGCGAAGGAGGAGGTCGAGTGCTTCGCGTTCGCCGAAGATGTGATGATCGGCGAAGCTCGCCGTGCCGACGATGTCCGCATGGAGTTCGCGCAGCGTCGCGTAGAATTTCTCGGGCCGCCCGATGCCGGCGAAGGCAAGCACAGGCAGCCCGTCGAGGTCCGGCGCGGGGGCCGCGCGAAGGATGGCGCGGAAGACCGGGATCGCACGGGCCCGCGCCCGGGCGGCGATCCTGTCCGCCGCGTGACCGCGGCCGATGATGACGACGGCGCCGACGCGCGAAAGGCCCCTGTCCATCGGCTCGCGCAAAGGCCCGGCGGGGATGAGCCTGCCATTGCCAAGACCGGTCTGGGCATCGGCGACGAGGATCGAGAAATCCTTTATGAGCGCCGGGTTCTGCAGTCCGTCATCCATCAGGATGAGCTTCGCGCCGTCGCGCACGGCAGCGGCGGCGCCTTCGGCCCGGTCGGCTGAAACCCATGTCGGCGCAACGGCGGCGAGAAGCAGCGGCTCGTCGCCGACTTCCTCGGCGGTGTGTCTGGCGGGATCGACGCGCAACGGGCCTTCTTCCGTGCCGCCATAGCCGCGTGTCAGGAAATGAACCGCCTCGCCCTGCCTGATCAGCCATTCGGCGAGCGTCAGCGCGAGCGGTGTCTTGCCCGTGCCGCCAACGGTGATGTTGCCGATGCAGATGATCGGCACGGCGGCCTGTTCGGGCTTTGCAAAGCGATGGCGCAGCCGGCCTGCGACGCCATAGAGGAAGGCCGCGGGCGACAGGAGACGCGGCAGGATGCTGACCTCCCCGGCGCGGGGTGCCCGCCAGAAGCGCGGTTCACGCATGGCGTTCCCCCGTCGCCGGATGGGCGCGCACGCCGTCGAGAAGCGAGAGCAGCGCCTCGGCGGTGCGGTCGGTGGCGCCGCTCGATGTGCCGGCAAGTGCGGCGGCGGCATCGGCGCGGCGCTTGCGCTCGGTCTCGTCGGTCAGAAGACGGGCGACGGCGTCGGCGAGCGTCGCGGCATTCCCGATGCGGATGAGAGCGTCGACGCCAGCAAAAGCCGCATAGGCTTCGGCGAAATTGAAATCGCTCGGTCCCGCGATCAGCGCACAGTGAAGCCGAGCCGGCTCGAAGGGATTGTGCCCACCGGTTTCCGTCAGCGTACCGCCGATAAAGACGATGTCCGCGAGGCGATAGAAAAGGCCCAGTTCGCCCAGCGTGTCGGCGAGATAGATCTGCGTCGATGGCGTGATTGTGTCGCCGAGCGAACGGCGCGCAACCTTGAGGCCGCGCTTTTCCAGTTCGACGGCAATGGCGGTTCCACGTGCCGGATGGCGCGGCACGATCAACGTCAGCAGGTCCGGCCGCGCGGGGGCCAGGCGGAGATGGACGTCGGCCGCGACCGTCTCCTCGCCCTCATGCGTGTTTGTGGCGAGCCAGACCGGCCTTGCACCGATGCTCGCCCGCAAAGGCGCAAGGTTCGTCTCGTCGGCGGTGAGAGGCGCCGCATCGTGTTTCAGGTTGCCGGGCGTGGCGACCACCGGCGCGCCGAGCATCCGCAAGCGGCGGGCACTCGCCTCGTCCTGCGCGAGCAGCAGCGAAAAGCGACCGAGCAGATTGGCGATGAAACGCGGGAAGCGCTGCCAGCCGCGGAAGGAGCGCTCCGTGATGCGCGCATTGACGAGGGCGAGCGGGATGCCGCGCTCATGCGCCGCGACGATCAGGTTCGGCCAGAATTCGGATTCGACCCAGACGGCGAGGTCGGGTTTCCAGTAATCGAGAAAGCGCGCGGTGTAGTCCGGATGGTCGAGCGCGATGAACTGATGGATCGCGCCTTCGGGCAAGCGTTCCTCCATCAGATGCGCGGAGGTGACGGTGCCTGTGGTGACGAGAATGTGAAGGCCGTCGGCGATCAGGCGATCGATCAATGTCAGTACAGAGAGCGACTCGCCGACGCTCGCGGCGTGAATCCAGACGAGTTTCCCATGCGGACGGTCGAGCGAGGGGATGCCGCAGCGCTCGGCAAGGCGCAGCTCGTCTTCCTTGCCGCGCCGCATGCGCAGCGCCAGCAGGAGCGGCAGGGCGGGGCCGAGGGCGCGCGTCGCAAGCCGATAGGCGGTGAGGCCGAAGCCCGCCCGCCGCGGCGTAGCGGACATGTGCGTCGTCAGGCCGGTCAAAGGAGCGCCGCCCCGGCGCCTTGCGTCTTCGGTCTGCGGCCGACGATGCGCTCCGCCTCCTCGCTCACGGCGTTGAGGCCATCCTCGACGCGACGCCGCGCGTCTTCCAGCGTTTCCGGATCGGCATCGCGCGGGACATAGATCGGTTCGCCCCAGACCAGTGCACCTTTCGAGAAAGGCAGGTTGATCGTGAACTTGTCCCAATTGTTGAGTTGCACACGCGCCCGCGTCGTCGCGGCCACGGGGACGATCGGGCAGCCCGAGAGCCGCGCCAGCATGACGATACCGTCGCCGGCCTTGCGGGCGGGGCCGGGCGGAAGATCGGCCGTCATGCCGACCGAGATATTCTCGCCGAGCGCCCGCACCATGGCGCGTAGCGCGCCCGCGCCGCCCTTGCCGCGATGCTTCTCGCGCCGCTCCTCGCCTTTCGGAACGCCTGAGCCGCGGATCGTACCGACGCCGAGGAAGTGCATGATCTGCGAGACGATCTCGCCGTCGCCATGTCGCGAGACGAGAATGCGCATCTCGCGCCAGTTGTGCCAGAAGGTCGGCAGGATGAGGTTCTGCCCGTGCCAGGTCGCGCCGATGAAAGGTTCGTCGCCCGTCCAGAAGCGGGCCGCAATGTCGCCGCGGCGCACTTCGAAGCGGCTGGTGCGGCGGACGAGCTTGATTAGCAGGGCGGCCAGAAAGGCGACCCCCGTTTGCGTCCATTCGCTCTTTACGATCTGCTTGCCCAGCGACATCGACCTGATCTCACGCTCGCGCCACGGCAGCCTTGACGGCGGTTGCCGCTTCGGGGGCGGCATTATCCTCGTCGGAAACGTCCCGCTCGAATTGCGACCGCGACAGTTCCGCGTAGAGCCCGCCCTGAGCGACCAGCGAGGCATGGTCGCCGGATTCGAGAACGCGGCCGTCGTCGATCACATAGATGTTGTTTGCGTGCTTGATGGTCGAAAGGCGATGCGCGATGACGAGCGTCGTGCGGCCTTTCATCAGCGCGGAGAGCGCGGTCTGCACCTGAAGCTCGGACGCGGTGTCGAGCGCGGAGGTTGCTTCGTCGAGAAGCAGGATTGGCGCGTTCTTCAGCATGGCCCGGGCGATCGCGATGCGCTGCCGCTGACCGCCGGAGAGCTTCATGCCGGCTTCGCCGACGCGCGTTTCGTAGCCCCTGGGCAGCGCAGTGATGAAGTCATGGGCGGCCGCGTTGCGCGCGGCTTCCTCGATCTCGGCGTCGCTGGCGTCGGGACGTCCGTAGGCGATATTCGCGCGCACGGTGTCGTCGAAGAGAAAAGGCTCCTGCGTCACGAGCGAGATCGACTGGCGGAGCGAGGAAAGCGTTACGTCGCGAATGTCCTGGCCGTCGATCACGACACGGCCCGACGAGGGGTCGTAGAAGCGCGGAACCATGTTGAGCGTCGTGCTCTTGCCGCCGCCGGACGGGCCGACAAGGGCGACGGTATGCCCTCTCGGCACTTCGATGCTGATACCCTTCAGCGCATGCGTGCCGTCGGCATAGGCGAAGTTGACGTCTTCGAAACGGATCGCGCCGTGCTTCAGGTCGATCGGCTTCGCGTCGGGACGGCTGACGATTTCCGGTTCGACATCGAGGATGGGGAAAACGCGGGCCGCCGCCGCGACGCCTTCCTGCATGATCGTCTGCGTGTTCGCGACGGATTTCAGCGGCTGATAGGCAAGCATCATGGCGGAGATGAAAGCCATCAACTCGCCCTTGGTCAGATGTGCGTCGATGACGGCCATGCCGCCGAAATAGATGACGCCGGCAATGCCGACGCCGGAAAGCGATTCCGTCAGCGGGCTGGCCTTCGCCTTGGCGCGGAAGCCGCGCATGGAATGCCGAAGCACTTCCTGCACCTTGTCGCTCACTCTCGTGATTTCGCGGTCTTCCTGATTGTAGGCCTTGACCACGCGAATGCCGCCGAGCGCTTCCGAGATATGGGCCGAAAGATCGCCTGTTCCTTCAAGACCCTGCCGCGATGCTTTGCGCGTTTTCTTGCCGAGTTTGCGCATGTAGATCATGCCGAAGGGGATCACCGAACAGCCGAGCAGCGCGAGCTTCCAGTTCATGAAGAACATGCTGCCCATGAGCGCGACGACTGTAAGAGAGTTCTGTGTGAAATCGATGATGGACATGGTCACCGTGTCGCGCACACGGCCGGCATCGTTCATGAAGCTCGAAATGAACCGGCCCGAATGCGTCCGGGAAATCCAGGCGAGGTCGGCGCGCATGATGCGGGTGAACATGCGGGACTGGATCGCCGAGATGATCCGCTGGCCGATGGCGTTCTTGGTGATGTTGGTCGTATAGGCGGCGGCGCCCTTGAAGGCGGAGACGCCGATGGTGCCGACCGCGATCAGGATGAGCTTCGTGATGTCCTTGCGGTCGAGGACTTCGTCGAAGACCTGCTGGATCAGCCAGGGCAGAATGCCGGTCGTGCCGGCGACGACGACGCTGCCGATAAGGGACGCGGCGACCAGGCGCCAGTTCGGCAACAGATAGTCGGTGGCCGTTCGTTTCAGGACGGCAAAAGTCTTCAGGTCGTCAGGGGACGACGAGACCGGCTTCCGACGTACGGTCTTTTGCGTGTCGGCTTGCGGGCCCGGTGCGGTCGTGTCGCTCAAATACGGCCTCGTCACATGATTTCTGGCGGGCATGGGAAATTGGCGAAGCCGGCCTCGGGCCGGCGTTCCTGCCCGAACCATAACATGGCGGGGGCGGAGCCGCCACCGCGATGGAGCCGCCTTATATAAGGTAAATGCCCGACCCGGCTAGGTTTTTCGGTTCGGCTTCGACGCTGGTTTCAGGCGTTTATCAGCCAGATCGCAATGGTCAGATAGGCCGCGAAGAGCGTCCATGCAAGGTAGGGCAGCAGCAGAATCGCGGCGAGCGGCGTGACGCGCCAGAAGAACAGGATGGTGAGGGCAAGGGCCGCGATCAGAACGAAAATCTCGATGGCCGCGCCACCGGTGCTGTGCAGGCCGAAAAAGATGACGCTCCAGGTGAAGTTGAGCGTGATCTGCAAGGCGAAGAGGATCAGGGGCGCTGCGGCGGCGGCAAAGCCGCCCGCCTTTCGCCAGACGAGCCAGCCCGAAAGGCCCATCAGGAAATAGAGGAAATTCCAGACGACCGGGAAAACCCAGTTCGCCGGTGTCAGGGGCGGCTTTGCGATCGTCGTGTACCAGCCCTCGACATTGTGGGCGGTGACGAAGCCGGCCATCGAAGCAAAAGCGAAGACGAAGCCGAGAAAGCCGAAGAGAAGCAGGATCGACAGGGCGGTGCCGGGCTGCTGAGGGGCCGCCGGTTCCGGCGGAAGATGCCGTCTCCGCGACCTGATCCCGTCGTCGGTCATTCCCTGTGCTCCGTCTCCGGATCGAGCAGACGATGCAGGTGGACGATGAAATAGCGCATATGCGCGTTATCGACGGTGCGTTGCGACGCCGCCTTCCAGGCCCTGTAGGCGCTGGCGTAGTCCGGAAAGATGCCGACGATGTCCAGATTGGACGTGTCGCGGAAATCCGCCCGCTCGAGATTTTCGAGTTCGCCGCCGAATACGAGATGAAGAAGTTGTTGAGACACGCGCACTACCCCGTCGAAGCGCCATATCGGTTCAGTCTAACACGGCGCCGTCAGGATGGTAGCGCCAGATGGCCGACGCGCCGATAGAGCACGTCATAAAACCGCGGACCCGCGGCAAGCAGGCTGCGGTGGCGCGGCAGTTCGCGATTGTAGACGAAGGGCTTGCCGTCATGCGTCGTGAAGCGGCCGCCGGCTTCGCGCAGGATGAGGTCGGCGGCGGCGAGATCCCAGTCGTTCTTGGCCGTGAGGGCGAGCGCCGCATCGGCCTGTCCGCAGGCGACCAGTGCGATTCGATAGGCGACCGAATTGCGCTCGATGATTTCCATCGGCGGCCAGGGCTCCGGCCAGGCGGGGTGCCTGAACATCGGCCCGTGCGCCGCCATGCGGCAGCCTTCGATTTCGGTGCGGTCGCTCGGTGCGATAGGCGCGCCGTTCAAAGTCGCGCCCTGGCCGAGGGCCGCCTCGAAGAATTCGCCGGTCGCCGGATTGAAGAGCACACCCATTACCGGCGCCCCGTCCTCGACGAGCGCCACCGACAGGACGAAATGCGGCTTGCCCTTGGCGAAGGCGCGTGTGCCGTCAATCGGATCGACGACCCAGACGCGGGAGCGTTTGAGACGGGCGGGGTCGTCCTCGGTTTCCTCCGAGAGCCAGCCATAATCGGGCCGCGTGAGAGCGAGGCGTTTCTCGAGGAGGTCGTTGACGGCGATGTCGGCCTCTGTGACGACGCTGTCGCCGAGCTTCAGCCACTTCTTCAGCTCGGTCTGGTAAAAGGTGAGCGCCAGCGCACCCGCTTCGCGCACGGCCTCGACCATCAGGTCGCGATCCTCGGTGCGGGTGGGCAATGTCGCCTCAGGTGCCGGCAACGGTCATGCCCTCGACGCGGATGGTGGGTGCATTGGTCGCGTAGCGGAAGACGAGATCGTTCGCCGGGACCATGTGGAAGAACATGTCCTTCAGATTGCCGGCGACGGTGATCTCGCTCACCGGAAAAGCGAGCTTGCCGTTCTCGATCCAGAAACCGGAGGCGCCGCGGCTGTAATCGCCGGTGACGCCGTTGACGCCCATGCCGATCAGCTCGGTGATGTAGAGACCCTCGGCAATGTCGGCCATGAGTTCGTCGGGCGAAAGCGCGCCTGCCGCCATATGGAGATTGGTCGTCGACGGCGAGGGCGGGCCGCCGGTGCCGCGCGCTGCGTGGCCGGTGCTGGTAAGGCCGAGCTGGTGGGCCGAGGCCGTATCGAGAAGCCAGGTCGTCAGGATGCCGTCGTCGATCAATTTCATCGCGCGGTTCGCGACGCCTTCGCCGTCGAAAGGCTTCGAGCGCAGGCCGCGCCTGCGATGCGGGTCGTCGACGATGTCGATGCCGGGCGCGAAGACGGGCTTGCCGAGCGACTGCTGGAGGAAACTCGATTTGCGCGCGATGGAGGCACCGGAAATGGCACCGGCGAAATGGCCGACGAGACCCGCCGAGACGCGCGGGTCGTAGACAATGGGGACGGCCTGCGAGCGGACCTTGCGGGGTCCGATGCGGCGCACGGCGCGTTCGCCCGCCGAACGGCCGATATCGACCGGGCGGTCGAGATCGGCGAGATGGCGCGTCGAGGAAAAATCGTAGTCGCGCTCCATGCCGGTGCCTTCGCCGGCGAGGACCGAGCAGGAGACCGAGAAGGAGGTGCCGGCATAGGAGCCGGAGAAGCCTTCGCTGGTGACGAGGGCGACGCCCGAACGGCCCCATTGCGCGCCGGCGCCGCCCGAATTGGTGACGCCCTTGACGGCGAGCGCCGCTTCCTCGGCTTCGGCGGAGGCGTCGGCCAGCGCTTCGGCCGTCGGCGGCGCGACGGGATCGTCGATGTCGAGATCGGGGAAGTCGCGAGCGAGCAAGGCGCGGTCGGCGAGCGTCGCGTAGGGGTCTTCCGGCGCGACGCGGGCCATGGCGACGACACGCTCAATGAGCGGCTTCAGCGAGCGCTCGGAGAGGTCCGTCGTCGAGACGACGGCCTGGCGCTTGCCGATGAAGACGCGGAGCCCCACGTCGCGGCCTTCGGAGCGCTCCACATCCTCGAGCTTGCCGAGACGCCACGAGACGCCGAGCGACTGGCCTTCGAGTACGATCGCCTCCGCAGCTTCGGCGCCGGCCTTCAGCGCGCGCTCGACCAGCATCGCGGCGGCGTCGAGAACACCCGTCTGTCCGGATGGCGAAGGGGCAGGCTTTGTCTCGGCCATGGGCGGGCTCTCTGTTGAGGGATGGCCCATATGAGAAGGGCCCCGACCCTTATACAGATCGAGGCCCGAAGGGAAAAGAACAAGGGGCTGGCGCAGACGGGCGAGGTTTCGCCGCAGTCTTCCGGCCTTTGCGGGTCAGCCCAGCGCGTAATAGAGGCAGGCGATGCCGGCAATGAGCTGGGCGGCCCAGGTGAAGACGGTGCCGATGAGGCGCGGCGGCGTCGAGGTGCTCGCCGCCCTGGTGAGGCCGATGGCGTGCAGGATGCGGCCGACGGTCAGGCAGATGCCGGCCAGATGGATCACATAGATCGAGGCCGACAGAAGGTGCAGCATGACGAGGCCGATGAGCGCGATCGGCGTATATTCGACATTGACGGTGTGCGCCCGGCTTGCATTGTAGAGCTTCTCGTCGTCGCCGGTGCCGGTCATCACATTGCTGCGGACGCGGTTCGCTGAAACGCGATAGGCGAGGAAGAGATTGATCAGAAGATTGAGGCCGACATAGACGCCGACGATCTCCGCAGAATACTCCAGCATGGGGCCCTCCGATGATGGTCACGCTCGGCCGCAGGCTCTGCTCTGGCGTGATTCGCTTGTTGCCGCCGGAACGCTAGCATGTCGAGGTCTTCATGACACCCATCGAGGCGGCGCTCGAAATCCATGTCGGCGATATCACGCGGTTGCCGGCGACCGCCATCGCGAATGCGGCCAATGAGGCTCTGGCGCCCGGCGGCGGCGTGTGCGGCGCGATCTTCCAGGCAGCCGGGCCGGGGCTCGCCGAAGAGTGCAGGGCGCTGGGCGGCTGCCCGACCGGCGATTGCCGGATCACCAAGGGATATGGATTGCCCGCCGCGTGGATCCTGCATTGCGTCGGGCCGGTGTGGCATGGCGGCGGGCGCGGGGAGGCGACGCTTCTCGCCGCCTGCTATAGGCGGGCGCTGGCGCTTGCCGCCGAACGGATGTTTGAAAGCGTCGCCTTTCCGGCGATCTCGACCGGCATATACGGCTATCCGGCGGATGAAGCGGCGCGGATCGCGGTTGGCGCCGTGAAAGCGCATATGGCGTCGCATGACTGGCCGCGCCGCGTGCTGCTCGTCGCTTTCGACGACCGTGCCGCCGGCCCCCTGCGGGCCGCGCTGAAGGGTTGAGGCCGGAGGTTGAGATCAGAGAAAGCCGATCGGACTCACCTCGGGAATGCCGTGGCCGAGATCGATCCAGCCGCCTTCGACGCCTTCCTCGATACCGGCCACGTATTCGGCTGGCCGGCTGAGCGCGCTCGTGGAGGCGCGGACCAGAAAGGCGATCTGGCAGGCGTCGCGCGCCTCGTCGATGACGGGAAAGCCCGTCACCTCGAATTCGAAAAACGAATTGTCCGACGACTGAGCAATGATGCGTTCCCAGACGCCGCACGGACGCGTGATCATCTCGATCGTGGTGCGATAGGCATAGGGACGCATGTCTTCCCGGATCATGTTGAGGAAATCATTGTCCGGAACGTTGCGCGAACTGACCGCGGCCAGATGTTCGCCCGCAAGCACGACTGGAAGGCTCATGCCCAGACGGTCGGGCTCGATGACGCCGATGAAAGGCAGAAGCTCGGCGAAAAGCGGGGACAGAAGCTCATGCTGGCCCATCAGGGCGCGGGCGCCGCAAATCGCGTTGCGCAGCTGCTCGAAGCGGATGCTTTCGGGGGAACGACGGTCATGCGTCGGACCGAAGAAGGTCGCCGTGGCAAGAGCTGTCTGGGTCATGGGGGCATTACCAGGATGGAACACACGAAGGACGCTCCTCCGATTAACGAAAACGGCCGGGTGCAACAACAGGCATGCGCCTCATAACGGGCGGCCTTGGCCATGATTTTCGACAATGTGGGGCTTGTGCCACAGTCGGACGGCGCAATTTTCCGGGAGCTGTGCAAATAAAAGATATCCCCAATTACAATCCGGTAGCGGATCCCCATTTCACGCATTCGTGACTGCCGGCCGCATTGCCGGAAACCGTAGGGCGGCGCATTGTGCCGCCGCGGAGGAGAGGGACTTGAGAACAGATGCAGCTTCGCAACAGTGAGACCCGTTTCGGCCTCGTCGCCGTTTTCCTGCACTGGCTGATCGCGCTTCTTTTCGTCGCGATGATCGCCATCGGCCTCACCATGACGTCGCTCGCGCTGACCCATCCGCTGACCTTTCCGCTTTATCAGATCCACAAGTCGATCGGCGTTACGATCTTCGGGCTGGTCGGGTTGCGGCTCTTCTGGCGGGCGAGCGGCACCGTGCCGCCGCCGCCGGAAGACCTGACCGCTTTCGAGCGCGCCGCCGCGCGGCTCACGCATTGGGGACTTTACGCGATCCTGATCGCGATGCCGCTGACCGGCTGGGTGATCGTTTCCGCGTCGCCGCTCGGCATACCGACGATCCTTTACGGGCTCGTGAAGCTGCCGCATATCGGCTTCATCTCGGCGCGGCCCGACAAGGCGGCGATCGAGGATGTGGCTTCGACCGTTCACGAAGTGCTCGCCTGGTGCGGCATCGCGCTCGTCGCGCTGCATGCGGGAGCGGCACTCCGGCATCATTTCTGGCTCAAGGACAATGTGATGCGGCGGATGCTTCCCTCGAAGGTTCTTTTCACGCGCGGCAAGGAGATCGCCCGATGACGCATTTTTTCAGATCGCTCGTTCTCGTCATGTCGATGTCGAGCCTTGCCGCCCTGCCAGCGCGCGCGGCGGCGAGCTGGCAACCCCAGAAAAGCGCGACCGCGATTTCCTGGGAAGGAACGCAGGGCGGGAACGTCTTCACCGGCCATTGCGGGGCTTTCGATTCGGACATCGTCTTCGATCCGGCGGACCTCGCGCATTCTTCCGTGAAAGTCACGATCGACATGGCGTCCTGCGTCACCGGCGAGCAGCAGAAGGATACCTATCTGCCGCAGGAGGGCTGGTTCAATGTGGCGGCCTTTCCGAAGGCCGTCTTCGAGGCCAGGAGTTTCCGGCATGGGGGCGGCGACAAATATGTCGCCGAGGGAACGCTGACGCTCAGGGGCGTATCGAAGAAGGTGGAGCTTCCCTTCACGCTCGACATCAAGGGCGATACCGCGCATGTCATCGGCGAAACGACGCTGCAGCGGCTCGCCTTCGGCGTAGGCGCCGGCGCGCAGCTTTCGTCGAGCGACGTCGCGGGACCCGATGTGAAGGTCAAGATCGACTTCATGGCGACGAGGAAGATGTGATGCGCAATTCACTCCGTCTTGTTCTTGCGCTCGGGCTTGCGCTTCTGCTTGGCGCCTGCGTCGCGGCGCGCGTCATCACGCATGACGTCTCGGACGATCCGGTGGCGGCGAAGCCCGGCACCTATCATCTCGACACGCGCCATTCGAGCCTCCTCTTCGATGTCGATCATTTCGGCTATTCGCGTTTCACCGCGCGCTTCGACAAGGTCGAGGCCGTGCTCGACGCCGCGCCCGGGAAGCCCGAGACGAGCAAACTCCGCGTTACCGTCAAGGCCGCGAGTGTCGACACCAATGTCGCGGAACTCGACAAGATGATCACGGGCAGCGATCTTCTCGACGCCGGACGCTATCCCGAGATCGGCTTCGAAAGCACTTCGCTGAAGCGGACGGGCAAGAACACCGGCGAGATGACCGGCAATCTCACCATGCACGGCAAGACGAAGCCGGTGACGCTCGCCGTCGTCTTCAACGGCGCCGCGCCCGATCCGCTGACCGGCGACGACACGCTGGGCTTTTCGGCGACGGGTAATTTCAATCGCGCGGATTGGGGCCTCAATGCGTGGTGGCCTGCCGTCGGCAACGACGTGCATGTCTCGATCCAGGCGGAGTTCATCAAGAAGGCTTCATAGGCGGAGCGGTTCTTCCGCTTATGAGGCTTCGCGGAAATCACGATGGAATTTTTATCTGTGGGCGGCCTAGTGTCCGGCGCGGTGCGGCATCTGCCGCGACGTGCTGTCATTCGGTCGTCATCATGCGTTTCATCGCCTATCCTCTCGAATATTATCTGCTGCATGGCATAAGGCCGGACGGCCCGACGGTCGGGCACTATTCAGGCAAGCCGGTCGCGGATGCGGTGATCGACGCTTATGAGCGGCGCTATGTCTTTACCGGGCTCGCGCCGCGCCGCAGCGACGGCCGCTACGATCTTGGACAATTGCGGGATGGCGAATTCCTGCTCGAACCCGGACTCGTCTATCGCCTGCAGTAATTTTCGTCGACCGACACAATAAAAGAAGGGACGCGGCCGGAGAGCAGGCGCGCGTCCCTTCAGTGCCGCCCCCGCGGTCAGAGAGCGGCTGTGGGTCAGTGTTCCGTCAGCGGACGGGATTTCATCTGCAGAACGAATGCGCGGTAGGTCCGGCCCTCTTCGATGGCGAAGCGGAGCGCCTGTTCGCTGGACCTGAAACGTCCGCCGAAAAGGCCGCGATCGCCGCGCACTTCCCAGAAACCGTTGGGAAGTTCGATCACGTCTATGGTGGTGAATCCTGTTCTCGGTGCTTCCGTCCGACGCGGCGTCTTGCGCACGGCATCGACGGGGAAATCCGGGAGGAGATAGGCACGGGCAGACATTGGACAACGTCCTGGCTGTTTCGACTGTGCCCGCGATGCGCACCCGAAAGCGCTGCGTCGTGAGCAGGCCAAACCTAGGCAAAGACGCATAAACGTTCGATATGGATTCGTTTCCGGCCGCATAAGCGCGGCGGTGGAGGTCAGCGCGGCGCCGATGCGAGCGTGCCCGTCGTCGCATTGCGCGCCTTCAGCTTCAGCGCGGCGACGATGAAAGGCGGCGGCGCGCCCGGCGGCGGCAGATGCGCCTCGGTGACGGCGCGGAAGGTCGAGGGATCGAGATCGACCCAGGCATAGGGACGCTCGCGCGATTGACGCGCCTTCCATCGATAGGGCGTCATCCGCCAGGGAAGGATCGCGCTCGTCTTGTTGTCGAGGACGAGTTCGCCGCCCTGGGCGGCGACCAGCAGCACCGCGTGGCCTGCGCCATCGGTATCGAGCGTGGTCGCGAGCAACAGCGCGTCGGCGGGCCAGCCGCGCTCGATGAGGCGCTTGCGTTTCAGCAGCGCCATATCCTCGCAGTCACCGCCGCGCGCATTGGGCAGCGTCCAGTATTCGGGCTTTTCATAATTGGCGATGTCGGTGATTTCCGGCAGACGGTTCACCTCGTCGTTGACGGCGACGAGGGTGAACCAGCGGGCGGGCGTAAGATCGACGTCGGCAGGCGCGTCGGTGCCGCCGCCGCAGTCTTCCGCATGGCGAAGGCAGTAGCCGATATAGCCGATGGGCGGAACGATGCGCTGGCCGGTCGGCATGGCGTTCGCGACCGGCATGGGTTCGCCGCCGGGCGAGGCGGAAAGGAGCGGCGCGGGGTGCAACCAATCGTCGCCCGGCAGATCGCGGGCGCAGGCCGCGACGACGGGCAGGAGCGTCGCCACAAGCAGAACACGCAGGCAGGCGGAGAACGTCATCGAAGCGACCTCGATCGTGAGGTCTCCGAGCGTCGTCCAGCGTCCTTACCCGCGTCTTAAATCGAGCGGTCAATCGAGACGGGATTGGATGCATCCGCGTTCGCGTGAGGCGTTCATCCGAAACGGAGGAAAGATCGTCTACGGACGGTCTTCAACCGCGAGCGGCTCCGTCTCGTTCGGCCCGGCCGGAGATCCTGCGGGCGGCAAGAATGAAGGGGGCTGTCGCGCCGAGCGGGGGAAGCGTCTCCATCGCGGCGTTTCTGAACGTGTCGCGATCGAGATCGACCCAGACGTAGGGCCGGGCGCGGGATTGGCGCGCCTTCCATGTGTAAGGCGCATCCCGCCATGAGACGATCGCCGGGTTCTTGTTGTCGAGCACGAAGTCGCCCTTGTCCGTCACGACGACCAGCAGCGCATGGCCTTCGCCGTTCCATTCCTGCGCCGTGGCGAGAAGGACGGCATCGGCAGGCCAGCCGCGGGCGATGAGCAGCTTGCGCTTCAGCAGCGCCAGATCCTCGCAGTCGCCGCCGCGTTCGTTGGGATAGGTCCAGTATTCCGTGCGGCCGTAATTATCGCTGTCCTCGATTTCAGGAAGACGATTGACGTAGTCGTTGACGTCGTTGAGTTCCGACCAGCGAGCGGGCGTCAGCGCGGGGTTCGACGGCGTGTCCGTGCCGCCGGCACAGTCCGGCTCGCTGCGCAGGCAGAAGCCGATGAAGCCGTGGGGCGGCACAACCTGTTGCCCGACAGGCATGTAGGATGCGAGCTGCACGCTGCCCCGAAGATCCGGAAAGCCCGTCCCGTTCGTGCCCGCACATCCTGTCAACATCAGAGCAAGGCCCACCTCGCTCACGACACTCAACCACCGCCACAAGGGTTTCATCGCCCAATTCCCGGTCTCTCGATCCAACGCGAGGCGCAAAATCGGTTGCGGGACTTACCGACGAGTTAATTCACCATGGGAGGAATGTGCTTAAAATTCGGCATTTTCCTAAAATTTTAGCGACGGGACATTTCACCATGGAATTTTTAGTCGAAGTTCCGCGGATTCAGCCTACGGAGCATATGTCTTCGACATTTCGTCGCAGGCAGGCGAATGAGGGGCGTTTTCAGCGCAGAGTGCCGGACCGAAGCGGGGCCGAGGTCGTATCGCGCTGGCTGGAGAGCTTCGAGGCTTCGGCGATTCTCGTCGCGTCCGGATCGACGCTCTGCCAGAGGCCCGAGGCGAGGCGCGACTGGCGCTTGCGCCAGGTATAGGGGACGTCGGCCCAGGCGAGGATAGAGGGGTTCAGATTGTCGAGGACGAATTCGCCGCGATCCGTTTCGACGACCAGCACCGTGTGGCCTTCGCCGTTCGCCTGGCGCACCACGGCGAGGAGAAGCGCGTCTTCGGGGAAGCCGAGCGCAACGAGACGGCGCTGCTTCTCGAGCGCCAGATCCTCGCAATCGCCGCCGCGCTTGTTCGGGTAGGACCAGTATTCGACGACGCCGTAATTATCGAGGTCGGTGATTTGCGGCAGGTGGTTCACTTCCGCATTGACGCGCTCGAGCGTCGCCCGATGCTCAGGCGTGAGGCGGATGTTGGTGATTTCGGTGGCATGCAGGCGGCAGGGCGCCGGATTGCGGGTGCAGAAATCGACGAAGCCGTAAGGCGCTTCGACCTGCGGGCCGATGGGCATGGTCGCCGGTGCGGAAACATTCACGTCGAAGCCGCGCGCGGACGCAGGTATCGCCAGCGAAGCGGCAAAACCCAGCACAAACAACACACGCAACACTCGACTGGGTTCCACGCAAGTCCCCGCTGAATCGCTGTCGTCCCGCGCCAAGTGTCCGTCGTCATGCTTTAGGAAAGATTAACGACGGCATGTGTGACGCGCGTTCCGGCCGAAGCGGAGCAAGAGATATGCCGTGGGTTGGGCTTATGGTGAGGGGCGCGCGTTATACGCAGATTGCGAATTGCGTATCACGCGCGACGTCACTTCCAGATCGGCTTGCCGGCGCCCGGAAGGCCGAGTGATGACCATTTGCGCGTCACTTCGTCGATGACGGTCTGGTCCATGCGGATCTGCGTGCCCCATTCGCGTTTCGTTTCGGGCGGCCATTTGTTGGTGGCGTCGAGGCCGATCTTGCCGCCGAGGCCTGACTCGGGGCTTGCGAAGTCGAGATAGTCGATGGGCGTGCCTTCGATCAGCGTCACGTCGCGCACCGGGTCCATGCGGGTCGAGATCGCCCACATCACATCCTTCCAGTCGCGCGCGTCGATGTCGTCGTCCACCACGATCAGCCATTTCGTGTACATGAACTGGCGAAGATAGGACCAGGCGCCCATCATCACGCGCTTGGCATGGCCGGGGTAGGCTTTCTTCATCGAGATGACGGCGATGCGGTAGGAGCAGCCCTCGGGCGGCAGCCAGAAATCGACGATCTCGGGGAATTGCTGCTGGAGAAGCGGAATGAAGACCTCGTTGAGCGCCTCGCCCAGCACCGAGGGCTCGTCCGGCGGGCGGCCGGTGAAGGTCGAGAGATAGATGGGCTTCTGCCGCATGGTGATCGCGCTGACGGTGAAGACCGGGAATTTCTCGACCGAGTTGTAATAGCCGGTGTGGTCGCCATAGGGGCCTTCGTCGGCATAATCGTCGAGGGAAACATGGCCCTCGATGACGATCTCCGCTTCGGCGGGAACCTTCAGCGGTACGGTTTTGCAGTCGACGAGCTCGACCTTCTGTCCACGGAGCAGTCCGGCGAACTGGTATTCCGAGAGCGTGTCCGGCACCGGCGTGACGGCGGCGAGGATGGTGCCCGGATCGGCGCCGATGACGGCGGCGACGGGCAGCGGCTCCGACTTTTCTGCCTTCCAGCGGCGATGATGCTGCGCGCCGCCGCGATGCGCGAGCCAGCGCATGATGGTCTTGTTCTTTGCCAGTACCTGCATGCGGTAGATGCCGAGATTGTAATCGTCCTCGCGTTTGGTGCCGGGACCCTTGGTCACGACGAGAGGCCAGGTGATGAGCGGCGCGGGCTCGCCCGGCCAGCAGGTCTGGATCGGCAAGGCGTTCAAGTCGATGTCGTCGCCCTTCAGCACGACTTCCTGACAAGGCGCCGAGGAGACCGTCTTCGGCTTCATGGCCATGACGGTCTTCAGCAGCGGCAGCATCGAGAAGGCCTCGCGGAAGCCGCCCGGCGGTTCGGGCTGGCGGAGGAAGGCCAGAAGCTCGCCGACTTCGCGGAGGTCTTTCGCACTGCGGCGCTCGACGGCTTCCCCTTTTCCGGAAGATGGCATCGTGACCGCCAGCGCCACGCGCTCGACCGTGCCGAAAAGGTTGACGAGGACCGGCATGGGCGAGGGGCGGCCGTCGGCCATCAGGGCCTGTTCGAAGAGGACGGCGGGGCCTTTTTCCGCGAGCAGCCGCGTCTGGATCTCCGTCATTTCGAGCACGGTCGAGACGGGCGCCTTCACCCGGGCGAGGTCGCCTGTCTGGTCGAGCCGGTCGAGAAAGTCGCGGAGGGAGGAATAGGACATAAGGCTTCCGGGATAGGCGCTTCGGGTGCCGGGGAGAATGCCGGAAAGCCGGGTTCAAGCCAAATCGGAGCGGTTTCGGGTGGGTGAACCGCCGGCGGGCCGCACGTTAAGGGAATGCCAACCTTGGGGGAATAGCTTCAATTCGAAACAAATTGGCTGAAACGACCGGAGATATCCGATGGGCAGGGCGGCGACCGCTCGGCAGATACGCAAACGCTGGAACGGGGGCGAGATCGATTCCGATCCCTTCGTGCTGCCGCAGCGCGTGACCATTCCGGCCTCCGATCTCACCTCGCGGCTTTTCGGCTTCATCCGCTATGCGGTCGTCCACAGCGATTGCGTGAAGGTCACCGATTCCTCGCCCATTCTCGGACCCTTCGTCTGGACAGAGCTTCTGTCGGCCTATCGCGGCGTCGCGCTCCGCGTCGCGCATCGCGACGGATCGGGGTCCAAGCCCGTCATTCTCGTCGAGATGGTGCATGCGACGAACGAGAAGCATTCGGTGGTGCTGCATGCCTCGTTCGACGGCGCCGACGTCGCCGCGCGCTGGCGGAGCTGGGCGCGCGTGCTGCGGCTGCCTCTGCTGCTCGAGGATCGCGGCGGCGAATTGCAGGAGGCGGAGCGCCGCCTCGGCTCTTTGCGCATCGATACGGCCCAGCCCCATGCCGGCGCCAATCCGCTTTCGGCGCGCCGCCCGCTGACCTTCGGCGCCACCGGCCGCCCGCGGCTTTTCCAGCAGCGTCTTTCGACGGGCACCCGGCCGCTGGCTTACTGAGTTTTCATTTTCACTCAGATGTCACCCCGGCCTTGTGCCGGGGCCCAGAAGCCGCTTGCTCAGCATTCGACGCCCCTGGGTCCCGGGACGAGCCCGGGACGACAATTTTTTATTTTGTCAGTCTGCAATCAAATCTGCCCGATGAAGTCGCGCTTGCCGATCTGGATGCCGTTGTGGCGCAGGATGTCGTAGGCGGTCGTCGCGTGGAAGTAGAAGTTCGGCAGGAAGAAGTGGAAGAAATACTGGCTTCCCTTCAGTTTCAGGTCGTTGCCGCCGATTTTCAGCACGACCTCGCGGTCCTCGGCGCCGTTGATCTGATCCGGCGTCAGGCTCTTCACGAAGTCCACGGTTTTGGCGATACGCGCCTTCAGCTCGTCGATGGTCTTTTCGGTGTCGGCAAAAGCGGGAATGTCGATGCCGGCGAGGCGGGCGGCGCAGCCCTTGGCCTGGTCGGTCATGATCTGGATCTGGGCCGAGAGCGGAAGCATGTCCGGCGCGAGGCGGTCATTGACGAGGACCGTGGGGTCGATCTTGCGCTCGGCGGCCTGGGCGGCGGCCTTGTCGAGCACGGCGGAGATACTGCCGAACATCTGCAGTATGACGGGAATCGAAGCCTGATACATGGAAAGCGACATGGGCGTCCTCTGTCTTGTTTGTTTTTGGCAGTGACGCCTATGTCGGGCCCGGCTCGCTCCGGTTCAAGTCACATTCGTTCCGTTATCACGACAGTTTCGAGAAATCCGGCGCGCGCTTTTCAAAGAAGGCGGCGATCGCCTCCTTCACTTCGGCCGAGCGGAGCTGGGCGGCGAAATGCGCGCCTTCCTTCTTCTGCTGCGCCAGCACGGCGGCGCGGTCGTCGCCCTTCAGAAGCGCCTTGGTAAGCTTGACGGCGGTGGGCGCCTTGGCGGCGAGCGTCTGCGCGCGGAGAAGGGCTTCGGCCTGCAGGGCGTCGTCGGCGAAGATTTCGGCGACGATGCCGATCGCCTCGGCCTTGGCGGCGCCGATCTTCTTGCCGGTGAGGAAGAGGTCGGCGGCCTTCTGCAGGCCGACGAGGCGCGGCAGCAGCAGCGTCGAGCCGGCTTCGGGGATGAGGCCGAGATTGACGAACGGCATCTGGAAGGTCGCGCTCTCGCCCGCATAGGCGAGGTCGCAATGCAGCAGCATCGTCACGCCGACGCCGACGGCGAGCCCGTTCACCGCGGCGATCAGCGGCTTCTCCGCCGTCGCGAGATTCTCGAGAAAGCGCGTCACGTTGGATTGGAGGCCGGCGTTGGTGGCGCTTGCCGGGGCGTTGCCCGCGGCGGCGAAATCGGCGAGATCGTTGCCGGCGGTGAAGGCATCGCCATTGGCGCGGAAGAGCGTGACGCGGATCGCCGGATCGCGCTCGGCCTGTTCGATGCCGTCGGCCAGCGCCTTGTACATCGCGTCGGTCAGCGCGTTCTTCTTTTCCGGGCGGTTCAGCGTCAGCGTCAGCACGCCCTTGTCGACGGCGGTGATCACGTGTTCGGTCATGACGGGCTCCCTTTTGGGTCGCGAGGATCGAATGAATGGCGAGGCGAACCTGCAGGAGCGGACGGCGCGCTGCAAACCGTAAATTTGCACATCCTATTTCGAAATCTGACCGGCTTGCCCGTTCCTGCGGCATGGGGCCATATCGGTCCGTCGCGCGAGCGGGGTAGAGTGAGGGAAAGCGGCCCGGACCCTTGAAGGAGATTTCGATGAGCGATCACAATACCGACAAGGGCCTCTCGGGGGCCATGCAGCGGTACCGGAACGGCTATCTGGTGGCGGGCGCGATCCTGATTCTGGGCGGTATCCTCGCCATCGTCTTTCCCTTTATCAGTACGCTGGCGACGGCGATTTTCGTCGGCTGGGTGCTCATCATGTCGGGGCTGGTCGAGGTCGCCCATGCGCTTTCCGTGCGCGGCGCGCCGGCGGTGGTGCTGAACCTGCTGGCGGGATTGCTCAGCCTCGGCGTCGGCACGCTGATCCTCTTCGATCCGCTCGCCGGTGCCTTGAGCCTGACCCTGCTGCTGGGCGGCTTCCTCGCGGCGGACGGCATCATCCGCATCCTTTCGGCGGCGCAGATGAGCCAGCGGCCGGGGCAGGGCTGGGTTATCGTGAACGGCGTTTCAAGTCTTGCGCTGGCGGCCGCGCTGCTCTGGCTCCTGCCCGACGCTTCGCTCTACGTCCTCGGTATCCTGCTCGGCATCGATCTCATCGTCGCGGGCGGGACGCTGTTCCTGCTGGGCAAGGTCGCCAAGGTCATCGAGGATGTCGTCGCACGAAAAGGTGAACTTTAATTCACTATATAACGCGCCAGACGCTGGTATTGCGGACGTCGGTATCCTCAAGCTCGCGGGTGGTCTTGACCGCATAGGAGACGATCTTTTCCAGCCCGGATTTCGGCAGATAGGTGCGGCCCGGATCGCCGATATAGGCGGTGGCGCCGCCATCGACCAAAGAGTGAACCCAAGTTTCTATCCGTTCGGCCAGCGGGCGCTCGTAGCACATGTCGCCGATCAGGATCACGTCCCAACCCCCATTCGCCGAACCGACAATATCGTCGGTCGCGACATTCAGTGAAACGCCGTTCACTTCTGCATTGAGGTGAATGGAGGCGGCGGCGAAAGGGTCGATGTCGACGGAAAGAACTGAAGCCGCGTTCGCTTTCATGGCGGCGATACCGATCATGCCGGAGCCGGCGCCGAAATCGAGGACACGCTTGCCGGCGACCGTTTCGGGATGGTCGAGGATATAGCGGGCCAGCGCCTGACCGCCCGCCCAGGCGAAGGCCCAGAAGGGCGGGGGGAGGCCCGATTTTTCGAGTTCTTCTTCCGTCATCTGCCAGATCGGCACGATCTCGCTGGCGAGGTGGAGCTTCACCTCCGGCACCAGCGGCGGCTCGTGGAGCATGGTGTTGGCGCGGATGAAGGCGGCGGGGTCGCCCATGCTCATGAAGATGCGCTCATGCGCCGGCGAATTCGGCGGGGGTCGCGGCCAGCAGCGCGCGGGCGCGGGCGCTGTCCTTCGCGATCTGTTCCTTCAGCGCGTCGAGGCCGGAGAATTTCTGCTCGGGCCGCAGATAGTCGATGAAGGAGACGGCGGCGTGATGGCCGTAGATGTCGCCTTCGAAGTCGAAGATATGGACTTCGAGCACGACGTCCTGCTTGTCGAAGGTCGGGCGGCGGCCGAGATTGGCAACGCCGTCATAGACGCCCTTGAAGGGCCCGTCCTCGAGTTCGATGCGGACCGCATAGACGCCAAGCGCCGGCTGCACATGATCCTCGAGCGCGAGATTGGCGGTCGGAAAGCCGATGGTGCGGCCGCGCTTGTCGCCGGTGCGCACATGCGTCTCGACCGTCCACCAATGGCCGAGGAGGCGCGCGGCGCCTTTCGGATCGCCGCTGCCGAGCCGTTCGCGAATGCGGGTCGAGGAAAAGGCTTCGCCGTCGAGCGAGGCTTCGGGGACGATCGATACGCCGAAGCCCTCCATCTCGCCCATGTAGGAGAGCACCGCGGCATCGCCGGCGCGGCCCTTGCCGAAACGGAAATCGTAACCGGCGACGACATGGACCGCGTTGAGCCCGTTCACGACCACATCCATGACGAATTCCGGCGCGAGCTTTCTCGACATGTCGGCGTCGAAAGGAAGGGCCGCGAGAATGTCGACGCCGAGGCTTTCGAGAAGGCGCGCCTTGGCGCGGAAGGGCGTCAGGCGGAAGAAGGGTTCGTCGGGAAAGAAGAACTGCTTGGGATGCGGCTCGAAGACGAGCACGCCGAGGGGCACGCCCATCTCACGCGCGACGGCGGCGGCTTCGGCGATGACACGCTGATGGCCGAGATGCACGCCGTCGAAATTGCCGAGCGCGAAGACGCCGCCCTGAAGCGGTTTCGGCACGCCGGCATAATGGCGGAGGATCTGCATCAGGACGCGGCGCCCTTCTGCTCGCGCGACGGGACCATCACCTGCGCGTCGCCATCGACGGCGAGCGTCTCGCCGACATGGCAGGTGCAGGCAAGCGTGACGCGGTTGCGGGCGCGGTCGAGCGTGGCGACGCGGACGCGCGCCGTCACCGTGTCGCCCGGCTTCACCGCGGCGCGGAAGCGCAGGTTCTGCGAGAGGTAGATCGCGCCGGGTCCGGGGAGCTTCGTGCCGAGCACGGCGGAGATCAGGCTCGCCGTCAGCATGCCATGGACGATGCGGCCGCCGAAGCGCGTTCCCGCCGCATAGACGGCATCGAGATGCACCGGATTGGTGTCGCCGGAGACGCCGGAAAACAGAACGATGTCGGCATCGGTCAGCGTCTTCGAAAAGGACGCTTCCATGCCTTCGTTCAGGTCTTCGATGCAATAGCCGGCGGGTTCGATCATGAGGCTCGCGGGGGAATAAAGTTTGCGGCGCACTCTATCGCGTGCGTATGCGAAATCACAAGCGATGAACGAGTGTTCAGGGTGTTATGCGAGATGGCAGTTTTGCAAAGACGAATCGCCGCTTACCTCCCCCCTTGAGGGGGAGGTCGATCAGCGAAGCTGATCGGGTGGGGCGTCTTCTTCGAAAGACTCTTTTCTGCCGCTTACCCCCCTCCCAACCCTCCCCCTCAAGGGGGGAGGGCTATTGGTGGATCGAACCGACAGACCATGCGCAAGAAGTCACATTCCAAACCAGGTCACCGCGAGACGCGCGGTCCGAGTCAGCGACAGTTGCGTGCCGGCGAACTCGTGCGCCGCGCCCTGGCTGAGATCGTCGCGCGCGGCGACATTCAGGACCCCGATCTGATGGGCCGGCCGATCACGATTTCCGAAGTGCGCATGAGTCCGGATCTGCGGCATGCGCTCTGCTTTGTGGCGCCGCTGGGTGGCGGCGACGCGACCGGGATCGCAACAGCCCTGACCCGCGTCCGCGCCTATCTGCGCGGTCAGCTGTCGCGCGAAGTGACCTTCAAGTTCATGCCGGATCTCGCCTTCGAGCCCGACGTCTCCTTCGACCGCGCCGAGGCGGTCGACCGGATTCTTCATTCGCCGAAGGTCGCCCGCGATCTGGCGTCCGAAGACGCAGGTGAGGATATCGACTCGGACGACGAGGACTGAACGCCCATGGCCCGGCGCAAAAAGGGTGAGGCGATCTCGGGCTGGGTCGTTGTCGACAAGCCTTTGGGCCTTACCTCGACCGACGTGGTCTCGCGTGTCCGCCGCCTCTTCAACGCCCAGAAGGCGGGCCATGCCGGCACCCTCGATCCGCTGGCGAGCGGCGTCCTTCCCGTCGCGCTTGGCGAGGCGACGAAAACCGTCCCCTTCATTCTCGACGCCTCGAAACGCTATCGCTTCACGATCCGCTTCGGCGAGGCGACCGCGACCGACGATGCCGAAGGCGCGGTGACGGCGACGAGCCCCGTCCGGCCGACGGCCGAAGCCATCCTCGGCCTGCTACCTCGCTTCACTGGCGAGATCGACCAAGTCCCACCAATTTACTCGGCTATCAAGGTCGACGGCGAGCGATCCTATGATCTGGCGCGCGCCGGCGAGGCGGTCGAGCTGAAATCCCGCCGTGTGACCGTCCATGAAGCCCGCCTTCTGGCCTGCCCGGACGGCGACTATGCCGAGTTCGAAATCCTTTGCAGTAAAGGGACTTACGTCCGCTCGCTGGCTCGCGACCTGGCCCTGGCGCTCGGCACCGTCGGGCATGTTTCGGCGCTGCGGCGGACCGCTCATGGTCCTTTCCGGGAGGAGGCCGCAATTCCGCTGGATAAACTGATGGGCTTCGGCCATATTGCGCCCGCTTCCGAAGCCTTTTTGGAGCATCTGCTACCGCTTGAGACCGCGCTGGACGACATCCCGGCCCTGGCCCTGAGCAGTGACGATGCCTCCCGTCTGAGACGGGGTCAGGGAGTTTTATTGCGCGGGCGCGACGCTCCGATCCTGTCGGGGCCGGTTCTGGCGACACACCGGGGAGACCCGGTGGCTCTGACCGAGTATTGCCAGGGCGAGCTGAAGCCCGTGCGTGTCTTTAATCTCGATCCATAGGAGATCCCGATGTCGATTACGCCCGAGCGTAAAGCTCAGCTGATCAAGGAATTCGCCGGCAAGGAAGGCGACACCGGTTCGCCCGAAGTGCAGGTCGCCATCCTCACCGAGCGCATCACGAACCTCACCGAACATTTCAAGGGTCACGCGAAGGACAACCATTCGCGCCGCGGCCTTCTGAAGATGGTGAGCCAGCGTCGTTCGCTTCTCGACTACGTCAAGAAGCACGACCAGAAGCGTTACGAGTCCCTGATTTCCCGACTGGGAATCCGGAGGTAAACACGGGGTGATTATTTCTCCCCATGACCCGGGATTTTGCGCGACATGCGCCGGCGTGGCTTCGACCCTACCGGCCATCAGCGTTTCCCGGTCCGAAGAGACAATCGTCCGTCAACGGAACAATGCTCGCGGGTGGTCCTCTCTGCCGTCGTCTCACGGCTTGAGGTCCCTCGGTGATTACGCGTGGCGCAAGTAAACGCGCCCTCGCGAGCAGACCCGTACATGTCCGGCCGCGACGTCAGCGGCAGAAATGAGCGCCGTCCGCCAGATGATGGCAAGAACGCGAAAAACGCGGCGGCGCGGAACAGGAAATAGATATGTTTGATATCACACGCGAAGAAATTGAATGGGGCGGCCGTACGCTCGTCCTCGAGACGGGCAAGATCGCCCGCCAGGCCGACGGTGCCGTCCTCGCGACCTATGGCGAGACCTCCGTGCTCGCGACCGTCGTCGGCGAGAGAAAGCCGAAGCCCGGCCTCGACTTCTTTCCGCTGACCGTGAACTACCAGGAAAAGACCTATGCCGCCGGCAAGATTCCGGGTGGCTTCTTCAAGCGCGAAGGCCGTCCGAGCGAAAAGGAAACGCTCGTTTCGCGCCTGATCGACCGTCCGATCCGTCCGCTTTTTGCCAAGGGTTTCAAGAACGAGACGCAGGTCATCGTCACCGTCGTCAGCCACGACATGGAGAACGATCCCGACATCGTCGCGATGGTCGCGGTCTCCGCCGCCCTGACGATTTCGGGCCTGCCCTTCATGGGTCCGATCGGCGGCGCCCGCGTCGGCTACATCAACGGCGAATACAAGCTCAACCCGATGATCGATGAGATGGTCGAGAGCGACCTCGATCTCGTCGTCGCCGGCACGGCCGATGCGGTGCTGATGGTGGAATCGGAAGCCAAGGAGCTTTCCGAGGAAATCATGCTCGGCGCCGTCATGTTCGGTCATCGCGAGTTCCAGCCGGTGATCGATGCGATCATCCGCATGGCCGAGAAATGCGCCAAGGAACCGCGCGCCTTCGAAGCGAAGGACGAGTCGGAACTGGAAGGCAAGGTCCGCGCGCTGGCCGAGAGCGACGTCCGCGCCGCCTACGGCCTCAAGGACAAGGGCGAACGCCACGAAGCCCTCGCCAAGGCGAAGGACAAGGTCAAGGCAGCGCTCTGCAATCCCGAAGATCCGAACGCGGTTCCGGAAGCGACCGTCGGCGGTGTCTTCAAGGCGCTCGAAGCCGACGTCGTCCGCAACTCGATCCTCGATACGGGCATCCGCATCGACGGCCGCGATGTGAAGACGGTTCGCCCGATCGTTTCGGAAGTCGGCATCCTGCCCCGCACCCACGGCTCGGCGCTCTTCACGCGCGGCGAGACGCAGGCGCTGGTCGTCGCCACGCTCGGCACCGGTGAAGACGAACAGTTCATCGACGCGCTGGAAGGCACCTACAAGGAAAACTTCCTGCTGCATTACAACTTCCCGCCCTATTCGGTCGGCGAGACGGGCCGCGTCGGTTTCACCGGCCGTCGCGAAGTCGGTCACGGCAAGCTTGCCTGGCGTGCGATGCGCGCCGTGCTGCCCGCGAAGACCGAGTTCCCCTACACGATCCGCCTCGTCTCCGAGATCACGGAATCGAACGGCTCCTCCTCGATGGCGACCGTCTGCGGCTCGTCCCTCTCGATGATGGATGCGGGCGTTCCGCTCAAGCGCCCGGTGGCTGGTATCGCCATGGGCCTGATCCTCGAAGGCGAGCGCTTCGCGGTGCTCTCCGACATCCTCGGCGACGAGGATCACCTCGGCGACATGGACTTCAAGGTGGCGGGCACGGAAGAGGGTGTCACGTCGCTCCAGATGGACATCAAGATCACCGGCATCACCGAAGGCATCATGAAGCAGGCCCTCGAGCAGGCGAAGGGCGGTCGCGTCCATATCCTGGGCGAGATGGCCAAGGCCCTCACGACGGCCCGCTCCGAGCTCGGCGAACATGCGCCGCGCATCGAGGTGATCACGGTTCCGACCGACAAGATCCGTGAAGTCATCGGCACCGGCGGCAAGGTCGTCCGCGAGATCGTCGAGAAGACCGGCGCGAAGATCGACATTTCCGACGACGGCACGATCAAGGTGGCGTCCTCCGACGGCGCCTCGATCAAGAAGGCGATCGACTGGATCCGCGGCATCGTCGCGGAGCCGGAAGTCGGCCACATCTACGAAGGCACTGTCGTGAAGGTCGTCGAGTTCGGCGCTTTCGTGAACTTCTTCGGGCCGCGCGACGGCCTCGTTCACATCTCGCAGATGGCGCCGAATCGCGTCGAGAAGGTCGCCGACGTCGTTGCCGAAGGCCAGAAGGTCAAGGTGAAGCTCCTCGGCTTCGACGAGCGCGGCAAGGTCCGCCTCTCGATGAAGCACGTCAATCAGGAGACGGGCGAAGAGATCGTCTATGAGAACGAGCCCGCTGAGCAGCCGCGCGAGAAGCGCGAAGGCGGCGGTGGCGGTCGTCGTCGCAACCGCGACTGAGATCGGTCGAATATTTAAAACAAGGGCGCCGGTTTTCCGGCGCCATTTTCGTTTGTGGTGAAGGATGAAGGAACGCTGCTGCCGTCGTTCAGTATGAGTTCAGCTTGCGGGCTCCATCTTACGGACATCGAACACAAGAGCCCTTTCACGGGCAGCAAGGATCCCGCAAATGAAACACATCTTCGCAGCCGCCATTGCGCTGTCGATGCTCGCCGCGCCCGCCATGGCCGATCCCTATGGTCAGAACCAGCAGCATGGCAACCAGCCCTCCATGGGGCAGAACCACAAACCCGACGATCATGGGCCCCAGGGTCAGAATCAGGGCCAGAACCAGCGTCCGGACCAGAATCGTCCGAAGCCGCAATATTCCTATGGCGGAAAGAAATATGACGCGGTCCAGGGTCCTGCCTGGCATGCCCCGAAGGGCTATGACGGGCACAAGAGCTGGTCGCGTGGCCAGAAGCTTCCCAAGGCCTATCGCGACCGCTCCTATGTGGTCGACTACCGTGCCTATCACCTGAAGCAGCCGCCCCGCGGCTATGTCTGGGTGCGCAACGACAATAATGTCTATCTCGTCTCGCAGCAGAACGGCCTGATCGCGCAGATCGTGCTCAATCTCTTCTACTGATCGGTTGCGGACGATTTGAACTGAAGAAGGCGCCGGATTAACCCCGGCGCCTTTTTTCATTTCGGCTGCATTAGTTCGATGCGATTGCCGAAGGGATCGAAGACGAAAAGCCGGTCATAACCCTCGACGGCGACGTCCTCCGCGAGCCTGTAGCCGCCTGCCTGCGCACGCTTTGCCAGCCCCTGAAGGTCGTTCGTCAGAAAAGCCACATGGGCCTTGGTCGCGGGGTGAAAGCCCTTGTCGATACCGAGATGGAGCTTCAGCGCGCCGAGCTCGAACCAGCAACCGCCACGTGCCGCCTGCACCGCCGGCTTCGGCACTTCCGTGAAGCCGAGCACATCGAGATAGAAACGCCGTGCTTCGTCTTCGCCTTTTTCAGGGATGGCAATCTGGACGTGATCGATGCCGGTGAGCACAGGAGCCTCCGGAGGTTAGCCGCCGTTGCCGGTTTCGAGATCGCTCTGCTTCATCTCCTCGGCGCGCGGCAGGCCGATGATATTGTAACCCGAGTCGACATAATGGATTTCACCGGTCACGCGGGCCGAGAGATCGGAGAGCAGGTAAAGACCGGCGCCGCCGACATGCTCGAGTTCGATCGTTTCTTTCAGCGCCGAATGCGTCTTGTTCCACTTGTGCACGAAACGCGCATCGCCGATGGCGGATCCCGCCAGCGTCCGCATCGGTCCCGCCGAGATCGCGTTGACGCGAATGCCGTCGCGGCCGAAATCGGCGGCGAGATAGCGTACGCTCGCTTCGAGCGCCGCCTTGGCGACACCCATCACGTTGTAGTTCGGCATCACGCGCTGCGCGCCTTCATAGGTCAGCGTCACCATCGAGCCGCCATCGGGCATCAGTTCGGCGGCGCGGCGCGCGACGTCGGTGAAGGAGAAGCAGGAAATATCCATCGAGCGCAGGAAATTCTCCCGCGTCGTGTCGGCATAGCGGCCCTTGAGCTCGTTTTTGTCGGAATAGGCGATCGCATGAACGACGAAATCGAGCGTGCCCCATTCCTCCTTCAACGTGCGGAAGGCGGTATCGAGGCTTTGGCTGTCGGTGACGTCGCAAGGCAGAAGAATTTTCGAGCCGACAGACTCCGCCAGCGGCTTCACGCGCCGTCCGAAAGCTTCGCCCTGATAGGTGAACGCCATTTCCGCGCCGTGCAGCGACAGCGCTTGCGCGATGCCCCAGGCAATTGAATGGTCGTTCGCAACGCCCATCACCAGGCCGCGTCGCCCTTTCATCAAGGGTCCGCTCAGAACCAGTCCCTTGCCGCCCGCCTTGTGATCCGACCCGTGCATTCGTTTTCGACCCGTCTGGTTGCCCGGTTGTTTTTTTGCCGACTTTGTATGTCAGCCCCGTTACGTCAATTGTGGTAGCGCTGGAAGGCGAGCGTCGCGTTGGTGCCGCCGAAACCGAAGCTGTTCGAAATCGCCAGATTGATGTTCGCCCCGTCGATGCGTTCGCGCACGATGTTCGCTGCCGCAACCTCCGGATCGATCTCGTCGATATTGGCGCTCGCCGCAATGAAGCCGTTCTGCATCATCAGGAGCGTGTAGATCGCCTCGTGAACGCCCGCCGCGCCCTGCGCATGGCCCGTCAGCGATTTCGTCGCGCTGATCGGCGGCGTCTTGTCGCCGAAGACCTCGAGGATCGCCTTGATCTCGGGAATGTCGCCGACCGGCGTCGAGGTCGCATGGGGATTGATATAATCGACCGGCGCCTTCAGATCCTTGATCGCCATCTTCATGCAGCGCACCGCGCCTTCGCCGGACGGCGCCACCATGTCGGCGCCGTCGGCCGTCGCGCCATAGCCGACGAGTTCGGCATAGATCTTCGCGCCGCGCGCTTTCGCGTGTTCCAGTTCCTCGAGCACCAGCATGCCTCCGCCGCCCGAGATGACGAAGCCGTCGCGGTTCTTGTCATAGGCGCGCGAGGCCTTGTCGGGCGTGTCGTTGTACTTGGAGGACATGGCGCCCATCGCGTCGAAAAGGACGGACAGCGTCCAGTCGAGCTCCTCGCCGCCGCCGGCGAACATCACGTCCTGCTTGCCCCACTGGATCATCTCGGCCGCGTTGCCGATGCAGTTCGCCGAGGTCGAGCAGGCCGAGCTGATCGAATAATTGACGCCCTTGGTCTTGTACCAGGTCGAGAGATTGGCCGAGCAGGTCGAGGACATCGCTTTCGGCACCGCGAAGGGGCCGACTTTCTTCGGGCCCTTGGCCGGATCGCGCGTTATGTCGGCGGCCGCGACGATCGCCTTGGTCGAGGGACCGCCCGAGCCGACAATGAGGCCCGTGCGCTCGTTGCTGACGTCGCTCGGCTCAAGGCCTGCGTCGCGGATCGCCTGTTCCATCGCGATCGAGGCATAGGCCGCGCCGTCGCCCATGAAGCGGCGCGCCCGCCGGTCGACGACTGTGTCGACATCGATCTTCAGGCTGCCGTGAACCTGGCTGCGAAAACCCATTTCCGCATAGGTCTCGGATTTGACGATGCCCGATCGGCCTTCGCGCAGGCTCGCGAGAACCTCCTGCGTGTTGTTTCCGATCGAGGAAACGATCCCCATGCCGGTCACGACCACTCGCCTCATGGCAGCCTCTCTTTTCGCGTGGATCAAACCCGCCGCGCCCTATCAGGCCGGCTGTTCTTCCGTCTGCAGGCCGACTTTCATGTCGGTGATTGTATAGGCGACCTCGCCATCCGCCAGGATGGTGCAATCGGCAACGCCAAGAACCAGGCGGCGATTGATGACGCGCTTCAAGTGAATATTGTATTCGATCTTCTTCACGGCTGGCGTGACCATGGCGGAAAATTTCACTTCGCCCACACCGAGCGCGCGGCCCTTGCCCTTGCCGTCGATCCAGCCGAGGAAGAAGCCGAGCAACTGCCACGCGCCGTCAAGGCCGAGACAGCCCGGCATGATCGGGTCGCCTTCGAAATGGCAGGGAAAGAACCAGAGGTCCGGCGTGATGTCGAATTCGGCCTTGATCAGCCCCTTGTCGTGATCGCCGCCCTTGTCCGAAATATGCGTGATCCGCGAGATCATCAGCATCGGCGGCAGGGGGAGCTGGGCGTTGCCGGGGCCGAACATGCGGCCATGACTGCATTCGAGAAGCTCTTCGTAACTATAGCTCGACTTTTGGTCCGCCATTCCCCGTCCGCTCGGCTATGCCCGTCTTGCCGCTGTAAGCGGAGGGCTATCCTTGGCTTGAAGGGTGAGGTTCTCGCCCCACCCCGGTTTCCTCGACGCGCTTCCTAACATATAGGCGCCTCCACGGGAACCCATGCGCTGGTCGGCCGAAAAAGCGAGCCTTGACAAAAGCATGACGGTAATTACATCTTGGACATTGTAATGATTAAAAACTACCGCCGGTCCGAAGCAGGGCGGGCGAAAGGATGATGAGCTCCGTGACCCAGGATCGGCCCTATAGCCAGACACTCACCCGCTTGCGGGAAGCCGGTCTGCGTCCGACCCGCCAGCGCCTCGCGCTGGGCCGCCTCCTCTTCGATGGTGGCGACCGTCATGTCACGGCCGAAGCTCTCCATGAGGAAGCCCAGGCGGCCGGCGTCAGCGTTTCGCTTGCCACCGTCTACAACACGCTGCACCAGTTCACCGAGGCGCAATTGCTGCGTGAGGTCGTGGTCGACAGCGCGCGCACCTATTTCGATACCAATGTCAGCGACCATCACCATTTCTTCCTCGAGAATTCGGGCTCGCTGATGGATATCGACGGCGACAAGATCGCCGTTACCGGCTTGCCCCAGGCGCCGGAAGGCACGGACGTCGCCCGCGTCGACGTGATCGTCCGCCTCCACGGCGCCCCCCGTCAGGCGAGCTGAGAACCCTTCTCAATTTTAGAATCGTTCTAAGTTGTTGACCGTCTCCGGTCGACGGCAGTATGGTTTCGGTTAACCGCCGTCCCGGGCGGTGGCCGGAAGAATGGCTCGCGCCTTATCCCCGGCCAGAACTCCAACAGGCAGGCCGCGCCGACCGTCGCTCAGGCGGATCGGCAAGGCGAGGAAAGGTGAGGAACTCATGTCGCTCGCAAAATCCAAAACCCTCGACAATCTGAAGGCAGCTTTCGCCGGCGAGAGCCAGGCAAACCGCCGCTATCTCTATTTCGCGCAGAAGGCCGACGTCGAAGGCTTCAACGACGTGGCCGCCGTTTTCCGCTCGACGGCGGAAGGCGAAACGGGCCATGCGCATGGCCACCTCGAATTCATGGAATCGGTCGGCGACCCGGCAACGGGCGAGCCCATCGGACCCACGGATCTGAACCTCAAGGCCGCGATCGCCGGCGAAACGCACGAATACACCGATATGTATCCGGGCATGGCGCGCACCGCGCGCGAAGAAGGCTTCGACGAAATCGCCGACTGGTTCGAGACGCTGGCCAAGGCTGAAAAGAGCCATGCCGGCCGTTTCCAGAAGGCGCTCGACAGCCTGGTCTAGTCGCTCGAAGAACGACACTGCGAGGGGAGGCGGGCGGTTGCCCGGCTCCCCTTTCGCGACCTTTGAAAATGAATACCGGAGGGGACAGGATGAAAGAAGGCAGCACCGAAGCGCCCACGCGCCATCCGATAGAATGGCAAAATCCCGACTTCTACGATCTCGACAAGCTCGATGCGGAACTCCGCCGCGTCTTCGACATCTGCCACGGCTGCCGCCGCTGCTTCAATCTCTGCGACAGTTTCCCGCGCCTCTTCGATCTCATCGATGCTTCGCCGACCGAAGAACTCGACGAAGTGAAGTCGGCGGACTTCGCGCCCGTCATCGAGGCCTGCACGCTGTGCGACATGTGCTTCATGACGAAGTGTCCCTACGTGCCGCCGCATGAATTCAATCTCGATTTTCCGCACCTGATGTTGCGCTACCGCGCCGCGACCGCGCATCAGGACGGGAGCTATCCTTTCGTGCAAGGCCAGCTCGCACAGACCGATCGCAATGGTACGCTGGCGGCGCCTGTCGCGCCGCTCGCAAACTGGGGTTCGGCACGCGGCAACAAGCTGACGCGGCCCGTGCTCGAAAAACTTGCCGGCATCGACGCCCGCGCCGAGTTGCCGAAATTCTACGGCAAGACTTTTACGATGCGCGCCAAAGCGCAGGACAGGTCCGGTGCCGCCGCGCCGAAGGACGCCCCCGCCAAAGGTCGCAAGGCCGCGCTCTTCGCGACATGTTTTGTCAATTACAACAATCCGGGTGCCGGCGAAGCCGCGCGTCTCGTGCTTGCGCATAATGGCGTCGAGACGACCGTCGCCTATCCCGGCTGCTGCGGCATGCCGTTTCTCGAGCAGGGTAACCTCGCCAAGGTCGCCGAGCAGGCGGAAAAAATCTCGCGCGAGATGTGCGAGCTGATCGACAAAGGCTACGACATCGTCACGCTGACGGCGTCCTGCGGCTTGATGTTCAAGTTCGAGTGGCCGTTGATCCTCCCCGACAATCCGCATGTCGAGAAGCTTTCCCGCGCGACCTACGACATCGACGAATATGTCGTCGACATCGCGAAGAAAGAGGGTCTCGCGCCCGGCATGACGCCTGTCGAGGGCGGTGTCACCGCGCATCTCGCCTGTCATGCGCGCGCCCAGAACATGGGGCCGAAATCCGCCGAGATGATGAAGCTTATCCCCGGCATAAAGGTCGACGTGGTCGAACGCTGCTCCGGCCACGGAGGAACATTCGGCGTGATGAAGGAAACCTTCGACGTCGCGATGAAGGTCGGAAAGCCCGCCGCGCGCAATGTCGCGAAGACCGGCAATAAATACGTGACGTCCGACTGCCCGCTCGCCGGCAAGCATCTGCTGCATGAAATCGAGACGCTGGGCGAGCCGCAGACGCCCAGGGTGCAGCATCCGATCGAGATCATGGCCCGCGCCTGGGGTCTCATCGAATAACGAGAAAAGTGGAGTGACGCCGATGCCTGCAGCAAAGCACATCATCGAACGCAGCGACATCCTGCCTTACGACGTCTATGCGAAGGAGCGCAAGGACCGCCGCGCCGCGATCACGGCGGTAAAGAAGGGACGCCGCGTTTCGGTCGGGCCCTACGCGACTTTCTATTTCGAGAATTACGAAACGATGTTTCAGCAGATCCATGAAATGCTCTACATCGAAAAGGGCGGTGAGGAGCAGATCGCCGACGAACTCGCGGCTTACAATCCGTTGATCCCGAAAGGCGATGAACTCGTGGCGACGCTGATGTTCGAGATTGACGACGAAGTCCGCCGCGACAAGGAATTGCGCCGGTTGACCGGTGTCGAGGATCACATCTACATCGATGTCGGCGGATTGCGCGTGACGGCGGTACCCGAAGGCGACATCGAACGCACCAAGGCGGACGGCAAGACGTCGTCGGTCCACTTCCTGCACTTTCCCTTCAAGCTGCAGGAAGTCGAGAAATTCCGCGATCCGGCGACGCAGGTCCTGATCGCCATCGCGCATCCGAATTACGGCCACATGGCGCTGCTCTCGCCCGAGACGCGCGCCGCGCTTTCGGCGGATTTCGACTAGCGCCTACTCGAAATTCTCGTTCGCATAGATGCCCCAGATCGAAGGCCGCTCGATCCAGCCTTCATAGCCGCTGGCCTTGAGTTCGCACCATCCGGGTTTGCAGGCGGCGAGTTGCGCGATCACGCCGGGTTCCGCATAGGCGACGATGGCGGACGAGGCGTTGGGCTCGGCATGAAGCGGCACAGGCTGACCGCCGGTGGCCTTGTTCTCGATGAGAGCCGTCCGCCGTCCGTCGAGCATCGAATGCCAGACCCAGCCGATATCGCCCTCGCGGTCGCGGATGCGGCGCCAGCGGTCAGATTCGGCCGTGATCTCGACCGGTAATCCCTTCTTCTCGAAGACCCATTCGATCGGATAATCGTCGCCGGGCCCGCGCCTGACATTGATGCGGCCCGATTTCAGGCTGACGAAGCGCGGCACCGGCAAACCGGTCGCCGGCCCCGGCAGTTGTTTGGGCTGTGCGCTGGCGTCGCCGCCGGGCGGGAGAAGCTGGGTCGCCGGGGCCGGTTCGGCTTTCGCGGCCTTGGTCTGGGCGTGGGCTGCGCCGGACATCAGCAGCAGCCAGACGCCCGCGCTTCCGATCCGCCTGAGAATGGCGCCGGCTTCGTTACGGCAAGGCGGCCGGGACATGGCGATGATGGCGACTTTCTCTGGCGTGACCCCGCTCCTTTATGACAAGGCTGCGGCAAGTGGGTCAAGCCGTGAGGCAGCGGCCGCGCGGGGCCTGAGAACAGGCTTGGTCGGCCCCCTTGCCCTCTGCTAGACAAGGAGCTGGCAGCGCCCGCCACCGGCCGCGCCTTGCGTAGAAGTTCCTTGCGATGAGGCTGTTCCGAGCATGACCCAGAAGAAGCCGCTCGTCATCGTCACCCGGAAGCTCCCCGAAGTCATCGAGGCGCGCATGAACGAGCTCTTCGATGTCCGCCTCAACGCCGACGACCATCCGATGACGACGGCGGAACTTGTTGCTGCGGTCAAGGAAGCCGACGTACTGGTGCCCACGGTGACCGACCGCATCGATGCGAAAGTCCTGTCGCAGGTCGGTCCCCAGCTTCGCCTGATCGCCCAGTTCGGCACCGGCGTCGACAATGTCGATGTCGAGACGGCGCGCCGCCGCGGCATTACGGTGACGAACACGCCCGGCGTGCTGACCGAGGATACGGCCGACATGACCATGGCGTTGATCCTCGCCGTGCCGCGCCGCCTTTCCGACGGCGCCCGCTACCTGCGCGATCACGAGGGCAAATGGCCGGGCTGGTCGCCGACCTGGATGCTCGGCCGCCGCATTTTCGGCAAACGTCTCGGCATCATCGGCATGGGTCGCATCGGTCAGGCGGTGGCGCGCCGCGCCCGCGCCTTCGGTCTCGAAATTCACTACCACAATCGCAAGCCCGCCAATGCCGTGATCGAGAAGGAGCTTGAGGCGACCTATTGGGAGAGCCTCGACCAGATGCTTCCCAAGGTCGACATCGTCTCGGTCAATTGTCCGCATACCCCGGCGACGTTTCACCTGCTGAATGCGCGCCGGCTGAAGCTGGTGCGGCCCGATGCCTATATCGTCAATACGGCGCGCGGCGAGGTGATCGACGAGAACGCGCTTGCCCGTGCCCTCGAAGCGGGCGAGATCGCGGGTGCCGGCCTCGACGTCTTCGAGAACGAGCCGACGGTCAATCCACGGCTCCTCGGCCTCGACAGCGTGGTCCTGCTGCCGCATATGAGTTCGGCGACGATCGAGGGCCGCATCGAAATGGGCGGCAAGGTCATCGTCAACATCAAGACCTTCATGGACGGACATCGCCCCCCCGATCGGGTCATTCCGGCGATCATGTAATGATCGGCGGAATGAGGCCGATCAAAAATACATGGAGCCGGGTCATTCCGGCGATCATGTAATGATCGGCGGAATGAGGCCGATCAAAAATACATGGAGCCGGGTCATTCCGGCGATCATGTAATTTTGTTCATCTGCCATAATCCGGCAGAAATTATCGTTTTCCTTGGCACTTTCGATGCAGGCTTCGTCCGTATGGCGCGCATTTCGCGGCGCCGGGCGGTGGACGATGCCCTGCGATGAAACATATTGCCGACTATGTGTCCGGGCGGGACAATAATTTCAATCTGATCCGCTTCCTCGCGGCGGGTACCGTCGTCTTCGCGCATAGCTTCATCGTCGTCACCGGCAACCGTTTTGCGGGGCCCCTCGTTTCCGCCACAGGGCACGATCTGGGCTATCACGCGGTTAACGTCTTCTTCGCCGCGAGCGGATTCCTGATCGCGCAGAGCTGGCTCGCAACGCCGTCCTTGTCCGGCTTTCTGTCGGCGCGCCTGCTGCGGCTCTGGCCGGCGCTGATCCTCTGTGCCGTACTCGTCACCGTTTTTGTCGGCCCCGCTCTCACCTCGCTACCTCTGGCACAATATCTCCGTGCGGCCGGTACCTGGGAATATCTGCCGAGGGTCGCGGGTCTTCTCGGTGCGGACAGTGCGCTGCCCGGCGTCGCGACCACCGTGCCCGGCGATACCGGCATCGACGCTCCGCTCTGGACGCTCAAATACGAAGTGATCTGCTATCTCTGCCTCGCCGCCTTCGGCCTCGCGGGCGGATTTTCGGCACAGCGCCGCTTCTGGCTCTGGATGGCACCGATCCTCGTTCTGCTGGCGGCGGCGAGCCTGATGCCTATCGCGCATGACGTGACGCATCCCTACGACCATCTCATTCGTTTCGGGCTCTGTTTCGGCTTCGGCGTCGTCGCCTTTTTCGCGGCGCGGCGCATTCCGCTGACTTTGTGGGCTGTCATGGCTGCCTTCGTCTTCGCGGTGTTGCTGCGCCGCACGGCGGCCTACGAATGTGCGCTCTGCCTCTTCACGGCCTATGCGACCATCTGGGCCGCCTTCGTGCCTTCCAATGTGATCCGCAATTTCAACCGGTTCGGCGACTATTCCTACGGCATCTACATCTATGCCTATCCGATCCAGCAGCTTCTGGTGCAACGTCTGCCGCGTCTGACGCCGCTTGCGCTCTTTGCCGCCGCGGCACCTCTCGCGATCGCGCTGGCGATTGCCTCCTGGCACTGGCTCGAACGCCCTTGCCTCGCCCGCAAACGCGAGCTCGCCGCTTATGTGGAAGGGCTCAGACGTGCGCGCTCAAATCCCTGATCGCCGGCTCGTCGCCTGACAATGGATTCTTTGGATCGTGGCGAAGCCTGATCGTGCGGAAGCGCGTATCGAGTGCGTCATAGATGAGAAGCTTGCCGGCGAGGCTCGTCCCTGCCCCTGCGATTTCCTTGATGACTTCGAGCGCCATCAGCGAACCGATGACGCCGGTCAGCGCGCCGAGCACGCCCGCTTCCTCGCAGGCCGGAATGCTGCCCGGCGGCGGCGCTTCGCCGACCAGATCGCGATAATCGGGAAAGGGAACGCCATCCGCATCGCGCAGATAGGATTTGAAAGTTGCGACCTGTCCCTCGAATTGCCCGACCGCACCGGAAACCAGCGGCACCTTTGCGAAATGACAGGCATCGTTGACGAGAAACCGCGTCGGAAAATTGTCGCAGCCATCGGCGACGATGTCGTAGCGTGAAACGAGATCGAGTGCGTTCTCGGCGGTGAGCCTCGTGCGATGCATTTCGATCTTCACATCGGGATTGACGCGCGCGAGACTTGCCGCCGCGCTCTCGACCTTCGGCTTGCCGATGCTTTCCGTGTCATGGATGATCTGGCGCTGCAGGTTCGAGAGCGAGACACTGTCGTGATCGACAATGCCCAGCGTGCCGATGCCGGCGGCGGCGAGGTACATAAGACAGGGCGCGCCGAGCCCGCCCGCGCCGACGACCAGCACGCGCGCATTGAGAAGCTTCTGTTGCCCGGGTCCGCCGATCTCCTTGAGGACGATATGGCGGGCATAGCGTTCGAGCTGGGTATCCGAAAGCGACATGGTCTTTCTCCGCCTCCTTTGCGCCATACGGGGAGGCCCGTTGTCAATGCCCGAGGCAATGCCGGGTCGATGTCGTCGCCGCGCTCTCCTGTTGCGCCCCGCTGGCGAAAGACCAACTATACGAAAATAGTCATACAGAACATGGAGGCCGTCATGGCATCGAAAATGAAGTATGTGCGTCTGGGCAATACAGGTCTCAGGGTCTCGCGTCTCTGTCTCGGCACCATGACCTACGGCTCGAAGCAATGGCGCGACTGGGTACTCGAAGAGAAGGAAGCGCGCCCTTTCTTTGAAAAGGCGCTCGACGCCGGCATCAATTTCTTCGACACAGCCGATGTCTATTCGAACGGCGTCTCGGAAGAAATCGTCGGCAAGGCGCTCGGCGATCTCGTCAAGGACCGTGAAGATGTGGTGATCGCCACCAAATGCTTCAACGGCACCGAGAACCGCAAGGTCAATCGCTGGGGCCTGTCGCGCAAGCACATCATGGATGCCTGCGACCGATCGCTGAAACGTCTCGGCGTCGATTACATCGACCTCTATCAGATCCATCGCTTCGATCCGAACACGCCGATCGAGGAAACGGCCGAGGCTCTGTCCGACCTCGTGAAGGCCGGCAAGGTCCGCTATATCGGCGCCTCGTCGATGTACGCCTGGCAATTCGCAAAATATCTTTCCATCGCAAGGGAGCGCGGCCTCGTCCCCTTCGTCTCGATGCAGAACCATTACAACCTCATCTATCGCGAGGAGGAACGCGAGATGCTGCCGCTCTGCAAGGCGGAAGGCATCGGTGTCGTTCCCTGGAGCCCGCTCGCCCGCGGCTTCCTCGCCGGCAATCGCCACCGCCAGGGCGGCGGCGATACGACCCGCGCCAAGACCGACGAGTTCGCGGGCCAGATGTATTTCCATGACGGCGATTTCGCGGTCGCCGACCGCAATGTCGAGATCGCGAAAAAGCTCGGCGTGAAACCCATGCAGACGGCGCTCGCCTGGATTCTCTCGAACCCCACCGTCACCGCACCGATCATCGGTGCCTCGAAGCTCGAACATCTGGACGATGCGCTGGGCGCGCTGGACCTCGCGCTGTCTGCGGAAGACAAGGCGGCGCTCGAGGAGCCCTACAAGCCTCATCCCGTGCTCGGCCACGTGTGAGCGTCTTCGACGATCCGGAAATTCGGCGCCGCCGTGCTTGACAGGTGCGGCGGTGCGGAGTCATGCTTTACCAGATGGTTAAGTATGAGGAGCCGGAACTGGACCGCATTTTCGCGGCGCTTGCCGATCCGACGAGACGGGCCCTGCTCGCCCGTCTGATCGAGGGCGAGCGCCTTTCGGTCAGTGAACTGGCGCGGCCCTTTCCGGTCTCGCTTCCGGCGATCATGAAGCATCTCGACGTCTTGTCGGATGCGGGCCTGGTCGCGCGGACCAAGGTCGGCCGCACCGTGACTTGCGAGTTGACCGTCGAACCCATGGAGGAAGCGGTGAACTGGCTCAATCGTGCCCTTCGCTTCTGGTCCGAAAGTCTCGAGCGTCTAGCCGCATTCGTGGAGGAGGAGCCATGTTCGCCAAACCCGGAATCGTCCAGCAGCCGAGCCTCACGCTCAAACGTCGTCTCAATGCCGCGCCCGAAAAAGTCTACGCCGCCTGGACGGAACCGTCGCAAATAGTGCAGTGGTTCGGCCCGACCGGCGCCGAGGTTCTCTCCGCCGAAATGGATGTGCGGGTAGACGGACGGTTCCGCGTCATCTTCACGACGCCAGACGGAGAGAACCACAATGTGAGCGGCACCTATCTCGAAGTGGTGCCCGCCCGAAAGCTCGTCTTTACCTGGATGTGGATCACCTTGCCGGATCGCCAGTCTCAGGTGACGGTTTCGCTGAAACCCGACGGCGACGGCTGCATGCTGACGTTGACGCATGAAAAGTTTTTCGACGAAGCTGCGCGCGACGGCCACAACAGAGGCTGGAGCGGCTCGCTCGACAAGCTTGAGGCCTATTTCGCCTGAGATATTCCGCATCCCGAAGATGCTTCGCGATCTGACCCAAGGGAGGACAGAAGATGGAACAGCACAAGATCGTAACCCAGACCGAATGGCTTGCCGCGCGCAAGGCGCTTCTCGCGCGTGAAAAGGAACTGACGCATCTCCAGGACGCCGTCGCCGCTCAGCGGCTCGCCTTGCCCTGGGTGAAGGTCGAGAAGGACTATGTTTTCGAAACGACCGCTGGCCGAAAGACCCTTGCCGAACTCTTCGACGGGCGCAGCCAGCTCATGACCTATCACTTCATGTTTGCGCCCGGCTGGAAGGAAGGCTGCCCCGGCTGCTCCTTCCTCTGCGATCACATCGACGGCGCCAACCTCCATCTTGCCCATCACGACGTGACGCTGATCGCCGTCTCCCGCGCGCCGCTCGCCGAACTCCTGCCGTTCAGGAAGCGCATGGGCTGGCGCTTCAACTGGGTCTCGTCATACGGCAGCGATTTCAACAGCGACTATGGGGTTTCCTTCACCAGCGACGATCTCGCGAAGGGGCCGACGACCTATAATTTCGAGCCTCGGACATCCGGGGAGGAAGGCGAGGCGCCGGGCATCAGCACCTTCATCAAGGACGATGCCGGAAACGTCTTCCATGCCTATTCCGCCTATGCGCGGGGCGGCGACATTCTGATCGGCGCCTACAATTATCTCGATATGGCGCCGAAGGGTCGCAATGAGGCGGAAATCATGGACTGGATGCGCCATCACGACCGCTATGAAGAAAGCGCCGTGGATCACTGCTGCGGTGGCGCGAAAGAGGCGCGCGGCTGACGCGTCAAACCGGCGTCAGCACCACGGTCTGGCAGGCGCGGCCGAGCGGCCCTGCCTCGTCGTAAAGCTTTGAATCCGTAAGGCCCATGCCGTCGGCGCGCCAGTCCGATGCCGGCTCGACGCCGACCCACGGGCCGACGGGCGCGCGTGAGGCGTGAACCGTGATGTCGATATTCGGAAAGCCCCAGGGCGGCGGCCAGAACGCGGTGCCGGAAAGCCAGTAGGGCGTGCCGTTGTCGGCGAAGGCGAAGAGGTTCGCGAAGGGCGCGTCGAAGGGCACCATGGGCCGCTTCATCCGTCCCCATTTCATGCCCTTGTTGTCGTCGCGAATGTCGAGCGCATCGAAGAAGGTCGTGCGCGTCTGCGGTCCCCGCGCACTCCACGGAGCGAGCCCGGATGGATCGGTGACAGCCGGCGCCGCCTGCAGGCGCGCGGCCTCGGGCAACGAGATCGGCTTCACGAAGGCGCCCGTACCCTTGGCGATGAGTTTGTCGCCTGCAACGAGCGAGGTTTCGAGCATCGCCGTGCGTCCGCCTGCGCGCAGCACCTCGATCCGCGTTTCAAGACGTTCGAGTGGCGCCGGCCGCAGGATCAGGACCGAGACAGCGAGCGGAATCCCCCAACCCTCCTCGCGTGCCTTCTCTTCCATTACAGCGGCAATGAGCCCGGACACCGCGCCGCCATGAAGCCCCCGGAAAGGTCCGGTCGCCTCGACATGAGGTTGCCAGAAGCTGTCGTCGCGCGAGAAGACCGGCTCGATCACGGGCATTGCTACGTTCACGTCAAACCTCACCAGGCTTCGCCGAAGGGACGTATCTCGACATTGAAGGACCAGGCCGAACGATCCTGTCCGGTCACATGCCAGATTTCCTCGGCGATTGCATCGGGTTTGATGAAGAAGGAGTCCGGCGCATCGGGCCGCATCTTCCGCGTCCATTCGAGGTCGATCACCGCATCGATGACGACATAGGCGACATGGACGCCCTTGGGGCCGACCTCCCGTGCGATCGATTCCGCCAGAATACGCTGCGCCGCCTTGCTAGGCGCGAAGCCGGCGAAATTGGCGCGGCCGCGTTGCGCCGATGTATTGCCGGTGGCGACGATCACGCCATGCCCCGCCTCGATCATCGCGGGCGCAAGTGCCCTTGCGAGATAGAGGAACCCCATCGTATTGACCTGGAAATTCCGGTTGAGCACCTGCGGATCCACATCGAGGAAATTGCCGAAGGCGCCGCCGACCGCATTATGGATCAGCACGCCCGGATTGCCGAGCTTCGCCCGCACGTCGGCAAGCGTCGCATTGACCTGCGCTTCGTCGGAGACGTCGCAGATGAAAGCATGCGTGCCGGCAACTTCCTTTTCGAGCGCCGCAAGTCTGTCGCCGTTGCGCGCCAGCATGGCGACCCGGTAGCCGCCTTTCGCGAAGCGCCGCACGATGGCCGAACCGGTGCCCGGACCGACGCCGGTCACAAGGGCGAGGGGCTGTATCATGTCGATCTCCTTGCCGGTTGCGTCGATATGCCAATAAGTTTCTTTTCAGAACTGATATGAGATTGGGTTCCAAAAGAGAACCTGTCAAGCTAGACTCCTGTTCAAAGGAGAACCGGTCATGCGCTGGGAAGATCTGGATCGCGAATGCTGTTCGCTCGCCCGCACCCTCTCCGTGGTCGGCGATCGCTGGACGCTGATGGTGTTGCGTGAATGTTTTCTGGGGATGCGCCGCTTCGAGGAATTCGAGGCGCGGCTCGGCATCGCGCGCCATGTACTGGCCGACCGGCTGAAGAAGCTCACCGAAGCCGGCGTGCTGACGAAGCGCGCCTATCAGGAGCGCCCGCGGCGTGAGGAATATCGCCTGACCGATAAGGGCCTAGACCTCTATCCGGCGATCCTCGCGCTGGTGCAATGGGGCGACCGCCACATGGCGGGCGAGGCGGGTGCGCCGCTCCTCCGTGTACACAAGAGCTGCGGTCACGCCATGCGGGGCGTCATGGTCTGTTCGGAATGCAACGAGCCGATCGTGGCGCGCGACGTTCGCGTCGAGCCCGGCCCGGGCGCCGTCGAGGGCGCGTTGCCGGCTATGGTCCGCGCGCGTTGACGCGTCAGGCTTTCGCCGTTTGCGGCGCCACGGGATCGCGCGCGAAGCGATTGGCGATGAAGCTTACGATTACGAGCTGGAAGAAGTGGAAGAGCATCAGCGGCGCGATGATCAGGCCGAGCGTCGGCGTCGCGCCGAACATCACCTTCGATAGCGGCACGCCGGTCGCCAGCGATTTCTTCGAGCCGCAGAAGAGACAGGCGATCGTGTCCTCGCGATTGAAACCGAGCAGTTTCGACGGAATCCGCATCAACTCGTAGATCGTGAAGAATAGAATGATGACGCCCGCGATCATCATGACAAGCAGCGAAACGTCGTGGCGGCTCCAGATGCCGGCCTCGATCGAGTCGCAGAACGAGTTGTAGACGATCGCGAGGATGACGACGCGGTCGCAGATCTTGAGCCAGGCGCCATTGCGCTTGGCCCATTCGGCGAGCCAGCGATGCGCGATCTGCCCGAGCGCCGTCGGCACCAGCACCAGCAGAACGACTTTCAGGATCACGCTTTCGAGCGGTAGTGAGTGGCCGGTCGTGCGCATGTACCAGGCCATCAGCAGCGGCGTGATGAAGACGCCGAGAAAGGCCGAAAGCGTTGCATTGAAGATCGCGACCGGAACATTGCCGCGCGCGAGCGATGTCATGGCGACCGACGAGGAAACCGTGCTCGGCAGCGCCGCGAGATAGAAGAACCCCAGCCAGACCTCGGGTGGAAAGAAGTCCCTCACAAAAAGCCCGAAGAAAAGTACGACGATCGGGAAGAGCACAAAGGTCGAAAGTTGCACGGCGATATGGACCTGCCATTTCGCAAAGCCCTCGCGCATCTTCTCCGGCGCCAGCGTCAGCCCGTAGAGAAAGAAGACGATGCAGAGGCCGTAGCTCGCAACCCATTCGACATGGAGCGGGCTTCCCGTGACGCCGGGGGCCGGCCAGATCATGGCTGCGGCCACGACGGCGACGAGGGCGAGCAGAAACCAATCGAGACCGAATTTCTTCAACATGTTTCCGCGCGCCTTTCGCCGACCGAAGTAAGCGGCGATTTATAACCCGTCGAAAAGCGCTGTCGAGAGGTAACGTTCCGCGAAAGATGGGATGATCGCGACAATAATCTTGCCTTTCATCTCCGGTCTGGTGCCGACCTCGAGAGCGGCGGCAATAGCCGCACCCGACGAGATACCGCAGGGAATGCCTTCCATCCTCGCCGCCTTTCGGGCCGTCTCGAAGGCGGTCTCGTTGCCGATGGTGACGACCTCGTCGATCAGCGTCTTGTCGAGATTGCCCGGGACGAAGCCCGCGCCGATGCCCTGGATCTTGTGCGGGCCGGGCTGGCCGCCGGAGAGAACCGGGCTGTCCTCCGGCTCGACCGCGATCATCCGGACGCTGGGCTTGCGCGCCTTCAGCACCGAACCGACGCCGGTGAAGGTACCGCCCGTGCCGACGCCGGAAATGACGGCGTCGACCTTGCCGTCCGTGTCGTTCCAGATTTCCTCGGCGGTGGTGCGCTTGTGGATCTCAGGGTTCGCCGGATTGTCGAATTGCTGCGGCGAGACGGAATTCGGATATTGCCGCATCAGTTCCTCGGCCCGGGCGAGCGCGCCCTTCATGCCCTTTTCGGCTGGCGTCAGTTCGATCTGCGCGCCGAGCAGCGCCAGCATCTTGCGCCGCTCGATCGACATGCTCTCCGGCATGCAGAGAATGAGCTTGTAGCCCTTGGCGGCGCAGACGAAGGCGAGCGCGATACCCGTATTGCCGGAGGTCGGCTCGATGATGACCGTATCGGGCCGGATCTTGCCCTGCAGTTCCAGCGCCTCGATCATCGCGACGCCGATGCGGTCCTTGACGCTCGCCAGCGGATTGAAGAATTCGAGCTTCAGCAGGATGTCGGCGACGGAGCCTGCTTCCTTCGCCATGCGGTTGAGCCGCACAAGCGGCGTATCGCCGATCGTATCGATGATGCTGTCATAGATGCGGCCGCGACCCGGAACCTTGTTTGCCATGCTCGCCTCCTTGCTGTGGTGTTCAGATCGTGAAATCCGCTGCCGGAGCAGCGTTGGTGTCCGTTGCGCCTTCGGCGCGGCGACAGAGATCGTCGACGGTGATCTTGTCGAGCCGCTCCATCAGATCGCGCTGCACATCTTCCCAGAGCGGCGCGATGACGCGCTCGCCGAGTTCGGAAGGTCCGGTCGTCACCGGATCGTCGGCCGACTCCATCGCGCCGACGACACGCACCACCTCGCCGACCGTGATGCGCCGCCGTTCGCGGGCGAGCCGGTAGCCGCCGCGCGGACCGCGCACCCCCTTCAGGATGCCCGCATGGACGAGTTGCTGCATCACCTGCTCGAGGTAACGCTGCGGAATGCCCTGGCGTTTCGTGATTTCCTTCGACTGCACGGGATCAGGCCGCGCGTTGATCGCGACGTCGACCACCGCTTCGAGCGCAAGCCAGGTTTTCTTGGACAGGCGTAGCATCCGGCCGTTTCTCCTAGTTGCCTCGGGCGCCGACGCCGGTCGAGCCGAAGCCGCCCGCGCCGCGTACCGTTTCATCCAGCGTTTCGACTTCGGCGAGAAGGCCCTGCGTCACCGGCGCAATCACCATCTGCGCGATGCGCGTACCGCGCGTAACGACAAAGGGTTCGGCGCCCAGATTGATCAGGATGACCTTTACCTCGCCGCGATAGTCGCAATCGATCGTCCCCGGCGAGTTGAGCACCGTGACGCCGTTCTTGGCGGCGAGCCCCGAGCGCGGACGAACCTGCGCCTCGAAGCCTTGCGGCAGAGCGATCGCGAGGCCGGTCGGCACCAGCGCACGGGCGCCCGGCGCAAGCGTCAGCGGCTCGGCGTCGGGCACGGCGGCGAGAAGATCCATGCCGGCGGCGCCTTCCGTCTCGTAGCGTGGAAGCGCCAGCCCGGCGCCATGCGCCAGCCGCTGCACGTTGACGTGAACGGTTTTCGTCATGGCTCAGGAATCCTTTTTCGTGAAATGCGCGAGAATGCGCCGCGCCAGTCGTTCGGCGACCGCCTGCTTCGGCAGCAACGGCCAGTCCTCCTGACCGTCGCCCGTGATGAGATGAACCGTGTTGAGTTCGCCGCCCATCACCCCGGTCTCCGGCGACACGTCATTTGCGACGATCCAGTCGCAGCCCTTGCGGGCGCGCTTGGCGACCGCGTGCTCGATGACCTTCTCGGTCTCGGCGGCAAAGCCGACCACGAGCGACGGACGGTTCTTCGCCAGGCGGGACAGCGTCGCGAGAATGTCCGGGTTCTCGATGAGCTTGAGATCGGGTGCCTGTGCCCCAGGCTCTTTCTTGATCTTCTGGGTCGCATCGACATCCACGCGCCAGTCGGCGACGGCCGCCGCGCAGACCGCGACATCGACGGGCAGCGATGCTTCGCAGGCGGCGAGCATGTCCCGCGCCGTCTCGACATTGTGGACGGTGACGCCGGGCGGCGGCGGCAGATTGGTCGGCCCGGAAACGAGGATCGTCTCCGCGCCGAGACGTTGCAGGGCGGTGGCGATCGCATAGCCCTGCTTGCCCGAGGAGCGGTTGGCGAGATAGCGCACCGGATCGATCGGCTCATGCGTCGGGCCGGAAGTGACGAGCGCCCGAATGCCCTTGAGCGGCAATTCGCCGGCAAAGGCATTTTCGGAAAAATGCTGCTCGATCGCGGCGATGATTTCGGCGGGCTCCGCCATGCGCCCATAGCCGAATTCATTGCAGGCCATCGGCCCTTCGTTCGGCCCGACGATCTCGACGCCGTCGGCCATCAACTGCTCTAGATTGCGCTGCGTCGCGCGATGGCTCCACATCCGCACATTCATGGCGGGTGCGATCAGCACCGGCTTGTCGGTCGCGAGCAGCGTCGTCGTCGCCAGATCGTCGGCAAGGCCCGCTGCCATCTTCGCCATCAGGTCCGCCGTTGCCGGCGCAACGACCAGAAGGTCCGCCTCGCGAGATAATTCGATATGGCCGATTTCGGCCTCTCGGGTGAGATCGAACAGCGACTGGAACACGGCCTGCTCGCTCAGCGTCGCAACTGAAAGCGGCGTCACGAATTGTGCCGCCGCCTCGGTCAGGATCGCGCGCACGCTTGCGCCCTTGCCGCGCAACCGCCGGATCAGCTCAAGGCATTTATAGGCGGCGATCCCGCCTCCGATGATGAGCAGGATGCGGCGATTTTCGAGCGCGCTGTCGTTGGCGGACATGTCACTCACGAGAATGAAAACTCCGGCTTGAGGGCGGGATCCTGGCGATGCCTGACGGCGAAAGGGGAATATAGGGTTCTACGCGGTCAATGTGGAGATAAATTATTTCTCCGACGAAGACCGGTAAAATCGAGGAGCTTTAGAACAGCTTCAGCAGCAGGACGGCGGCCGCCGCGCCCGCAACGGCCCAGACGACCGGAGTGCCGTAGCTCCGCCGGTTCTGTGCGCGGGCGAGCGCCTCCGTCGAGCTCGGATGGAGCTTGATCCCCTCCTCGTCGATGCTTTCGGAGAAGAGCCGTGCCGTCCGTTCGGCCCGGTCGAGTAGTTCCGGCAGATGGCCGACGATGCGTCCGAGTTCGCGCGCGCCGGCGGCGGCCTCTTCGAGCCGCGTTTCCGGCGCCAGCCGCTCGATCATCCAGGACTTCAGCACAGGCTCGGCACTGTCCCAGATATTGTGATCGGGGTCGAAATTCCGGGCGACGCCTTCGATGACCACCATCGTCTTCTGCAGCAGGATGAGTTCCGGCCGCGTCTTCATGTCGAACTGCTCCGTCACCTGGAATAGCTGCGCAAGGAGCCGGCCCATCGAGACGTCGCGCGCCGGCCGCCCGAAGATCGGCTCGCCGACCGAGCGCAGCGCCTGCGCGAAAGTATCGATGCTCTTCGTATGCGGGACATAGCCCGCCTCGAAATGCATCTCGGCGACGCGGCGGTAATCGCGCTGCACGAAGCCATAGAGAATTTCCGCCATCATGCGGCGCTGGGTGGCGTCGAGCCGGCCCATGATGCCGAAATCGACGGCGACCAGCGTTCCGTCGGCATCGACGAAGAGATTTCCCTGATGCATGTCGGCATGGAAGAAGCCGTCGCGCAGCGCATGGGTCAGAAAAGACTGGATGACCTGCCGCGCCAGCTTCTTCATGTCGTGGCCGGCGGCGATGAGCGCAGGCACGTCGGAGGCGGGAATGCCGTCGATCCATTCGAGGGTCAGAACATGGCGGCCCGTCCGCTCCCAGTCGACGGCGGGCACGCGAAAGCCCTTGTCGCTGGCTACGTTTTCCGCCATCTCCGACATCGCCGCCGCTTCGAGGCGGAAATCCATCTCGAGCTTCACGCTGTCGGCAAGCGTCTGCACGGTTTCGACCGGACGCAGGCGACGCGCCGGCGCGTAGACGCGGTCGATCGTCTCGGCGATCCAGAAAAAACTGTCGAGGTCGCGCGCGAAACCGGCCTCGATACCGGGGCGCAGGACCTTCACCGCCACGTCGCGGCCGCTTTCATGGGCGGCGTCCGGATGCGTTCGGGCCTTGTGCACCTGCGCGATCGAGGCGGCGGCGACCGGCTCGCTCAACGCGGTGAAGAGCTCTTCGACGGGCCTTCCGAATTCCTCCACGATGATCGTGCGCGCTTCCGCCATCGGAAAAGGCGGCGGCTTGTCCTGCAAACGCGTGAGGTCGGTCGCGAGTTCGGTGCCGATAATGTCGGCGCGCGTCGCGAGGAACTGGCCGAGTTTGATGTAGGAAGGGCCGAGCTTTTCGAGCGCGATGGCAAGTCGGGCCGCGGGCTCGGCGCCGCCGGCATCGGGTGCCGCTTCTTCCCAGGGCAACCGCAGCTTCGCGACGGTGAGCAGGAAGAGAACAATCCCCGGCATCTCGCCGCGCAGTTCCAGCGGAAAGAGCGCGTCGTGCCGCGCGAGTACGCGACCGGCACGGACGAGACGCGTGAGATTGCGGAACGCGCGGAGCATCGAGGACGATCTTTCCTAAAGCCGCCAGCCGGAATGCATCGCGGCGACGCCGCCGGTCAGGTTCCGGTATTGCACACGCGCGAAGCCGGCAGCCTCGATCATCGACTTGAAGCGCTCCTGCGGCGGAAAGCGGCGAATGCTCTCAACGAGATATTGATAGGGCTCACCGTCGCCCGTTACCCATTTCCCCATCTGCGGAATCGCGCTGAAGGAATAGGCGTCGTAGATCGCGTCGAGGCCGGGCACGGCGACCTGGGAAAATTCGAGACAGAGGAAACGCCCGCCCGGCTTCAGCACGCGGAAGGCCTCGGCCAGCGCCTTCTCTATATGAGTGACGTTGCGGATGCCGAAGGCGATCGTATAGGCATTGAAGCTGCGGTCGGGAAAGGGAAGCTTCTCCGCATCGCCGCAGACGAATTCGACATGGGCCCGGTGCGCCTGGGCCTCGGCGCGGCTCTGGCCGACGCCGAGCATGTGGGGATTGATGTCGCAGACGGTCACATGCGTCTGCGGGCCCGCCCGGTCGAGAATGCGGAAGGCGATATCGCCCGTACCGCCCGCGACGTCGATATGGTCGAAAGGTCGGTCCCCGCGCGGCGGGTTGAGCCAGTCGATCATCGCCTGCTTCCAGGCGCGATGTAGCCCGCCCGACATCAGGTCGTTCATCAGGTCGTAGCGCGAGGCCACATGCTCGAACACGTCGTGAACGAGCTTTGCCTTCTCGCCCTCGGCGACCGTCTTGAAGCCGAAATGCGTCGTCGCCTCGCCTTCCGGCGCGTCGCTATGGTCTGCGGGCTGTCCCGCGCTCTGCATTGTCTCATCCATCGGGCGGACCATAGCCTAGGCCCCCAAAGGGCGCTACTTTCGCCGCCATCGTCGAGAAGGACAAAATGCCCGAACTGCCCGAAGTCGAAACCGTCCGCCGCGGCCTTGCGCCGGTGCTCGAAGGACGCCGTATCCGGCTGGCGACCCAGCGTCGTCTCGATCTGCGCTATCCATTGCCCGAGCGCTTTGCCGAGCGGCTGACCGGGCGGCGCATCGAGCGTCTCGACCGTCGTGCGAAATATATCCTCGCCCGTCTCGAAGGCGAGGAGGTGCTGCTGATCCATCTCGGCATGTCGGGGCGCTTCACCATCCACATGCCGGCGGCCGGCGGCCTGACGCCCGGCGGGTTCCATTATGCCGCGCCGGACGATGGCGCGGGCCTCGGCGCGCATGACCACATCGTCCTCGACATGGAGGACGGCGCCCGCATCGTCTATGCCGATCACCGCCGCTTCGGCTTCATGGATCTGATTGCGGAGGCCGAACTCGAGGCCAATCCGCATCTGGCAAATCTCGGTCCCGAACCGCTGGGCAACGAGTTCTCCGCTGCCGTGCTCTCCGAACGGCTGAAGGGCCGCCGCGCGCCGATCAAGGCGGCGCTTCTCGATCAGCGCACCGTGGCGGGCCTCGGCAATATCTATGTCTGCGAAGCGCTTTATCGCGCCGGCATTTCGCCGAACCGCCTGGCGGCGAGCGTTGCCGGCCCGCAGAGATCCGAGCGCCTCGCCCGCGCCATCCGCGACGTCCTCGGCGACGCCATTGCCGCCGGCGGCTCGACCTTGCGCGACTATGCGCAGACGGACGGCGAACTCGGCTATTTCCAGCACTCCTTCGCCGTCTATGACCGCGACGGCGTGGCCTGTTCAAAATCCGGCTGCGGCGGTACGGTGAAGCGAACCGTGCAATCCGGTCGCTCGACCTATTACTGCCCGCAATGTCAAAGATAGACGATGGCGGCAAAGGTGAGCGCCGGGAGCGGGATATGAGGGGAACGGGAAGCCGATGACGAGGGATGCGTCGACGACGAGACGGCTGGCGGTTCCGGCGCTCGCGCTCTGTCTGTGTATCGGTCTGGCCCTTGCTGCCGTGCCCACCGGCCTCCGCGCCGAGGAACACGCAGGCGGCTATCTGGATGCGGTCGAGGATATGCCGCTGATGGAGGGCCTCCATGAAACCGGCGATGGCGGTGTCGTCTTCGACAAGCCGAACGGCCGCATCGTCCGATCGGTCGCGACCGGCAGGGTCGCGCCCCAGGCCGTCCGCCGTTTCTATACGGCGACCCTGCCCCAGCTCGGTTGGACGAGGCAGAAAAAGCTCGAACTGATCAAGGATCTCCTCGTCTTCCGCCGCGAAGGCGAGCGCCTTGAAATCCAGACCGTTCCTGAAACGGGCGGGACCACCGAGGTGCGGTTCTCCATCGAGCCGGAATAGGCTCGGGATTCGTTAATTCGACCCGTTAATGAGCCTTTTTCGTCCTCTTTCGCCCGGTTGACGCAGGGAGCCGCCGCGCGTATAACGCGCGCCTCGGAAAGAACGGTCGCGTGCCTCCGGCACAGGACCGTTTTTTCGAAGGCGCGAGGCCCCTTTGGCCGGAACTTTTGTCACCGGAATTTTCGGTGTCTCGCGATCCGTATGAAATTTTACGTTGGCATCGCGGGATGTCCGGCGAGACAAGGGTTCGAAGACGATGGCGAATACTCCCTCCGCAAAAAAGGCAATCCGCAAGATCGCGGCGCGCACCGAGGTCAACAAGGACCGTCGTTCGCGCATGCGCACCTTCGTCCGCAAGGTCGAGGAAGCGATCGCCAGCGGCGACAAGGCCGCCGCCGCCGCTGCGCTGAAGGAAGCGCAGCCCGAGATCATGCGTTCCGCCCAGAAGGGCGTCATTCACAAGAACACGGCGTCGCGCAAGGTGTCGCGTCTGACCGCCCGCGTGAAGGCTCTCGCCTGAGGCGACCCGGTCGCATTGCGCATTTCGGAATGGCGCATCGGCGACGAGAGAACGAAGCCCGCGAATGACGCGGGCTTTTTCTTTTCCGCCTGTCGTCGCGAATGGCGAGGGCTGCTGTTTTTCGCATATCGCTAAGTGTGATCCACGACGTCGATCGTTACGCATCCGTTTGTGAATGACGCGTCGTTGCGTCGCGTTTCCGCGAACGCGAAGATGTCACGCGCTACATCTGCGCATCGAATTGGATTCATTCACATCTTCATGTGTGCGTTGCGGCGCTGTCCGAAAGAGGAACGAATTTCACCTAGGGACAGCGGTGTTTTTTCGCATCCTGTAAGAACTTTTTTTGTCACCGCCGACTCTTCTCACTTGCCTCTAAAGGGGGTCGAAGGTATGTTTGTTAACCGCGACGGGGCCAGCGAATACTGATGAACTTCAATAATTATTCGTTCGAATACAGTATTTGATTGCGTCGTTTCGCCCGGCCAAAAGTATCCAGACAGTTACGCGTGACGGGACGGAGGAATTCCTCTAGGGATTGCCGCCGACGAGAATGCTGTGTCTGCGGTATGGGTGCGGGCCGGAAGTTGATGGAGAGAGGCGAATGTCGGGTAATGCGAGCAATGATGTTGAGCCTCGGATCCTCGGTGATCGTCCTTCGAATTACGCAGGCGACGTTTCGGCCGAAGAGGCCTGGCGCGTTCTCGGCGAAAATCCGCAAGCTGTGCTGATCGACGTGCGCACGCGCGCGGAGTGGTCCTATGTCGGGCTGCCCGATCTGACGCCTGTCGGCAAGGAGCCTTTGCTCGCCGAATGGCAGACGTTTCCGACGATGGCGGTGAATGCCGCTTTTTCGGGCGACGTGGCGGCGGCGCTTGGTGCGGAGCGCAAGGACGTGCCGGTGCTGTTTCTCTGCCGGTCCGGCGCGCGTTCGAAGGCGGCGGCGGTCGCTTTGACGGCGCAGGGCTTCTCGCGTTGCTACAACGTCGCAGGTGGCTTCGAGGGCGATCTCGATCAGGATCGCCATCGCGGACACCGCAACGGATGGAAGGCGGCAGGCCTTCCATGGGCCCAGGGTTAACTCTGGGCGCGGGTCGATTTCGAGTTTGACCGGTGAGGGCGCGGCGCCCGCGCCGACAGGGGTAAGTCCGCAGGACCGGCTGGGGGAAACGCCGGTTCCTGAAAATCCCGGCATGTTGGGGAGCCGGGGTAGACGAGGGGTAGAGGTCGTGAACGAAAACAAGCTGATCGCATCGGCCAAATCGGCCTTCCGTCCGGGTGGCGAAGCTCTCGCCGAGTCGGGACTGGCGGAGGGTCGTGGTGCGGGAAGAACATTCCGTGGTGTCGCGCGCGAGGCGGCGCCGGAGACGGAATCAGAATCGAAGATCGGATCGGGGACGACGTCGGTGGTGGAAACGAGCCTCAACGAACAATGGCGCCGTGTGCGCGCGCGCCTTCATGCGGAGCTCGGCGAGGCGACGTTCAATAGCTGGTTCAAGCAGATCGAGTTGATCGGTGTGGGCGATGGCCGCGTCATGCTCGCCGTGCCGACGCGCTTCATCCGCAATTGGCTGCTGTCCCATTACGCCGAACGGCTATCGACGCTGTGGGGCGAGGAAGATCCGGCGCTGTCGCGTATCGAGGTGCTGGTGCGCACCCGTGGCGGCGAGACGACGGCGGTCCATGACGAGACGGCGCAGGGCGGCGTCGTTCGCGAGCTGCCGGCGCGCGACGGCGACAATGTTTCTTCTGCCGATCGTTCCGCGGAGCGGCCTGCAGAGCGGCCGATGGATCGCCACGCGGCATCGCGTGCCAGGCCCGCCGCGCCGCAATTGCCCACGACGCCGACGAACGCGACCTCGATGCAGGTGCCATCCAACTTCGAGGATGCCGGCGTCGGCGCGCCGCTCGATCCGCGTTTCACGTTCGATGCCTTCGTCGTCGGCAAGTCGAACGAACTCGCGCATGCGGCCGCCCGCCGCGTCGCGGAAGCAACCGACGTCACCTTCAATCCGCTTTTCCTCTATGGCGGCGTGGGCCTCGGCAAGACGCATCTGATGCACGCCATCGCATGGGAAATCCGTCGCCGTCAGCCGGAGCGCAAGGTGCTCTATCTGTCGGCCGAGAAGTTCATGTACCAATTCGTGCGGGCGTTGCGCTTCAAGGACACGATGGCCTTCAAGCAGCAGTTCCGCACCGTCGACGTGCTGATGATCGACGACGTGCAGTTCATCTCGGGCAAGGATTCGACGCAGGAAGAGTTCTTCCACACCTTCAATGCGCTGATCGATCACAATCGTCAGGTCATCATCTCTGCCGACCGCTCGCCTTCCGATCTCGAAGGCATTGAGGAGCGCATTCGATCGCGCCTCGGCTGGGGCCTCGCCGCCGACATCCATCCGACGGATTACGAACTCCGCCTCGGCATCCTTCAGGCCAAGGCCGAGGAGATGGCGAGCCGCAACGGACCGGTCACGATCCCGCCGGGCGTGCTCGAATTCCTGGCGCACCGCATCGTCTCGAACGTGCGTGAACTCGAAGGTGCGCTGAAGCGTGTCGTCGCCTATGCCTCGCTGGTCGGCCGCCCGATCACACTTGACATGAGCCAGGACGTGCTGCGCGATCTCCTGCGCTGCAACGACCGCAAGATCACCATCGAGGAGATCCAGCGCCGCGTGGCGGAATATTACAATGTCCGCCTTGCCGACATGCTCTCGGCCCGCCGTGCCCGCGCGGTGGCTCGCCCCCGTCAGGTGGCGATGTATCTCTCGAAGCAGCTCACGACCCGTTCGCTGCCTGAGATCGGCCGTAAATTCGGCGGCCGCGACCACACCACGGTCATCCATGCGGTCCGCAAGATCGACGAATTGCGCCAGGCCGATTCCGGCATGGACGAGGATGTCGACCTGCTTCGGCGCATGCTGGAGGGCGGCAACGGCGCAAGCTGAGAGCCGCCCTTTCGGACCTCCGCTAAGCCCCGGCCGAATCAGGTGAATTTCGGCCCGAAAGCGATCTCCCGCCGATGCTGAAAAACGTGCATCGCGCGGACGATCTGCTATACTTTGACACATGATTTTCTGCGGATTTCCGGCGCTCGCCGGAGCGCGTCCGGAGAGGGCCTCCAGGGCCTCCCCCGGCGTGTTTTTCCGACTCCCATGTTCGCGGTTCCCGAACAGGACCGGACGCTCCCAGCCACCTTTCAGGCCACGGCGCGCCCCCCTTCAGGACCTGCTGACATAGGTGCCGGAGCCCGGAGCCGGAACGTCCGATAAGCGTCAAGGGCTTGAAGCGCCCAAACGGGGGACCGAAGAGAGACCATGAAGATCACGATCGAACGGGGCGCCTTGCTGAAGTCCCTCAATCACGTGCAGTCGGTCGTGGAACGTCGCAACACGATCCCGATCCTCTCCAACGTGCTCATCAAGGCCGATAACGGGCAACTGAGCCTCACGGCGACCGATCTCGACATTGAGGTGATCGAGTCGATCGATGCGGACGTGGCGCAGAAGGGCGGCACCACCGCCTCGGCCCATACGCTCTACGACATCGTCCGGAAGCTGCCGGACGGCGCCCAGGTGGAGCTCTCCACAGGGACTGACGAGGGCCGTCTCCAGCTCACAGCGGGGCGCTCCCGCTTTGCGTTGCAGTCGCTGCCTCAGGAGGACTTCCCCGCTATGGCGGCCGGGCAGTTGCCGCATCATTTCGATCTCCCGGCGGAGGTGCTCCGCCGCCTGATCGACAAGACGCGCTTTGCGATCTCGACCGAGGAGACGCGCTACTATCTGAACGGCATCTACCTCCACGCCGTCGAGAACGGCAAGCTGAAGGTGCTGCGCGCGGTCGCGACCGACGGCCACCGCCTCGCCCAGGTCGATCACGATCTTCCTTCCGGCGCATCCGGCATGCCGGGGGTGATCATCCCGAGGAAGACCGTGCTCGAACTCCAGAAGCTTCTGGAAGGCAATGCGGGCACGATTTCGATCGGCGTCTCGGAAACGAAAATCCGCTTCGAATTCGGCGGCGTGGTGCTGACCTCGAAGCTGATCGACGGCACCTTCCCGGACTACGGCCGCGTCATTCCGGCCGACAACGACAAGATCATGCAGGTCGACGGCAAGCGCTTTGCCGAAGCCGTGGACCGCGTCTCGACCATCTCGACCGAGAAGTCGCGCGCGGTGAAGCTCAATCTCGACGAGGGCAAGCTGACGCTCTCGGTCACGAACCCGGATTCGGGCAGCGCCACTGAGGAACTCTCGGTCTCCTATTCGAGCACGCCGCTCGAAATCGGCTTCAACGCCCGCTACCTGCTCGACATTACCGGGCAGCTCGACGGCGCCGAAGCGACCTTTGCGTTGGCGGATTCCGGTTCGCCCACGCTCGTCCGCGACAGCGACGACGAAAAGGCGATCTACGTGCTGATGCCCATGCGGGTGTAAGCCGTCTGTAAGGAACGGAAAAGAATTGTTGGCCCGAACGGGTGAGAAGCTCGCGATCAGTGGCGACACCGGCGCTCCAGCCTCCTTTGGAGCGAAGGCATCGTTGCGCGCGAGCTGGCTGAGCCGTCTCGTGGTTACGGATTTCCGTTCCTATGCGCGCAGTGAGATCGCGCTGGACGGGCGGCCTGTCGTGCTCACCGGCGAGAACGGTGCGGGCAAGACGAACCTTCTCGAAGCCGTCTCGCTTTTGTCGCCGGGCCGTGGCCTGCGCGGCGCGGCTTATACGGAGATCGCGCGCGACAACGGCGCGGGCGGTTGGGCCGTGGCGGCCACGGTCGAGACGGTGGATGGCCCGGTCCGCATCGGCACCGGTATTGAGCCCGGTGCGGAAGCCACGCGCTCCCGCGCGGTGCGCATCGACGGCGCGCCCGCCTCCGGCGTCGGCGCGCTGGCCGCGCTGGTGCGGGTCGTCTGGCTGACACCGGCGATGGACCGGCTCTTTCTTGAAAGCGCGGGCGAACGCCGCCGCTTTCTCGATCGTCTCGTGATGGGCTTCGATCCGGCCCATGGCACCCGCGCCAATGCCTATGAGCGCGCGCTGCGTGAGAGAAACAAGCTTCTCGCCGACGAGATCATGGACGATGCGTGGCTCGGCGGTCTCGAGGAACAGATGGCCGAACATGGCGTCGCCGTCGCCGCCGCCCGCGTCGAGACGCTGGCGAGGCTCCGCGGCGCGATCGACGCGGCGAGCGAAACGCATTTTCCGCGCGCCGATCTCGCGCTCGAGGGCACACTCGAAGACGCGCTGGCGGCAAAGCCTGCCGTCGATGTCGAGGACGAGTTTATCCGCCGTCTCGCTGCTTCCCGCACACGCGATGCGGCGGCGGGCCGCACGCTCGAAGGTCCGCACCGTTCGGACCTTCTCGTGCGTCACCGCGCGAAGGATCGCGAGGCGCGGCTTTGTTCGACCGGCGAGCAGAAGGCGCTGCTCATCGGCATCGTGCTGGCCAATGCGCGGCTGCTGGCGGCTCGCGGCGCGCCGCCGCTGCTGCTGCTCGATGAAATCGCCGCCCATCTCGACGAGGAGCGCCGCCGCGCGCTGTTCGACGAGATCGTGTCGCTCGGGCTCCAGGCCTTCATGACCGGCACGGACCCCGTGCTTTTCGAAGCGCTCGGGGCCGGCGCACAGTCCTTCGACGTCAGGCGCGGCGCGGTCACGCCGCTGAACTGATCTTACGGAATTGATTTGCAAGCCGGCATATGCCGGAGGAAAGACCGAGGAAATATCCATGTCTCCCAATAGCAGCCCGGAAGAATACGGCGCGGAATCGATCAAGGTCCTGAAGGGCCTCGACGCGGTGCGCAAGCGCCCCGGCATGTATATCGGCGATACGGACGACGGCTCGGGCCTGCACCACATGGTCTATGAGGTGGTGGACAACGCCATCGACGAGGCGCTGGCCGGCCACGCCGACCTCGTGACGGTGACGCTCAATG
>CAISYL010000244.1 GCA_903889655.1 uncultured Alphaproteobacteria bacterium | reverse complement strand
CCGGAGACGGGCTACGGCTATATAGAAGCCGGCGATGGCCTCGACGGCTTTTCCGGCGTGCATGAACTTTCTCGCTTCGTGGAAAAGCCGGATGCCGAGACCGCGCAAAGTTATGTGGAGAGCGGCGCCTTTCACTGGAATTCCGGTATCTTCCTGCTGCCTGCCGCCGAGTATCTGAGAGAGCTCGGACGGTTCCAGCCGGAGATCGTCGCCGCTTGCGAGCGCGCCATCGCCGAAGGCCGGGACGACAAGCACTTCTTTCATCTCGACGAGACCGCATTCGCCGGATCGCCGAACATTTCGCTCGACTATGCCGTCATGGAGCATACCGACCAGGCCGCCATCGTGCCGGTCGACATGGGCTGGAACGATGTCGGCTCGTGGCATGCGCTGATGGAGGCGCATCCGCGCGACGGCGATGGCAATGTGCTTCACGGCGACGTCATGGCCGACGATGTACGCAACTCCTATATCCGCTCCGACAAGCATCTCGTCGCGGCACTCGGCCTCGACAACATCATCGTCGTCTCGACGGAGGATGCGCTTCTCGTCGCCTCCGCCGACCGTTGCGCCGAGGTCGGCCGGATGGTCCAGACGCTGTCGCGCGACAACCGCTCCGAGACGACGCATCACAAGCGCGTCTATCGCCCGTGGGGCTTCTACCAGACCGTCGACCTCGGCGAGCGGTTTCAGGTCAAGCGCATCATGGTGAAGCCGGGCGCGCAACTGAGCCTGCAGATGCATTTTCACCGTGCCGAACACTGGGTCGTGGTCAGCGGAACGGCACGCATCACTTGCGACGGCAAGACCGAGCTTCTTCGCGAAAACGAGTCGACCTACATCCCGCAGGGCATGACGCACCGGCTCGAAAATCCCGGCCGTCTGCCCCTGCATCTGATCGAGGTGCAGTCGGGTGCCTATCTGGGCGAGGACGACATTGTCAGGTTTGAAGACAATTACGGCCGGAGCTGACCGTTCTGGTGCCGGCAGCGAGGGTCTGCCCCGGAGTGACCACAGACCGGTACCCGGCAATCGCGCCACTTTTAGGAACCATGAGCGTTTTCTGGGCGGGGTGGGCGACGTATCGGGCGCGCCTGCTGGAGTGCGCGATGAGGGAGATCGGCAAATGATCGGTCAAAATCTTCTTGTCAGGGTCCGGCGTTCCGGACACGTGATCCGCGCAACCGCCGGAGCAGCCTGCATCGGGCTGTCGACGCTCGCGGCATTGCCGGCCGCGGCCGCCGATGCGCAGATGCAGGCACCGATTCAAGCGAACGCACCGGCGGGAAGCCCGCCGATGCCGGGGCAGATGCCCGGCCAGATGGGCGGCGGCAAAACACAACAAGGACAGCAAAGCGTCGTCAGCGATCCCAATTACCAGCTTGGCGCCGGCGACCACGTCCGCGTCATCGTTTACGGTCAGCCCGATCTCACCGGCGAATTCCAGGTCAACGGATCCGGTCAGATCGCTTTCCCGCTGATCGGCAATATCGATGCCGGCGGTCTTTCGGCGAGCCAGCTCGAAACGCAGCTCGCCTCCAAACTTTCACCGGATTATCTGCGCGACCCGCGCGTCAGCGTCGAGGTCATGACCTACCGGCCCTTCTACATCGTCGGCGAGGTCAACAATCCCGGCAACTACGCCTACACGAACGGCATGACGGTCATCAACGCCGTCGCGATGGCCGGTGGCTTCACCTATCGCGCGGAGGAAGACGATTTCTACATCACCCGCGCCGGCGACACGTCGAGCCAGAAGCAGGAAGCCGAGCAAGAGACGAAAGTTCATCCGGGGGACGTTATTACAGTTCGAGAGAGGTGGTTCTGAGCATGACCCTTTCCAATCAACTTCCGAGCGCGCCCGATTTCGGCCCGTCGCGGCAATTGGAATCCCTCGCGCCCAGCATGGTACTGCCCTCCTCCTCCGAATCGGAGATGATGGGCATGCTACGCAAGCTCTGGCGCGGCAAGGCGATCATCATCGGAACCGCAGGCGTATTGCTCGCCGTGGCTTTCATCGCGACGAGCATGATGACGCCGCTCTACACGGCAACTTCCGAAGTTCTGGTCGGCGTTCCGAGCAGCAATGTGGCGGGCGCACAGGCGACACTCGATAAAATGGTCGTCGATCGCGACACCGTGGAAAGCCAGGGTCACGTCATCGCATCGCGCGCCACCGCCGAGCAGGTCGTGAAGCGCCTGGCGCTCGATCACGATCCGGAGTTCAATCCCGCGTTGCGGCCGAAAAGCCTGCTGGCCGAGATCAAGGGCCTCTTCAAATTCGCCTCCGGGTCGACCGGCACGACCACCGAGGCGGAGAAGAAGGAACGAGAGTTTCAGCGCGTCATCACCACGACGCTGAACGCCGTCGACGTGACGGCGGCAGACCGCTCGCATGTCCTCGAAGTCGCCGCGACCTCCGAAAGCCCGCTCAAGGCGATGCAGATCGCGAACGCCTTCGCCGATCTCTATATCGAACAGCAGTTGATCTTCAAGGCGCAGACGACGCAGAAAGCCAATGAATGGCTCAACAACCAGATCCAGACGCTGCGCACCCAGGTCGACAATGACGAACGCGCGGTGGCCGACTACCGCCGCCAGAACAACCTCTACGAAGCGAACAACGCCACCGTCACGACGCAGCAGATGTCGGAGCTCAGCTCACAGCTCGTGACGGCGGAAGCGGCCAAGGCCGATGCCGATGCGCAGCTCGG
>CAISYL010000243.1 GCA_903889655.1 uncultured Alphaproteobacteria bacterium | reverse complement strand
GCCTGGCCCTGGTCCAGCAGCTTGCGGAACATCTCGACGCCCGTGCAGGTCGTCTTCTGCGTCGCCTTGATGCCGACGATCTCGATTTCCTCGCCGACCTTCACAACGCCACGCTCCACGCGGCCCGTCACAACCGTGCCGCGGCCCGAGATCGAGAACACGTCTTCGATCGGCATCAGGAACGGCATGTTGATCGGACGTTCCGGCTGCGGGATGTAGTCGTCGACAGCCTGCATCAGCGCCAGGATCGAGTTCTTGCCGATCTCGTCGTCACGGCCTTCCAGAGCCGCCAGCGCCGAACCCTTCACGATCGGGATCTCGTCGCCCGGGAAGCTGTAGACCGACAGAAGCTCGCGAACTTCCATCTCCACGAGCTCGAGCAGCTCAGGATCGTCGACCTGGTCGACCTTGTTCATGTAGACGACCAGCGCCGGAACGCCGACCTGACGGGCCAGAAGAATGTGCTCGCGCGTCTGCGGCATCGGGCCGTCCGCCGCCGAAACCACCAGGATCGCGCCGTCCATCTGCGCCGCGCCCGTGATCATGTTCTTCACATAGTCGGCATGGCCGGGGCAGTCGACATGCGCGTAATGACGGTTCGCCGTCGAATACTCGACATGAGACGTCGAGATCGTGATCCCGCGCGCCTTCTCTTCAGGCGCCTTGTCGATCTGGTCGTAGGCCGAAAACGTCGCCCCGCCCGATTCCGCCAACACCTTCGTGATCGCCGCCGTCAGCGTCGTCTTGCCATGATCCACGTGACCAATCGTCCCGATGTTGCAGTGCGGCTTATTGCGCTCAAATTTCTCTTTGGCCATCTCGGCGCTCCAATCCTTCTGGAACTGACTTCGATTAACTGATTAGGCGAGCTTCGCCCGAACTTCGTCGGACACCGCCTGCGGAACCTGCTCGTAGTGATCGAACTGCATCGAGTAGCTCGCACGACCCTGGCTCATCGAGCGCAGTGTGTTCACGTACCCGAACATATTCGCAAGCGGCACCATCGCGTTGACGATCTGCGCATTGCCGCGCTGATCGGTGCCCAGGATCTGGCCACGACGCGAGTTGATGTCGCCGATGACGCCACCGAGGAATTCCTCAGGGGTCACGACCTCGACCTTCATGATCGGCTCGAGGAGCTTCACACCGGCCTGCTGCGCGCCCTCACGGAAAGCGGCGCGGGCGGCGATTTCGAAGGCCATCGCGCTCGAGTCGACGTCATGGTAGGCGCCGTCGACCAGCGTCGCGCGGAAGTCGATCATCGGGAAGCCGGCGAGCGGACCGGAGTCCTTCACGCTTTCGATGCCCTTCTGCACACCCGGAATATATTCCTTCGGGACCGAACCGCCGACGACCTTGCTTTCGAACACGAAGCCCGTGCCCGGCTCGGCCGGCTCGAGGACGATCTTGACGCGGGCGAACTGGCCCGAACCGCCGGTCTGCTTCTTGTGCGTGTAATCGATTTCAGCGCGCTTGGTGATCGCTTCGCGATACGCAACCTGCGGGGCGCCGACATTGACATCGATCTTGTAGGTACGGCGGAGAATGTCGACCTTGATGTCGAGATGGAGTTCGCCCATCCCCTTCAGGATCGTCTGGCCGCTTTCCTGGTCGGTCGACACGCGGAAGGACGGATCTTCTGCAGCAAGCTTGTGCAGCGCGACGCCCATCTTTTCCTGGTCGGCCTTCGTCTTCGGCTCGACCGCAATCTCGATGACCGGCTCCGGGAATTCCATCTTCTCGAGGATGACGGGCTTCAGCGGATCGCAAAGCGTGTCGCCGGTGCGCGTGTCCTTCAGCGAGGCGAGCGCGACGATGTCGCCGGCGAACGCCTCTTTGATGTCTTCGCGGTTGTTGGCATGCATAAGAAGCATGCGGCCGACGCGTTCTTTCTTGTCGCGCGGCGAATTCAGAAGCGTCATGCCGCTTTCGACCTTGCCGGAATAGACGCGGCAGAAGGTCAGCGAACCGACGAACGGGTCGTCCATGATCTTGAAGGCGAGCATGGCGAGCGGCTCATCGTCCGACGACTTGCGAACCGTCTCTTCTTCCGTCTTGACGTCGATGCCCTTGATCGCCGGCACTTCGAGCGGCGACGGCAGGTAGGCGACGATCGCGTCGAGGAGCGTCTGCACGCCCTTGTTCTTGAAGGCCGTGCCGCAGAACACGGGATAGAAAGCGGCATTGATGACAGCCTTGCGGATCAGCGCCTGGAGCGTGTCGTTGTCCGGCTCGGTGCCGTCCAGATAGGCTTCCATCGCCGCATCGTCCATCTCGACCGCGGCTTCGACGAGCACGGCACGGGCGGCGGCGGCTTTTTCCTTCAGGTCGGCCGGAATCTCGATCGTCTCGAAGGTCGCATCCTTGTCGTCGGCGAGCCAGACATAGCCGACCATCTTGATCAGATCGACGACACCCTTGAAGTCGGACTCGGCACCGATCGGGAGCTGGACCGGAACCGGCTTCGCACCGAGGCGCTGCACGATGTCGTTGATGCAACGATCGAAGTCCGCGCCGATCTTGTCCATCTTGTTGCAGAAGACGATGCGCGGCACATGGTACTTGTCGCCCTGACGCCACACGGTCTCGGTCTGGGGCTCGACGCCCTGGCTCGAGTCCAGCACGCAGACAGCGCCATCGAGCACACGGAGCGAACGCTCGACTTCGATCGTGAAGTCGACGTGACCGGGAGTGTCGATGATGTTGAGGCGGTGGCCCTTCCAGTAGCAGGTCGTCGCGGCGGAGGTGATCGTGATGCCACGCTCCTGCTCCTGCTCCATGAAGTCCATGGTGGCAGCGCCGTCATGGACTTCGCCGATCTTATGGCTCACGCCCGTGTAGTAGAGAATGCGCTCGGTCGTCGTCGTCTTACCGGCATCGATGTGCGCCATGATGCCGATATTGCGATAATCTTCGAGCTTGGTCTGACGGGACATGACAGTGGCCTCAGAAGGACTTGGTTTACCAGCGGTAGTGCGAGAAGGCGCGGTTGGCTTCCGCCATCCGGTGCGTGTCTTCACGCTTCTTGACCGCGTTGCCGCGGTTGTTGGCCGCATCGAGCAGTTCGCCCGACAGGCGGCCGACCATGGTCGTCTCGTTGCGCGCACGGGCCGCCGAGATGATCCAGCGGATGGCAAGCGCGCGGCGGCGGTCCGGACGGACTTCGACGGGGACCTGATAGGTCGCACCGCCGACACGACGCGAACGCACTTCGATCGAAGGCATCACATTGTCGAGGGCTTCGTGGAAGGTACGAAGCGCATCGACCTTCGCCTTCTTTTCCATCTGATCGAACGCGCCGTAGATGATGCTTTCAGCGGCGGACTTCTTGCCGTGATACATCAGGCTGTTCATGAACTTGGCGAGAATAACGTCGCCGAACTTGGCGTCCGGAATGACTTCTCGTTTTTCTGCGCGGTGGCGACGCGACATGTTCTAGTTCCTCACTTCGGACGCTTCGCGCCGTACTTCGAACGACGCTGGCGGCGGTCTTTCACGCCCTGCGTATCGAGCACGCCGCGGATGATGTGATAGCGAACGCCGGGAAGATCCTTCACGCGGCCGCCGCGGATCAGAACAACGGAGTGTTCCTGAAGGTTGTGACCTTCACCCGGGATGTAGCTCGTG
>CAISYL010000242.1 GCA_903889655.1 uncultured Alphaproteobacteria bacterium | reverse complement strand
CAGGGGCTTTCAGAATCCATTTTGCCAGCGGACCCAAGCCGCGCCAGAATGGCACAAAATGAGGCGGTCGCAGGGGGAGCACCCAAAGCGGCCGCCACGTGACATTGGGGGGAAGTTGTGTCGTTGCCGTTTGTGGATTTTACGTCGACCTGGATTCCGTTGAGCCTGCTCGCAGTGCTCGTGGCCTACATGATCCACCTGTTCCGCAAGGAACGCCGGGAATCGATCGCTCTGGAGCAAGTCGAAGCGGCGGCGGCTTCCGCGGCCGCAGCAGCGGCATCCGCAGCCGCTTCGGCTGCAACGGTTGCCGCCGAAGTTGCCGAGATTGTCCATGCGTCCCCGGCCGCCGAACCCGCGACGCCCGCCGCACCGGCGGCGCCAACTCCGAGCATGGCTGCGGAGGAACCCCGGAAGACCAAAGAGGAGGCCGTCAAAGCGAAGCCGAGCCTCGTCTGGCGGACGGCCTGGATCTGGTTGCCCTTCGTCGCGGGCTTTGCCGGCCAGGCCTATCTCGATGTGCTGAAGCCGCTGCTCGAGAAGACGGCGAGTTGATTTTAAAGCCCCGGCAGCTCCGGCAGGGCGCCGCCTGAGGCAAGACCGAGTACACCTTCGACGATCCGGTCAGGGTCGCTGATGCCGCCATGGGCGAGCAGCATGCGGGCCTTGGCGATCATCTCCCCGGGCGAGAGCGGCGCTTCCGGATCGCCCTTGGCGTTGCTGCGGGCGACGGATAAGGCCGTCCCGTCCGCGAGCCGAACCCGAACTTCCGCTCCCCAGGCCGCCGGATAGGCCGAGCGATAGGGCTCGTTGGCCGCGATGGCGACCCTGAGCGCCAAAGCCGCACAGGCGTCGCGCGCGGCCGGGCCGAAAGCGGCGAAATCGACCTGGGGCAGGGTCAGAGCCGCCGCCACCGCATGCTGGAGCGAGAACTTTGCCTCGTAATCGCTGGTCGCCACCGGACGGTCGCAGACATCGAGCGCCGCCTGATAGGTGTCGACCTCCACCGACGCAATCTCGCGCCCGGCGATGCGGACGCGCAGTTCCTCGGCCGCATCGATCGCCGGATGCGTGTGCCGGCAGGACGGCCACGGCTTGATCGAGGTGCGCACGAGCTGCCACGGCGCATCGGGGGCCCGCAGCACGGCATCCGGGTCGGCATCGGGGCAGGCGGCTCGGAAAAAGCCCTTTTCGCCTTCGAGAATGTGGGGCGGGCCGCTGAACCCGAACGCAGCAAGCTCCGCCGCTTTGAGCCCCGCCTCGGCAGCGTGTCCGGCATGCAGGTGTTTGGTCATCGCGCCCGTTTCGAGGAACTGCCAGAGCCCCGCCGACTGGCTGCCGGCATTGCCCAGCGCATCGACGGCCTGCGCATCGCCGAGGCCGAGCAGGGCGGCGCCGGCCATGGCGGAGCCATAAGGGCCGCAGGTCGCCGTATTGTGCCAGATGCGGTAATGGGCCGGACCGACGGCCATGCCGACCCTCGTCGTCGCCTCGAAGCCTTGCAGGACCGCCTCCAGCAAGGCGCGGCCACCGGCCCGGCGATGCCGCGCCAGCGCAAAGGCGGCCGGTACGACGACACATCCCGGATGCACTACCGACTCGCGGTGAAGGTCGTCGGTTTCCAGAATGTGGCAAAGCGCACCCATCAGGAACGCGACCTGCCCGGGATCCGGCTCGGCATTGCTGCGCGTCTTTTCCGCCGACCAGGCGAGCAGGATTTGGCCCGGTTCCGAATTGCGTCCGGCGAGGATGTTGGCGATCGCGTCGAGCATGAACAGGGCGGCCGCTTCGAGGTCCGAAGCCGTCACCGGTTTCGCCCGGATCAAGCGCACTAGCCCCTGGGTGAGGGACGGCTTTCCGGCGGCTTCCGGAAGCGCGGTCGGTCTGGCAGCGGCATTGGTCGTCATACTTATCCCCGGTCCGCGACAGGCGGCTATCGTCTTCAATCGTTAACGCGGCTCGGGCATAAAGGAAAGCCATGCCACAGCATCTCCGCGGCTTCTTGCCGCCCAACCTGTGCGTGATTATAAGTTTTTGGATGTTCGCGTGCGTGAGTCGCTGGTCCGAATGGCAGGCAGGTCTGTTCGGAAGCGCAGCTCCGCACGGAACGAGGGGTATCCGAATGAGCGGTTCGACGTCCGAGATGGTCTGGTCCAGGCGGATCATGCCGTGGCCATTGCGTTTCTCCATGGGGTACTCCACCACGGGGCGTTCCACCGCTTTGCGTTTCGCTACGGTTGCCGCGATGACGCTGCTTCTGGCGGCCTGCGGCACCACCGGGGGCGATCATGTGCCGACGGGCGAGGGCGGGGCCTACAAGATCGGCAAGCCCTATCAGGTCGCGGGCGTCTGGTACTATCCGCATGAGGACGAAAACTACGACGCGACCGGGATCGGTTCCTGGTACGGCCCCCAGTTCCACGGCAAGCGAACCGCGAATGGCGAACTCTTCGATCAGGAAGCGTTGACGGCAGCGCATCCAACCCTGCCGATGCCGGTTCTCGTCCGCGTGACCAATCTCGAAAACGGGAAGTCGCTCGTCGTTCGGGTCAACGATCGCGGACCTTTCGTCAATGGCCGCGAGATCGACCTCTCACGCAAGGCGGCCGAACTTCTCGGCTACGATCGCAAGGGCACGGCCAAGGTCCGCGTCCAGTATGTCGGTCGCGCGCCATTGCCGGGCATTCCGGGCACCATGACGACGCAGGTCGCCTCCACCGGCGGCGGGCAGGAAACCTTCATCGCGCCGAAGCCGGTCACGGATGAAAGCGAGCGGCAGGTAGCCTCGGTGCCGAAATCCTCGGTGACGGCGGTGACGCTCGCGCCCGTCGCGGGTGTGAAGGTCGCACCGACGACGCCGGTCTCCTCGTCACCCGTCTCGCCTTCGGCGCTCAGCGCCACGACGCCGAACCGGGCGATGCAGCCCATCCCCGACGAAGCGCCGGTCCAGACCGCGAACGTACAGCCGCCAACGCCGGCAGCCGTGCAGCAGGTGCCCGTGCCCGTCGGCACCAACATATTCGTTCAGGCCGGTTCCTTCCGCAGCTTCGCGAATGCGGAAGCGGTCCATCAGCAATTGCTCGCGCAGGGTGTGAGCAACGTTCAGGTGCAGCCGACCATGATCGAGGGCACGCAGTATTATCGTGTGCGCGTCGGTCCGCTGCCCGACGTGCCGAGCGCCGACGCTTCGCTCCAGACGGTCATCCAGAAGGGCCACGCCGGCGCGCGGATCATTGTCGACTAGAAGCCACGCGAGAGATTGTCGAGCGGGAAGAGAGTCGGATAAGGTGCGCGCCTCGCGGCCCGATCCGAAGCGGCCGGAAAAGGAATATCCGATATGAAGCGAATGAAGCCGATCTTTCACAGCCTGCATCTCGCCGCCCTCGCATTGCTGCTGAGCATCGGCGCGGCGAAACCGGCGCTCGCCTTCGACACATCGGCGCAATACGCCGTGCTGATGGATGCGGCGACCGGAACGGTGCTCTGGGAGAAGGATGGCGACGTCCGCATGCATCCGGCGAGCATGAGCAAGCTCATGACGCTGTCGATGCTCTTCGACGCGTTGAAGTCGGGCACCGTCAAGCTCACCGATGAATTCCCGATCAGCGAGCATGCGTGGCGCGCGGGTGGCACGACCTCCGGTTCGTCGACGATGTTCGCGCAGGTCGGCTCGCGCATTCCCGTCGAGACGCTTATCCAGGGCATTATCGTGCAGTCGGCCAATGACGGCTGTATCGCCGTCGCCGAGGCACTGAAGGGCTCCGAGCCGGAATTCGCAGCGGCGATGACCGAACGCGCGAAAGAACTCGGGCTCACGGATTCGACCTTCGCCAACGCCACGGGCTGGCCCGATCCGAACCAGATGATGACGGCGCACGACCTCGCGCGTCTGGCACGTCACATCATCTACGACTTTCCGGAATATTATCACTACTTCAGCGAGAAGGAGTTCACCTGGAACGGCATCCACCAGGAGAACCGCAACCCCGCGCTTTATCTCGATCCGACCGTCGACGGCCTGAAAACCGGCCACACCGAGGCGTCAGGCTACGGCCTCGTCGTCTCCGCCAAACGCGGCGACGAACGGCTTATCCTCGTTCTCAACGGCATGCCGACCAACAAGGCGCGCTCCGAAGAAAGCGTGCGCGTTCTCGACTGGGGTTTCCGTTCGTTCAAGAAATACGAACTCTTCAAGGCCGGCGCGGCCGTCGATAACGCTCCCGTCTGGCAGGGCACCTATTCGCAGGTGCCGCTCGTCACGACGAGCGACGTCTCGCTCATCATGACGCCCGACCAACGCAAGGGCATGAAGGTTTCGGTCGACTATTCCGCGCCCGTGAAAGCACCCGTCGCCGCCGGCCAGCGCATCGGCACGCTTCGCATCGAAGCGCCTGAAAAGCCGGTGCAGGAAATTCCGCTGGTGGCCGGCGCCGACGTTGCGCGCCTCGGCATCTTCGGCCGTGCGATGAGCGCGATCCATCACATGGTTTTCGGCAGCTGATCCGTTGACGCAGCCGCGCTTCATCACGCTGGAAGGCGGCGAGGGGGCCGGAAAATCGACGCAGGCCCGCCTGCTCGCGAAACGCCTCGAGGGTCTCGGATACGAGGTGGTGCTGACCCGTGAGCCGGGCGGCTCCCCCGGCGCCGAGGCGATCCGGCAGCTTCTCGTCACCGGCGAAACCGACCGCTGGACGGCCCGCACGGAGGCGCTGCTGCACTTCGCGGCGCGCGAAGATCATCTCGCTCGCACCATTCGGCCGGCCCTGGCACGGGGCGCCTGGGTGATCTCCGATCGCTTCGTCGATTCAACCTTCGCCTATCAGGGCATCGCCCAGGGGCTCGGCGAGGCGGCGATTAAAACACTGTCGGCCCTTGTGATCGGCGAGGATATGCCGGCGCTGACGCTCATTCTCGACCTGCCTGTCGATCTCGGTCTCTCACGCGCGCATCGGCGCGCCGGTGCCGACAATTCCGCAGAGGATCGCTATGAGCGAATGGACACGACGTTCCATCAGACGCTCCGAAATGCCTTTCTCTCTATTGCGCATACGGAGCCGCAACGCTGCGTCGTCATCGACGCGGCGAGCGATACCGATGACGTCGCGCGACAAATTTGGCACAGTGTGACATCACGTTTAGTCACATAGGCCCTTGATGCACATGGTAAATTCCTGTTTGACCGCGCCGCCGGCATTCGACTATAGAGGCTGAGCGAAAGCGTTCCGCGTGGCAGGGGAGCGCTCATGAAACAGGGGAATATCCGGGCATGAAACAGCGACAGAAGACCCATAGAAATCTGTTGCCCATCATCGGTGCATCTCTCTCCTCCGCCTTCCTTCTCATCAATGCGCTTCCCGCCAATGCCAATACGCTCGGCACACTGAGCATCCCCTCGTCGGATCTCCCGGCCAGCGCGGCCGGCGATATCAACGCGGCCATCCTGAATTCCACCACACGCCTCGACATGGTCGCCAGCCGGACAATCACGTTGTCGGCAGGCGACACGCTCGCCAGGCTCCTCGTCCGCGAGGGCGTCGCCAAGGACCAGCGCGATGCCGCGCTGCGCGCGCTCGCCGATACCTTCGACGTCTCGAAACTCAAGGCCGGCGACCAGATCGAACTTTCGGTCCGCGGTACCGACCCGACGAAGCGTCAGCTCGTGTCGCTGCGACTTCATGCCGGCAAGACGGAAGCGGTGACGGTCGCATCGAGCGACGACGGCATCTTCCGCCTGCAGGGCAAGGCGCCCGTGGTCGCAAAAGCCGAAGCCGCAACGATCCTGCCGGTCGGGGTAACGACGCTCGAACTCGGAACGCCGGTGCAGAACGCGCGCATGACCTCGCCTTGGGGCTGGCGAGTGCATCCGGTACTTGGCGTCCGGAAATTCCATAAGGGTGTCGATTTTGCCGCGCCGAAGGGGACGCCGGTCTATGCGGCCGAAAGCGGCGTCGTGCAGGATCTGGGCTGGCGGGGCAATTACGGCCGCTATCTGAAAATTTCGCACAACGAGCATCTGGCGACCGCCTACGCGCATCTGGCCAAATTCGCGCCGGGCCTTCACGCCGGTTCGCATGTCCGTAAGGGACAGGTTATCGCCTATATCGGCGCGTCCGGCCTCGCCACGGGCAACCACCTCTATTACGAGGTGCTTGTGGACAACAAGCAGGTCGACCCGCTGCAGGACGTCATGGTGCAGGTCAGCCTGGACGGCAGCTCGCAAATCAAGCTCGAGCCCTATGCCACACGGGTCAGCCAGAACACTCCGCATAACTGATCGACGCTCCGTTTGAGGCGGCGGGGGCCCCTGTGATACCAAGGGGCATGAGCGACATTCCCGAAAGCGACCGGCTGGACGACTTCCCGCATCCGCGCGAAGTCTCGACGCTTGTCGGCCAGGAAGAGGCGGAGCGCGCGGTCTTCGACGCCTTCATGGGCGGCCGGATGCATCACGCGTGGCTGCTGACTGGCTCAAGAGGCATCGGCAAGGCAACGCTTGCCTATCGCCTCGCGCGCTTCCTGCTGAAATACGGCACGCCCGAGATCGCGCAGGCCGCCCGCGCGCGTGATCTTTCCGTGGCTGAGGATGACGGCGTCTTTCGCCAGATTGCGGCGCAAAGCCACCCGAACCTGCTGATCATTCGCCGGCCTTACGACGACAAGGCAAAGCGGCTGAAGACGGTGATCCCCGTTGAAGAGGTGCGGCGCACCGGAAACTTCTTCGGCATGAGCGCGGGCGCCGGCGGCTGGCGGATTGCCATTGTCGACGCCGCCGACGACATGAACGTCAACGCCGAAAACGCGCTGCTGAAAATCCTGGAGGAGCCGCCCGCGCGCGGGCTCTTCATCCTCGTCAGCCACCAGCCGGGCAGGCTGCTGCCGACAATCCGCTCGCGCTGCCGCGTCCTTGCCATGAAACCGCTTTCGACGGCGCATATCGCGGACATTCTCGCCGCCAACGAAGTGCGCGCGAACGACGAGGAGCGCAGCGCCATCGCGCGCCTTGCCGAGGGGAGCGCCGGTCGTGCGCTCTCGATCGCCGCCGGCGGCGGCCTCGATCTCTACAGGCAGCTTGCCGCGATCCTGATGCCGCTGCCGCAGCTCGACATCAAGGCCGTGCACGCCCTGGCCGACAAGGTCGGACGGCGCGGCGCGGACGACGCCTACGAAACCTTTACCGAGCTCCTGTCGGACTGGCTGCAACGCCTCGTGCGCACGGGCGCGGGGGCGGGCGGGGGCGTCGATCTGGTGGCCGGCGAGGGGGCTGCGATGGCCCGTCTCGCCGCTGGTCCCGGCCTTGATCGCTGGGTCGAGGTATGGGAAAAGATCAACCAATCGGTCGCCCGGGCCGAAGCGCTCAACACCGATCGCAAGCTGGTGATCCTGAACGCTTTCTCGATGCTGGAAAGCGTCGCCGGCGAGCGCATTGGAGCCTGATGCTCCGCGCCTTTCATGGGCGCCAATCTCGACAGGTCTGCCTATATGACGGCTCCCAACGCCTTTTACATAACGACTGCCATCTCCTATCCGAACGGCGCGCCGCATATCGGCCACGCCTATGAGATGATCTCGACCGACGTCATCGCGCGCTTCAAGCGACTCGACGGCTTCGATGTGCGTTTCCTGACGGGCGTCGACGACCACGGCCAGAAGATGGTGCAGACGGCGAAGGCGCGCGGCATCACCGCGCAGCAACTCGCCGACGAGATGGCACCGAAATTCAAGGCCATGGCCGAGCGCCTCAACGCCTCAAACGACGATTTCATCCGCACCATCGAAGATCGCCATGTGCGCTCCTGCCAGCATCTCTGGAAGACGATCGCGGCGAATGAAGGTCCGCAGGGACCGGATATTTTCCGCGATGCCTATTCAGGCTGGTACTCGGTACGCGACGAGGCTTTTTACGGCGAGGACGAGTTAACGAAGGACGAGCAGGGCCAGCGCTTCGCGCCGACCGGCACGCCCGTCGAATGGATGGAGGAGGAAACCTGGTTCTTCCGCCTCTCCGCCTATCAGGACAGGCTCCTCGAACTCTACGAGAAGCACCCGGAGTTCATTCAGCCCGCGACGCGGCGAAACGAGGTTGTCGCCTTCGTGAAGCGCGGCCTGAAGGATCTGTCGATCTCGCGTGCGCGCTCGAAGCTCGATTGGGGCATCGAGGTGCCGGGCGATCCGGATCACGTCATGTATGTCTGGTTCGACGCGCTGACCAATTACATCACCAGCGTCGGCTACCCCGATGTCGACAGCAAGCTGTTCAGGAAATTCTGGCCGGCCGACGTGCACATTATCGGCAAGGACATCGTGCGCTTCCATGCGGTGATCTGGCCGGCGATGCTGATGGCGGCGAAGATCGATTTGCCGAAACATGTCTTCGGTCACGGCTTTCTCTATAACCGCGGCGAGAAGATGTCGAAGTCGGTCGGCAATGTGATCGATCCCTTCGAACTGCTCGATACCTATGGCGTCGACCAGATCCGCTATTTCTTCTGCCGCGAGGTCCCCTACGGTCAGGACGGGAGCTATAGTCACGAGACGGTCGTGAACCGCGTCAATGCCGACCTCGCCAACGATATCGGCAATCTTGCGCAGCGTTCGCTGTCGATGATCGCGAAGAACTGCGGCGGCGAAGTCCCGGCACGCAGCGAGCTGAGCGAGGAAGACAAGGTTCTTCTCCGCGCCGCGGCGGCCATGTTGCCGACCGTGCGCGGGCAGATGGAGCGGTTCGAGATTCACAATTACCTCGCCACCGTCTTCGAGGTGGTGAGCGCCGCCAACCGCTACTTCGCCTCGCAGGAACCCTGGGCTCTGAAGAAGACGGATCCGGCGCGCATGGCGACGGTCCTCTACGTGACGATCGAAACGGTGCGCCACGCGGCGATCCTGTTGCAGCCGGTGATGCCCGCCTCGACGGCGCGCCTCCTCGACATGCTCGGTGTGCCGGAAGAGCATCGCTGCTTCGAGCATATCGACGCCCATCCGCTGAAGGCGGGCGTAGAATTGCCTGCACCGCAAGGCGTCTTCCCGCGTCTCGTCGACGAGCCCGCGGAAGGCTGAGCGACCATGGCGGTTCTCGTCGACAGTCATTGCCATCTCGATTTTCCGGACTTCGCGTCTGAAGTCGATGACGTCGTGACGCGTGCGCATGAGGCCTGCGTCGGGCTGATGGTCACGATCTCGACCAAGATTTCGGAATTCGACCGCATCGTCGCCATCGCCGAGCGTTTCCCGAATGTCTATTGCTCGGTCGGCATTCATCCGCATGAAGCCGCGAGCCAGCCCGACACGGATACGGCGCGGCTGGTCGAACTTGCGAAGCATCCGAAGGTCGTCGGCATCGGCGAGACGGGCCTCGATTATTATTACGAGCACAGCCCTCGCGACGCGCAGATGCGGGCCTTCCGCGCCCATATCGGCGCCGCGCGCGAAACGAAACTGCCGCTGATCGTGCACACGCGCGACGCCGACCTCGACACCGCCGCGCTGCTGACGGAGGAAATGGGGAAGGGGGCGTTCCCGGGTCTTCTGCATTGCTTTACGTCGAGCCGCACATTGGCCGAACAGGCGCTGGCGCTCGGTTTCTATATCTCGCTCTCGGGCATCGTCACCTTCAAGAGTGCGGCTGACCTGCAGGAAACGGTGCGCCAGGTGCCGCTCGGCCGCCTGCTCGTCGAAACGGATTCGCCATACCTTGCGCCGATCCCGAAACGCGGCAAACGCAACGAGCCTTCCTTCGTCGTCCATACCGCGGCAAAAGTCGCCGAATTGAAAGGCGTTCCGCTCGAGACGCTGGCCGGCGCCACCACCGAGAATTTTCTGAATCTTTTTTCCCGTGTTCCGCGTGAGGCCGTGTTCGCCTGATGAAAATGCGTGCGACCATTCTCGGCAGCGGCTCCTCGGGCGGCGTGCCGCGCATCGGCGGCCACTGGGGCGCCTGCGATCCGAACGAGCCGAGAAACCGCCGCCGGCGCTGTTCGCTTCTTGTCGAGCAATGGGACGAAGATCCGCACAGAAAGACGACCGTGCTGGTCGACACATCGCCCGATATGCGCGAGCAATTGATCGATGCCGGCGTTTCCTGGATCGACGGCGTGCTCTTCACCCATGACCACGCGGACCAGTGTCACGGCATCGACGATCTGCGCATGGTCGCGCAGAACGGTCATCGCCGCGTCGATGTCTGGATGGATCCGCCGACGACGGCGACGCTGACCTCGCGCTTTCGTTATTGCTTTCTGCAGGAAGAAGGCTCCGGCTATCCCGTGATCCTCAACGCCAGGGCGATCGAGGAAATGGGCCGGCCGATCCGCATCGAGGGTGCCGGCGGAACGATCGAAGCCATTCCTTTCGATCAGGATCACGGCTCGATCCGCTCGCTGGGATTCCGTTTCGGGCCGCTGGCCTATTCGAGCGATCTCGTCGGCATGCCGGATGAGAGCTTCGGCCTCATCGATGGCATCGACTGCTGGATCGTCGACGCGTTGCGTTATACACCGCACCCGACGCATGCCCATGTCGATCTGGCACTTTCATGGATTGCGCGGGCAAATGTCCCGCACGGCGTCCTGACCAATCTGCATGTCGATCTCGACTATCGCCGACTGGCGTCCGAACTGCCCGAAGGTGTCGTGCCCGCCTATGACGGCATGACGATCGATTTCGACCTCTGACGCGAAGAAGCGCTAATCTGCCGCCTTCTCGCCGACGATCGCGCCGGTATGTGCGTTCACCGTCACGATAACGTCCTTTCCCGCCGCATTCTTGGCCGTAAATCGCGTATTGCCGCTATTGCTCGTCCCGCTGCCGCTCTCCGGCCGGATATCGGTGTAGCCCTTTGCCGACAGATTCTGCTGCAGATCCAGCATGGAAGCGCCGCCTTGTTTGCTGGAATTGATGGAGCCGGTCGTCTCGCCCGACGAGCGAATGCCTGTCGTCGTTCCGCCAGGCGGCACCTCGGGAATGGCCGTCCCGTTGGGGCCTGTTTCGGGCGCCTGCACCGGCGCATCACTCGTGCCCGACACCGTGCCCTGTACCGCGCCGGTCGCGCCGGCTGCCATTGCGATCACCGGTATTAAAATTGCCGATCCCGCGAGACCGGCCAGAATATGTTTCCTCATCTGCCTTCCTCCTCTTTGGTATTCAACAAACCGGCGGGCAGGTGGGTTCCGCTTTCGAGCGGAACGGCGAATAGCCGGCGCTGCCATTGCAGTGCCGGCTGTCACTTCCGGTCCGAGAGGCGCATGAAGGAGTTCACGCTCCGCTCCCGACTTCTTTTTCACGCCCCGGCATGGCCTGTTTTTCGCCGAATTCCGCCGCATCGCTGCAAGGCGGAGCCTCCGTTGATCTGGTGCGGAATTGGCCCTACAAGGGACGACGCTTCGCGCTTCAGGCCGGTAACCATAATCATCAGATGACCGACACGTTGCACCCGCAGATTGACTTGAGCACGGCAAAACCATTGTCGCGCCGCCATCCGGTAAAGGCCGCTATCGCCGATATTCGCAGCGGCGTCGGTCGGTGGTGGATGTGGTCGGCGATGTCATGGCAGGACATTCGCCAGCGCTATCGCGGTTCGGTCCTCGGTCCGTTCTGGCTGACCATCAGCATGGCGATCATGATCGCGACGCTGGGCGTGCTTTATTCCACGCTGATGAAGATGGATATCCATACCTATCTTCCGTTTCTATGCCTCGGCCTGCTGTTCTGGACGACGACCTCGACGCTGATCACGGATGGCTGCGTCGTCTTCGTGAATTCGGACACCATCATCCTGCAGAGCCGCATGCCCCTCACGGTGCATGTGATGCGCAGTCTCTCTCGCAACTTCATCATCTTCGCCCACAACTGTCTGGTCGGCCTTGCCGTCATCGTGATATTTCAGGTTCACCAGTCGCTCTACAGCCTAGTCTCGCTTGTCGGCATCGCGCTGATCTACCTGAACGGCTTCTGGGTCACGCTGCTGTTCGGCATGCTGTGCGCGCGCTTTCGCGACGTCGGCCAGATCGTCTCGAGCTTCACGCAGATTCTGTTTTTCCTCACGCCGATCCTCTGGCACCCGACGGCGCTCGGCATGCGGCACTGGATTGCCGATTTCAATCCCGCTTACGCGCTGATCGAGATCGCCCGTGCCCCATTGCTCGGTGTACCCATCTCGCAAAATGTTTGGGTAATCGCGCTGACCACGACAGTCATCGGCTGGGCGTTGGCCTTTTCCTTCTTTGCACGCTACCGGGCGCGCATTCCCTACTGGCTCTGACGGTTCCGAATGTCATCGATCACGCTTCGCGACGTCACTATCCGTTTTCCGCTCTATCAGGCGAGCAACCGCTCGCTGAAAAAGAGTCTGCTTGGCATAGGCCGGGCGAAGCTCTCGTCGGAGGGCTCGCATGTCGTCGTCGACGCACTCAAGAACGTCTCGTTCCATTTCAGCCATGGAGAACGGGTAGGGCTTGTCGGCTCCAACGGCGCCGGGAAGACGACGCTGCTGCGGGTACTCTCCGGCGTCTATGAACCCATCGTCGGTCAGGTGGAGGTCGATGGCCATGTCAACGCGCTTCTGAACGTCAATCTCGGCCTGAACCTCGACGCGACGGGCTATGAGAACATCATGCTGCGGGGTCTCTATATCGGCCTTCACCCGGACGAAATCCGCGAGTTGACGCCCTCGATTGCCGAATTCACAGAACTCGGCGAATTCCTGCATATGCCGGTCCGTACCTATTCCGCCGGCATGGTCCTTCGCCTGGCCTTCGCTGTCGCCACAGCGACGAAGCCGGATATTCTCGTCATGGATGAATGGCTGATGGCGGGCGATGCCCAGTTCATCGAGAAGGCAAGGGGCCGGATCGAGCAATTCGTCAAGCAATCGCAGCTTCTCGTCCTGGCGAGCCACATCACCTGGATTCTCGCCGCAGTCTGCACCCGCATCCTCTGGCTCGATGGCGGCAGGATCGTCATGGACGGCCCGACCGATGAGGTGTTGAAGGCCTATGCGACCGGTGTCGTGCCCGAGCCGGCGCGCCTCAGGGCGCTTTCATAAGCCGCTCCGGATCCCTCGCTCGCGCCAATGGGCGAGGGCGAGCGCCGCGAAGCGCAAGGGCCAGGCCGGGTCGGACTGCAGTTCGGTGGCCGCACATTTCAGCGCCTCACGCCCGTGTCCGGACATGATGTCGAGCCCGGCAGCATACCCGACGGCCCAGGCTCTCCAGCGTCGATAACGATGGAAAGCCTCAGTGCCCGGCACACAGTCGGCTAGCCGAAAGCTGGTGAGGTCCAGCGCCTCGCTGGCGAGCTTCCGCCTGATGTCCACCCCGGACATGGTGAGCGAGCCCGGATGCCGCAGATAACGATAGATGACGTCCGGCAGAACGATATTCGACGGATGGCGGAGCAGGGCGCGCATCAGGTAGTCCTTGTCGGCCATGACCGGGAAGCGGATATCGAACGTCCCCACCCGCTCCACTAGCCGTCGCCGCAGGAAGCGCGCATTGGTGAGTGCGATACCGGCGATGATACCTGGCTCGCCAAGTGCCTTGAGCCGCTCATCATTGTGAACAAGAACCGTCCTGCCCGCCTCGACCACCTCGGCGCCACCGGTGACCATGTCGGCCTCCGGGTTCGCCCGGAAGGCCCGGTCCACAGCGGCTAGCGCGCCCGGCTTCAGCTCGTCGTCGCTGTTGAGCAGCCCGACGATCTCACCTCTGGTCCGTGCGAGACCCTTGTTGATCGCGTCGTAAAGATTGCGGTCGGGCTCCGAGACGACGATGAGATGCGGATAGCGCGCCAGAATCTGGAGCGTTCCGTCGGTCGATCCTCCATCGATGACGAGATGTTCGACCGTCGGGCGGCCCGCCCGATCCATGACGCTCCGGATCGCCTGTTCGATGGTCTGCGCCCGGTTGAGGCACGGTGTCACGATGGAAATGGTCGGTGCCATCAGCGGGCTCGTCTGACGAGGCGCGCGACGGAGACGGCGGCAGCGCCGACCAGAGCACCCAGAGCCGGCCAGCGCCGCTTCAGCGTGTTCAGCATCCCGAGGGCGCGCGCTCTCGGCGTGACCTTCACAGCGCGACCAGCGACACGCCCGGAACCGGGTTGCAGAACAAAGTCCAGTAGTCCCGGAATCTGCGCCTGCCAGCGGGTGAACCCTTCCTCGACAGTCTGGCGAGCTCTCGATCCCAATTCCCGCGCTTTGGAAAAATCCAGCGGATGAGGCGCGTTCGGATCGTAGAGAAGTCCGTTTTCGCCGCTCCTGACATACTCGTTCATGGTGGGTCGGTCGGGCGCGATGACACACATGCCCGACGCCATAGCTTCCAGCAGGCTCAGCCCGATGCCTTCATAAAGGCGCGGAGCGAAGAAGACGTTGCATCCCCTTAATATCGCTCGATAATCTGCGTTCGCACTGGACCAGGTCGTGATATTCAGCGCGCCGACGGCCGGCGGGCAGGGCCAATTTCCGGCACTTTCATGCCCCGGATCAGGAGCATTATGAAGCTCCAGGCGGGCAAAGCTGTAGTTCTCCATGAGCTTGAAGATCAGCTCCGGCGGGATTTGCTGCCGTCGATACCAAAAGAAACCACGCAGATCATCGAAATTGTCGATGCTCTCATATTTTGCCGGATCCGGAAAATAGGTGGCTGAATATGCACTTACGCCGTAGGGCTCGATTTCGTCATGAAGCGTCCGGGAAAAACAGACGATCTTCCGCGCGCTCAGCGCGTCGTTCCAATGGATACGGCCGCCCGAAACCTGCGCATCGTACATGGGCACGAAGACAACGTTCGGATGGTCGCCCGGCAGATCGGCCAGCACGAACTGGACTTGCCAGACAATGATGAGATCGTAGCGCGCGGCCTCGAAATCCCGACGCCAGCTCCGATAAGCAGCGCCGCCGAGATCGTCCACGGAGAAACGCTCGACCTGACCATGCGGCGCGATCAGATCGAGCAGGAAATCGGATGAGCCGGTCTTGCGATGATAGATGTGGCCGATGAAGGCTATGCGCATTGCGTGCTTGTCGCCGTGAAGCCGTCGAATGGCCGAAAAGGCCGCAAGCCGCCACATTGCCCAGAAACCCACGACGGGGCCATCCCATTTACGGCTCGCGCTCGTACCAATTTTTATTCCATAATATATATTATCGGATAAATCTTATTGGTTCTTATTATGGTCTGCCATGAAGCGCCACCCTCCCGCCGACATGGCTTCGAGGAGATCGATGTTCTCGCCGAAATCATGGGCGGCGGCTGATCTGCCTGGCTTAGGCGGCAACCGCCCGGGCATCTTCAGCGCTCATTTCTGCATCAGAGTGAGCGCGATCTTCCTGAAGTACCACTTGCATATGTTTCACGTCGCGCTTTGGCGGTGAGCCGAACATACGCGCATACTCTCGGCTGAACTGCGAAGGACTTTCGTACCCAACCGCGAGACATGCCGTCTCGACGTTGAATGCCCTTGAGATCATCAGCCGGCGTGCTTCCAGCAGCCGGAGTTGTTTCTGATATTGCAGTGGCGTCTGCGAGGTCAGCGCTTTGAACTGACGGTGGAAGGCGGAAGTACTCATTCGAGCGATCGCAGCCAACTCATCGATACGAATCGATTCTCTAAAGCGACTTCGCAAACTGTTCATGGCGCTAATCACACGTTGCGATGGGCTGTTCGCCAGAGCCATCCTAGCAACGTCTCCGCCGTGAGGGCCGGTCAGAAGCCAATAACAAATCTCGCGCATGATGATGGGATGGAGCGTCGGAATCGCTTCGGGCGTATCGAGCAGCCGAACCAGGCGCAGCGCGCAGTCAGCCAACGGGCCTTGAAAGTTCGTGACGAACACGCCGCGCCCAAGCTCCCCACTTGCTCTGGGCGGCGTATCCAGTCCCTCCGCGACGGACCGCATGATCGCAAGGTCCAGTTCGAACGCGAGGACAAGACAAGGCTCATCAGGGCTTGCTTCAATCACGCGGCCGATTGTGGGCGTCTCGACGCCGATCAGGAGAGCTTGCCCTGCCCTGTATTCAAGCTTGTTGTCGCCGAACATTGCCCACTTGGCGCCTTGCGCCACGATGCACATCGCCGGCTTTGAAATCATGTGGATCGGCGGCTTCGGATGATCGGATCGCACGATGGCCAACCCGTCGATGGCCGTCATGAACGGGCTCTCTCCGGGCTCATTATCCGTATAGCGCAGGAGCGCTTTCGCCAATTGATCGGGCACGTCCGAGCCTTCCGGTCACGTTGAAGTCACATGCGAAAATATCCATCCAAGCAGAAAAAGGCAAGAAATAGGCGCGTTTCAGCATTCCCCTTCCTGACCTTCGGCTCCCATAATCGACAAAAGCAATCAACTCCGAAATGCCAACTTCAAACAGAAAGAGTAATTATGTCAGATAGTAAAATCGCGATCGTCACTGGCGGTAGCCGAGGAATCGGCCGTAACACAGTCCTCTGCCTGGCCAAGCGCGGGGTCCGTTCGATATTCACGTTCAACACCAATCGTGCAGAAGCTGACAAGGTCGTGGCGCTCGCCGCGGAGGCGGGCGCCAACGCGATTGCGCTGCAGCTCGACACGGGCAATATGAGTTCGTTCGATGGTTTCGCAGGGCAGGTGCGAGATGCACTGCATGAACTCAAAGCCGAACATTTCGATTACCTCGTCAACAATGCCGGGAACTCCTCTGCCGCAAGCTTTGAGTCAATAACAGAAGCGGAGATGGACGCGCTCTATAACGTCCACTTCAAGGGCGTCCTGTTCCTGACGCAAAAACTTCTGCCGCTGATGAATGATGGCGGGCGCATCGTGAACATCTCCTCAGGACTGGCTCGCTTCGCCGGACATAACCGCATCGGCTACGGTTCTATGAAGGCGGCGGTCGAAACGCTGACACGATACATGGCCCTTGAATTGGGGCCGCGCCGGATCGCCGCGAACGTCGTCGCACCAGGCCCGATCGCGACCGATTTTTCCGGTGGCATCGTTCGCGACAATCGGGAGGTCAACAAGATGATCGCCGATCACACCGCGCTCGGCCGTGCCGGCGTGCCCGACGATGTTGGGCCAGTCATCGCCGGGCTGTTGTCCGACGACTTCGGTTGGGTCAATGCCCAGCGGATCGAAGTAGCCGGCGGCATGCATATCTGAGCGGAGTGCCGTGTCGACGGCTTATGTTAATCCCGCGCCTACGTGGTATCGGCCTGAACGCCGCCGGCGGTGAGCACAACGACGCTCGCCGCCGGTTCGATTGATCGGATTACGAATCCGGCGCTCGGACCGTCTCCTATGAGCCACCTGTCTTCCCAATAAACTTCGCCTTCATCAACGGCAATTCGCGCACCCGCTGCCCCGTAAGTGCAAACACGGCATTCGCGACGGCTGCCGCCACAGGCACTGTTCCGGGCTCACCAGCACCGCCCGTACGGGCACCTGACTCGATGAAGCGGACCTCATGTTCCGGTGCGTCCGCCATCCGCACCATCTCATAGTCCGGAAAGTTCTGTTGCACGACGCGGCCCTTGTCGATCGAGATTTCGCCGTAGAGTGCTGCCGTTAAACCGTAAATCGCGCCGCCCTGAATCTGCGCGGTAAAGGTCGCCGGATTGATGACCTCACCCGGATCGACAGCACTCCACATTCGATGGACGCGCACCCGCCCATCGTTCGTGAGCGAGACCTCCGCTACCTGTGCCACGATCGTGCCGAAGATCTCGCGGATCGCGATGCCCATCGCCCGGCCTGGCTGGCGCGGATTGCTCCACCCCGCCATCGAAGCCGCGAGTTCCAGAACCGCCCTGTGCCGCGGCGCGTCCGCCAGATGCGCCCGCCGGAACTCGAACGGATCCGTCTTCGCGGCATAAGCGAGTTCGTCCATGAACGACTCAATGAAAAATCCGTGCTGCGAATGATCTACACTCCGCCACGAACCCCACGGGACGGGGTTTGTACCGGTCGCATACCGCACCGCTTGGTTTGCAAAACCATAATTCACGCGGACCGCCTCTGGCGGGTCATGTTTCTCGGTAAACGTATGCAGCCAAGCGTTCACCTTGCCGTCGTCGTCAAGCGCCGCCTTCATCCACGCGACCGATGCCTGACGATAGTTGTCCTGCGTCATGTCTTCTTCGCGAGTAAAGACGAGTTGCACCGGCCCTTCGACCTGCCGTGCGACTGCGATTGCACGTTCGAGGTAATCGATCGTTCGCTGCCTCTGCCGCCCGCGCCGCCCGAAACCGCCGCCCATCGCCATATGATGTAACGTCACATTTTCGATCGCCAGCCCCGCAAACTTCGCTGCCGCCGCCCGCGACCCGAGGCCGTCTTGAAAGCCGCCCCATAGGGTCAGCTTATCGCCCTCGAAGTGCGCCGTGCAGTTCATCACTTCCATCGTCGCATGCGCGAGGTACGGCACGCGATAGAGCGACTCGACGACATTCTTTGCGCTCTTCAACGCGTCGTCGACATCGCCGTTTCCGTAATCCTCGGTAAGGTCTCCCTTCTTCAGAGCAGCAGTCATCCCCTCGAAGATCGAGGCCTGAGTGAGGTTGGCGTTCTCGCCATCGTCCCAAATCGGTTGCAGTGCGAGTAAGGCCTCCTTCGCTCGCCAGGTGTTGTCGGCCACCACAACTACCGCATCGGGAAACTTCACGACCTTCTTGACGCCGCGCATCGCCATTGCCGGCTTCTCGTCCACGGACTTCAGGGTTCCGCCATAGACCGGCGATGCTGCAATAACAGCAAAGCTCATATTCGGCTGCCGTACATCGATACCGTACTTCGCGCTGCCGTCGACTTTAGCAGGGATGTCGAAGCGCTTCATCGGCGTACCGACGATCTTATAGTCCTTCTTGGCCTTGAGTGGCGGATCGACCGGCGGATCGAATGCCGCCGCCGCGACAGCCATCTCGCCATAGGTGGCATTTTTTCCAGACTTATGCGAAAGGCGGCTCTGCTTCGCTTCGATCTCGCCTTCGGAAACATTCCAGGCGGCAGCCGCCGCTTTGATCAGCATCCGGCGTGCAGCGGCACCAGCAACGCGCATTGCCCGCACGCCGGTATAGCGCACGGCCGTGCTTCCGCCGGTGATCTGCAGATGCGTCAATTCCGCAATCTTCCGTGAGCCGAATTCGGTAACGCCCGACATCCAACCCGGGATCGACATGTCACCGCGCAAATATTCGCGTACCATAGCGCCGTTCGCAAACGCCACGTCCGGCGGCGCCTGTTCCATACTGACAAGCGACCAATCGGCATCGAGCTCCTCGGCCAACATCATCGGCAGTGCCGTATGAACGCCCTGCCCCATTTCGGAGTGTGGCACGATGACCGTCACAGAGTTGTCGCTGCCGATGCGCACCCATGCCCCCAGCGAAGCTGCCCCTTCCTTCGCTACAAGCTGCGCCGCCCGCTCAAGCGTGGAAAACGGTGTCAACGCATAGCCAACCGCCAAACCGCCCGCAGCAGCGATGCCGCTGAAAATCACAAAACGACGAGAGATCATGTTTGTTACCTCTTCACGCTCTCGCCGCGGCATTAATGGCCGCACGAATTTGTGTGTAAGCGCCACAACGGCAAATGTTTGTCATCGCCTCTTCAACGTCGGCTTCGGTCGGCCGTGATTTCTCCTGAAGCAACGCGACAGCGGCCATAATCTGTCCCGACTGGCAATAGCCGCACTGTGGCACCTGCGCATCGATCCAAGCCTGCTGCACCTTGTGCAGCGTATCGCCAGTCTTGAGTCCCTCTATCGTCGTGACGTCCTTACCCGCGGCAAGGCCCACCGGAAAAGAACAGCTGCGCATTGCGACGCCGTCGATCAGCACGGTGCACGCGCCGCATGCGCCCACGCCGCAGCCGTACTTTGTGCCGGTCATATTCAGCACGTCCCGGATTGCCCACAGCAAAGGCATTCCATCCTCGGCATCCACCTGTTGCGGCGTACCGTTCACGTGAATCGTAATCATCGCGCCACCTTCATCGAAGTTCACATCTGTTGTGCCGCTTTCGCGGAAGCGCTCATCGCCCCGCACAAATCGATTCAGCCATGCGCTTCAGCGCCTGCGCAGAGACACCAACCTGATTGGCGGCCGGCCGCCGTCGCACGGATCAAAGCCCCCACAGCCTCCCTACCCGCTCCGCCTCCCGGCAGCCCTGGTCGTAACCCGAGCGGGCGACGGCGGCCCGATCCGCGACGTTCATCAAGTTCGGGCCGAACACGCCAAGGGCGGCTTCGTCCGGGGTGATCAGCACTTGGGCGGCGTCGCCCAGTGCCTTCGATTCCTCGGCAATACGGGCAAGATATGGCTCCCTGGCCATGGCTCCGACCACGGCCAGGGTCACCACGCGCCGCGCCCCCGCCGCCACATCGACACATGTTGGCGAGCGCGCACCCCCGTCGATGTAGCGCCGCCCCTTGATCGTAATGGGTGGAAAAATGCCGGGCACGGAGCATGATGACGCGATGGCCCGCGCCAGTTCCACCCCGTCCCTCTCCTCCCAAAGCCGGAACGCCCCGGTCAGGGCGTCCACCGTTGTGCAGACAAAACCCTTTGGCCAGGAAAGGCCGCGCAGCGACTGGCCAAAGCGGCCGATGAACGCGTCCTCGGAAATAGTTTTGGTACTGAGCGCCAACTTTCCCATCTTCACACGACGCATTTCCGGCGTCTCGCCTTCTTCCAGGGGTCGGATGACAAGGGCTAGGAAAGGGGTCGGGTCGGGCTGCGGCAGACGCTCATTGCTGGAGGCGCGTTCAGCTGCGTCCTGCCGGCTGAGCGCAATCTGCGCCTCATAGAGCTCCAGCGCCGGCTGCCCCGCCGCCAAATGAGCGCCAACGAACGATCCGGCGGAGGTGCCGATGGTGCGATCCGCCCGCGCCAGGTCGACCCCTTCAGCCAAAAGGCCCGCGGCCAGCCCTGCCTCCCATGCGATGCCCACCGGCCCGCCGCCGCCCAGCACCAAAGCTCGGTCCATCATGCAGTCTCCCCTTTTTGCAGCCGCTCCAAGACGGCCACGCTGACAGCGGCACTCCTTTAGGCCGGAGCGAACTCTCGTTGGCCGCTCCACGCATGGACGACACGAAAAAACAGGACATCGCCCGCAAACCCGCCGGTCGAGATCGCAGACGGTCCACTGCGGAGTGCTCCCGGACTGGCAAAGAAATACGTCGCGATCGGCGCAGACACCGCGCTGATCAAGTTCATCATGGTGTAGAGGAGCGCCGTCACTGGAGCCGCTTTGCGCTGTCTTCACCGTGCACAGCCATTTGCTCAGCCTCGGCTCTCCTGAAGGTCGCATGAGGTCGCAGACGACCTATCAAGCGTATGATCGGGCTCATGCCAGGCAGTATTTCTTCCCGACCTCGCTCCAGGCCGCGGACGGACACTCGGGCGAACTTGTTCACATCCATCAACGAGGCCGAATTCATTTCCTCTTGCCCCTTGTTGAAATCAGTATTTGTCGCCGGCGGCGCGAGTTCGACGACCTTTATGGACGAGTGCTTCAGCTGCACGCGAAGAGACTGCGTATACGAGTGCATGGCAGCCTTGGTCGCGCAGTAGATCGGCTTCAGCGGCAGCGGAACAAACGCAAGACCTGACGTGACGTTGACGATCATGGCCGCCTTTTGACGCTTCAACTGGGGCAGGAACTGATTGATGAGCTGGATCGGCCCGATCAGGTTGGTCCTGATCTCTTTTTCCAGATCCTCGAGCGGGCGGGTCGTGTCGTTCAAATTGAGCTTCAGACCGATGCCCGCATTGTTGATGAGAACATTGAGGTCTGGGAACGCGCGCGTAACTTCGGCGTAGAGTCGAACGATCGCTGCGGGATCGCTCTGATCACAAACGTATGTGTGCACGCCACTTAGGGACTGGCGAACCGCTGTCAGCCGCTCCTCCGTTCTCCCCGTGATGATCACAGTGTTTCGGCGCTTCAGGAGCTGAGCGGCGAGTGCGTAACCAATCCCGCTCGTGCCGCCGGTGATAAGAACTGTGTTCTGAGACATCTTCATTGAGTAACTCCGAGACGCAAGGTGGGGATCATGGTCGGACAAGGAGCGGATGGGCGCGCTGCCGGAAGATCCGGACCGCTAGAGACCTTTATTGGGATTGATCAGGTATTTCTCGCCCGTGGTCTTCCCGTGGTAGGCGGCAATCACCTCGGGCTGGAGCGCTTCGAGGAGGCTGATCTCGGCGGTGTAGCGGCTGGCGAAAGTGGTTTTCAGCTCATCGGCAACGCGCTGGCGCAACTTGCCTACCTCGGCGGGACCAACCTTTTCCATGAAGTATGGGAGAAGCCAGCCGGCCAGGCCCCATTTCATACCGAACGCGCGAAGAAGCTCGGTGGGTCCGGTGTCGAGGCCACCGTAGATGTAGACCTGCTTGAAGATGGTCGAGCCATAGGGCCCAAACGCGCCGCCCTTTCTGACAGCCACCGCCTCCATGCCGGCCAGGATCTGGGCAGCGAGCTTACCGCCGCCGATGGCGTCGAAGGCGATGGTGGCACCGGTTTCTGTTAGGGCGGCGATCAGATCATCCATGAAGCCCGATGCGGAGGAGTCGACCACGTGTCTGGCGCCGAGGCCTTTCAGCAGCGCGACCTGATCGGGTTTGCGGACAATACTCACCAGATCGACGCCGTCCTTCAGGCAAGTCCTTACGAGCATCTGGCCGAGGTTGGAGGCAGCGGCGGTGTTGACAAGCGCGGTGTGACCCTCCATGCGCATGGTACCGATCATGCCGAGCGCCGTGAGAGGATTGACGAAGCACGAGGCGGCATCCCTGGGCGTCGCATCGTCGTGGACCAAGAGCGCCTCAATCGCTTTCGCGACGCGATATTGGGAGTACATAGCGCCGCCAGAAATAGCGACGGTTTTGCCGACCAAACCTTTGGAGTCCGCCCCCGCGTCGACGACCACACCCGCGCCCTCATTCCCGACCGGCAGGGACAAACCGATGCGGGGTGAGATGGCGCGTGCGAATTGCGAGGGAATATTCGCGCTGACCACCACGTCCTCGCCGGCGCCGGTGACGCTCAGGGTCGAGAGGTCGGCCGGGCCGAGCAACAATCCGAGGTCGGAGGGGTTGATCGGCGAGCCCTCGACACGGACAAGGATTTCATCTGCCCCGGGCGTCGGGATATCGACTCTGGCAAGCGAGAGCTGCAGCTCGCCCGCTTCCGTTACCAGCGAGCGTAGCTGCAGACCTTGGCCCTGGTTCTTGTCCGTCATTACTGAATCCTCTCCGTCCCGATCCGGGGTTGATGGGCGGTCACTCAAAGGCCAGCCCTTCGAACGCTCCGGACTTTCTCCATCCCTCCAGATAGCGGAAGTAGGCGGCCGGCCCTTGGGGGTACCCGACGGCGTAGCGGGCGGCCGGACTGAGCGGCTGGCCTTCGTTGTTGTAGTAGCCCGGTGTGCAGTCGGGTAAGCTCAGAAGATTGCGGGGACCGCCAGCGAGCAGGACTTCGACCCACTTGTCCTGGCCGTCCTGGGTGACTTCGACCCTTGAGGCGCCGCGCTTGAAGGTTTCAGCCACCACCAGGGCAATGGAGCGCCCAGCCTCGGTGTAGTTATGCGGCACGTTTGAGATCAGGGCCGCACCCTGGGTCGCTTGCACGAAAAAGGCGTTGGGAAAGCCGTGCACATAAACGCCGTGCAAGCTGCGCATCCCATCGGACCAGGCGGCAGATAGGGCCAAACTTTCCCGACCGACCAAGTCAAATCCCGCACGCTCGGTATAGGGCGAGCCCATTTCGAATCCCGAGGCGTAGATAACGCAGTCGACGGGGTATTCGACCCCGGCTACAACAATGGCTGTCTCGGTGATCCGTTCGACGCCCTTGCCGTCGGTGTCTAGCAAGGAGACATTGGAATTGTTGAAGGCCTGCAAATAGGCATCGTGGAAACACGGGCGCTTGCAGAGCTGACGGTACCAGGCTTTCAGGCGTTGCGCGGTCGCCGCGTCGTCCACCACGGCGTCGACCCGCGCGCGGATCTCATCCATCTTCTCGAAATCGGAGTCCTCGAGAGCTTCCACGATGACCGCGAGATCGCGCTCCTCGGCCGGAATGTTCTCAATGCGGGCGCGGACGCGGCGCCACATATCGGTCCAGCCGTCCTGCACCAGGTCCTCGGTCGTTGCGAACCCTCCGGTCTGGTTGTCAGTAAAGTTCTCGAGCCAGCGCTGCTGCCAACCGGGCGTGGCGATGCTGGCGAACCAGTCCGGATCAATCGGTGCATTTCCGCGCACGTCGACGGAGGAAGGGGTGCGCTGACAGACGAAAAGCTGACCGCAGGTCTTGGCCAGGTGCGGCACGCATTGAATGCCCGTCGCGCCGGTACCGATGATAGCCACGCGTTTGTCGGCCAATTTGCTGAGCGGCGCGCCCAGTGGATCGCCGCCGGTGTAGTCGTAGTCCCAGCGGCTCGTGTGGAAGCTGTGGCCCTTGAAGCTCTCGATACCCGGAATGCCTGGTAATTTCGGCACGTGCAAAGGGCCTGTGCCTAGACCGATGAACTGGGCAGTGAAGGCGTCGCCGCGATCAGTCTCGATGCGCCAGACCGACTGGGCATCGTCCCACGTCAGGTCTGTCACTTCGGTGTGAAACAGGGCGTGGTCATAGAGGCCATAGTGCTGGCCGATCCGTTGGCACTGAGCCCGAATTTCCGGGGCGTGTGCGTATTTCTCGGTTGGCCTGTGCCCCGTCTCTTCCAATAGCGGCATGTAGACCATCGACGCCGTATCGCACTGGGCCCCGGGATAGCGGTTCCAGTACCAGGCACCGCCGAAGTCGCCGGCCTTATCGACGATGCGCACGTCCTTGACGCCGGCTTCCACCAACCGCGCGCCTGTCAACAAGCCTGCGAAGCCGCCGCCGACGAAAGCGAAAGTCACGTGGTCGGTTTTCGGTTCACGGGGCTCAACGGGAGCATAGGGATCAGCGACCACCTCGCCGGCAAGGCGGTGATATTGCGCAGTTCCATCCGCCCGCAGCCGCTTGTCGCGCTCGGCGCGATACCTGGCCTTAGTGGTTTCCTTGTCTATCATGGGCGGCTCCAAATGGGTTGTTGGGGGACATTCGACGCCGTGGCTCGGCGAGCTGCATATCCAGCTAGCGAATTTTCCAACTCGGCTTCGGCAATCGTCGCCGAGCCGGCACCCGAGGACGCCTCTACGTTGTTGATTAGGTATTGGATATTCTCCGCGCCGGAGCCCACGAAGGCGCCTCGCGCGCGCGTCACGAAGCTGACGTCTGGCTGCAGGACAATCGCGTCCTCGGCTAGCATCACGGTCTTCCGGCCAATTCCCCGGCCACCGGCTGCCACAATTGCGATCTCAGTTTTTGACACAGAATGTCTTTCTACTAACGCCACCCTCTGAGAGGGCGATTGCTTGAGCGTCAGTATCGTGGGCCGAGGCAATAAAACTGAATGCCCAAACCACCCCTTTTCTTGCCCATTCCTGCTGCCATCACCACTTTCCAGATTCGTATCCCTCCGGAACGAAAGCCGGGCACGATCAATCAGCTGGCGGAAGCCCTTTTTGTTTTACGGAGCGTCAGCCCAGCGAAAGCCCATCCTCGATGGCGAACGAAGACATAGGGATATGTCATATCGAACATCGGATCGGGCTTGTTAACGCTGCGAAGCATTTCGGCGCGCGGACGGTCGAGCACCGCGAAAGCGACATTCGCGCCGTCCCCGGTAGGATCATGGTGCACGCGGAACGGGGCGCTAACCGAACGGCGTGTCGACGATCTCGACGATCGCGTCGGCTGCGCCCAAGACATCAGCATCATCCGGGCCGATTGCGGCGAATGCCCCTGCACACGTGCCCGCAGCAGAGGTGCGGCGCATCGAGAAAGCGGGAAGCCCCGCAACTAGCTGTGGACCGGAGTGGGATACTCTCGAAGATTCAAACTGAGACGCTACCCAAATTTCATACTGATGCAGTACCCCGGAAAACCTCAATGGCTCACGGGGGCTCGAAGACACAGCTATTTCGCGAACCCACACCGGCCACGGATTTCAACAAATCAGCCGTCTTGCCGAGCAGGATTTTGTTGCGGGGGGCAGCGGCGGCTAAAGCGCTCCCCTAGTCGGCTTCAATAAGTTTGGGTATGGGCTGAAACAACTCAAATTGATAGATATGCCGCTACGACGCCGTTGAACTTGTCGGCATATTCCCACTGCGCCCAGTGACCGCATTTGGAGAAGATGTAGGTATCGCAGCGCGGGATAAGCTTCTGGAACAGCAATGCACCGTCGGCGGGATTGACCTTGTCCTCCGCACCCCAGATTACGAGTACTTCGTTCTGCAAGAATTGAAGACGCGGGTCGCGCCACAGATCGACGCCGCGAACGGGGCCCTTCGGAATGGCGAGGGGCGGACAGGCGAGAACATCGGCTTCGATACTCGCCTTATAGCGCTCGTCGATCAGATCGTCGGTGATTGCCGACGGATCGAAGACGAGGTGCTTCAGGAACGAGACGAGCTTCTCACGGGTTGGCGTACCGCCGGCGTAATAGAAGAGAAGCTCAAGCAGTCCCTGGGTTGGCGCGATCTGATGCGGCGAAAAGCCACCGCCCGGCCCCATCAGGATCACCTTGCCGACCTTCTCCGGCGCTTCAAGCGCCATACGGAGTGCGACGGCGCCGCCGAGCGAATTCCCGATCAGATGTGGCCGCTCAAGCTTGAGCGCATCGGCAAAGGCGAGAAGCACATTCGCGCGATGTCCAAAGGGATCGTCGCTCATGTCCGGCTTCGAGGATTTGCCGTAGCCGGGCATGTCGACGATGAAGAGACGGAAGCGCGCCGCCAGTGCATCGACATTGCGATTGTAGTTGCTCCAGCCGGAAGCACCTGGCCCACCGCCATGCAGGAGGATCACGGGATCGCCCGTCCCCACATCATGGTAACGGAGCGTCACATCGCCAAGTTCAATGTTCCCGCTCGTGCTCTCGGCTGTGTATTGAGTCATCGGATATTCCATTTTTGTCGGCGGTCTTCAGACCCCCGCCCATTCAATTCTTCTTTTTGAGATCGAGAGCGACGTCCAGGATCATATCTTCCTGGCCGCCGACCATGCGCCGTCGCCCGAGCTCGATGAGGATTGTCCGGACATCGAGTCCTTGATCGGCGGCAGCCTTTTCGGCGTGACGCAGAAAGCTCGAATAGACGCCGGCATAGCCGAGACTCAACGTCTCGCGATCGACGCGGACGGGACGATCCTGAAGCGGTCTCACAAGGTCTTCGGCGGCATCCATTAACCCGAAGAGGTCGGTGCCGTGCTCCCAGCCATAGACATCGGCGGCGGCGATGAAGACCTCGAGCGGCGCGTTACCCGCCCCTGCTCCCATGCCCGCGAGACTCGCATCGACACGGATTGCTCCGTTCTGAACGGCGGCGATCGAGTTTGCGACACCGAGGCTCAGATTGTGATGCGCGTGGATGCCGCGTTCTGTCTCGGGTTTCAGCACCCGCTCATAAGCCAGAAAACGCTCGGCAACGCCGTCCATAGTGAGCGCACCGCCGGAGTCGGTGACGTAGACGCAATGGGCGCCGTAACTCTCCATCAGTTTGGCTTGCTGGGCCAGCGCATCGGGCGCGCTCATATGGCTCATCATCAGGAAGCCCGACACGTCCATGCCGAGATTACGCGCAGCTTCAATATGCTGCTTCGAGATATCGGCCTCGGTGCAATGGGTCGCGATGCGGACCGAGCGAACACCAGCGTCATAGGCGTGCTTCAGATCGTGGATCGTACCAATGCCCGGTAATAGAAGCGTCGTCAGGCTTGCATGGCTGATGACCTCCGCCACGGCGCCGATCCAGTCCCAGTCGGTATGTGCGCCGAAGCCGTAGTTGAAACTTGATCCGGAAAGGCCGTCGCCATGCGCCACCTCGATCGCATCGACCTTCGCATCGTCGAGCGCCTTCGCAATCGCCTTGACGTGATGGATGTCATAGCGATGCCGGATCGCATGCATGCCGTCGCGTAGCGTCACGTCCTGGATGTAGAGCTTCGCCGGGGGCGTGAAGGCATTCATTCGGCGGCCCTCCGGAACCCGCGCTCGACCATGCGCTCCGCTGTCCTGAGAGCCGCCGAGGTCATGATATCGAGATTGCCGGCATAGGCCGGGAGGTAGTGCGCAGCTCCTTCGACTTCGAGAAAGATCGTCACCTTGAGCCCCGCGAAGGCTTCACCCATCTCGGGGATATAAAGCCGGCTGTTGTGCCCCACCCGCTCGAACTGGACCTTCTGCTTGAGACGATAACCCGGCACATACGTCTTCACCTCGGTCACCATCGCCTCGACCGAGGCCTCGACCGCCGCCTCATCGGTGTCGTCGCAAAGGCAATAGACCGTATCGCGCATGATGAGCGGCGGTTCGGCCGGATTGAGCACGATGATCGCCTTGCCACGCCGGGCGCCGCCCACAACTTCGATCGCCTTCGAAGTCGTCTCGGTGAACTCGTCGATATTGGCGCGTGTCCCCGGCCCTGCCGACTTCGATGCAATCGACGCCACGATCTCAGCATAGTGCACCGGCGCGACACGGTTTACGGCGGCAACGATCGGGATCGTCGCCTGGCCGCCGCAAGTCACCATGTTGACGTTCGGCGCATCGAGATTTGCATCGAGATTGACCGGGGGCACCGTATAGGGCCCGATCGCGGCCGGCGTCAGGTCGATCGCGCGCTTGCCATGCGCCCTCAGCACCTTGTCATGATGCGCATGCGCGCCCGCCGAGGTCGCATCGAAGACGATCGCAATCTCGGCAAAGCCCGGCATCGCAACCAGACCTTCAACGCCTTCAGCCGATACCGGTACGCCCATGCGCGCGGCGCGCTTCAACCCATCGGACTCCGGATCGATCCCGACAAAGGCGCCCATCTCCAGCACCTCCGACAGACGCATCACCTTCATCATCAGATCGGTTCCGATATTGCCCGACCCGATGATCGCGACCTTGGTCCTCATGACCGCGTCTCCGCCGAAAAGGGCACGACCAGCTCACCAAGTCCTGCCACCTCGATGCGGAATACATCGCCGGCGGCAACGTCGACCATCGAGCCGAGAGCGCCGGAGAGGATAATCTCACCGGCACGGAGCGGCTCGCCGAGACGCACGGCCACGTCGGCCAACCATTTCACGGCATTGAGCGGATGACCGAGACAGGCTGCCCCGACACCAAAGGATGCATCGGCGCCGTTTCGGCTCAACACCATGCCGCAAAGACGGAGATCCAGCCCGGCGATACTGTGCCGTTGATTACCGAGCGCGAACAGGCCGCAGGAGGCATTGTCTGCAACAGTGTCGACTAGGCTGATCTTCCAGCCGGCAATGGCGCTGTCCACAATCTCGGCCGCGACAACGACATGATCGATCGCCGCCTGCAATTGCTCGTGCGATGCTCCATCCACCGTCACATCGCGCCCCAGCACAAAAGCAATTTCCGCCTCGATGCGCGGCTGCATCAAACGTTCGATCGGGAGGACATCTCCGTCGCTAAACCACATATCTTCAAACAGGACGCCGCAATCCGGCTGATCGACGCCGAGCTGCCTTTGAACAGAAAGCGACGTGAGGCCTATCTTGCGTCCGACTTGCCGCAGACCGTGCGCCCGCGCGGCATCGGCATTGATTTTTTGAACGCGGTAGGCCGCTTCGAGCGAACCCGCGGGGAACAGGTGGGCTATCGAGGAAATCGGCCGGCGCTCGCGTCGGGCTTCCAAGAGAAGTCGGGCAACCTCGATCTCTTGCATCGGTGTATTTACGTGTTCGGCCGCGGAACCCGAAGACATTCATCCATCCTTTCGACGATACTCAACGTGCCGTTTCGCCAAGCAGACCGACGGGCCGATGCCCCCAGGTGCTCAATTTGTCGAACGTCTTCACCGTCCAGTTCGCATCGTCGATTTCGATGCCGTCCGTTCCGTATTCGAGATCGAAGCCCGAGGGCGTGGTGACATAAAAAGAGAACATCCGGTCGTTCGGATGTTCACCGAGCGTGAGAGCTATCGGTTGCTTGGTCTCAAGGCATCGGTCATAGGCCTTGCCGACTCGGAGCTCCGATTTCACCTGCAACATCATGTGCTGGATGCGCTTCGGGAGCGGAACCTCGGCCAGCGCAAGCGTGTGATGCCGCGGGTTGCAATGAAGAAAGGTCAGATCCAGCGGAAACCCCATGATCTCCGTTTCGATATAGTCGCTGATGCGCATGCCCAGGAGATCGCAATAGAACCGCGTTGATTCCGCGCGGTTCTTCACCACCAAAGCGAAATGACCGACGCCCTGGCCTTCCGTAACGAAGCCTTCCGGCACGAGCTCCGATTTGAAGATCTCAGGGGCCTGCGCTGCATCGACATAGAGCTCCTGCGGGATGCCGTTCGGATCCATGAACCGGACGAAGCTGCCGACGGCACGGCGGGCGGCCTCCTCCGCGCTGCCGGATTCAAGAGCAACACCGGCGCCGCGCAGGCGGGCCAAAACCTCTTCGAACGCCTTCCGGTCGGGCGCTTCCCAACCGATATAGGCGAGATCGTCGAGTGGCCCCTCGGTCAGGATGATGCGTCGCGCATGGTTGTCGATGCGGAACGACATCGTTCCATCGGCATTGCGCGCGACCATCACGCCCAGAATATCGCGAGCGAATGCTTCCCATTTATCGAAGCTGCTGACTTCCAGCCCGACATATCCCATCTCCAGATTGGCCATTTTCTTCCTCCCGTTCAGACTGTCAGATCGGTGCCGTCCAGGCCGAGCTGCACGCGGCCGTAATTCACGCCGAGCTTCTCCGGATTGAGGAAGCCGTGAACGGTCGCCGCATGAACGTCGCGGAAGAAACGCTGCATCGGATTGTCGAGATAGAGCGAACGACCGCCCATGCCTTCGAAGAGGCTCGCCACCGCCCTCGCACAGACGCGCGCCATGTTGGCCGAATCCCAGCGATACCGGGCCCGGCGATCCATGCCAATCGGCTCGCCCCTACGGACCATTTCCCGCATCTCCTCGAAATTCGCCCTGAGTTGGAGGCGGATGCCGTTGATGGCCGCTTCCGCCGCCGCGCCGCGATGCTGGGCGAAGGGATCGTTGGCGACCTGCGCACCGTCGAAAAGCGTCACGCGCTTGCGGGACTGTTCGAGATAAACGTCGAGCGCCCCCAGAGCCATGCCAATTGTCGCCGTCGAAATCGCGTTGCTGAAGACGACGGGGAACGGCAGCTTGTAGGTCTCGGCAAGCCCGCCCTCGCCGACGACGCTCGGATCAGCGTGAGGCGTGACGACCGAATGCGTCCGATATTCCGGAATGAAGGCATTATCGACGACGATGTCCTTGCTGCCCGTGCCGGCGAGGCCCGCAACATGCCAGGTATCGTCAATGCGATAATCGCTGCGCGGCAGAATGACGACGACCGCGTCAGGCAGACCGCCTTCCTCTTTCGGCGGCACAAGGCCGCCCCCGAGAATTACCCAGTCGCAATGATCGCAACCGCTCGAAAAGCCCCAGCGGCCACTCAGGCGATAGCCGCCCGGCGCGCGTTCGATCTTTCCGGTGGGCGCATAGGAGGATGAGATCAGGACCTCGGTATCCTTGCCCCAGATTTCCTCCGTGACCTGACGCGGGAAGAGTGCCATTTCCCACTGATGAACGCCGACCACACCATAAATCCAGGCGCTCGAAGGGCACCCCTTCGCGAGTTCGATGGTGATGTCATAGGCCACCATCGGATCCATCTCATAGCCGCCATAGATGGCAGGCTGGAGGACGCGGAAAAATCCCGCCTGCTTGAACTCGGCGACCGTCTCGTCGGGAACGCGGCGATCGACTTCGCAGCGCTGCGCCCGCGCGCGCAATGTCGGGATCATGTCCCGCGCGCGCTGGACGAGTTCTTCCGGCGTCGGCCGATCTTCAACAGTGCGGGGTGCCTGCTTCAGTGCTTCGGACATTCTGGTTTCCTCCACGTTTTGTGTTTCTGGCGATTACCGGTCGGGCGGAAGCATGGCCGCCAGCGCCTGGAACTGGAGCTCGAACAGCTCTTCGAGATTGAAATTCGGATCGATCTGATGGGCGATGAAGGCGCCATCGGCGATGACCAGCAACAGGGTCGCGAGCTTGCGCGCGAATTCATCCTTTTCGGGATGTCCGGCAAGGATTGTATTGGCGATGGAGCGAGCGCTCCCTTCGATCGTCTGCCGGCGGATGCTCCGGATGTTTTCCAGAACGGCTGAATCCGAATGACGGTGTTCGAGCCCCATCAGGATTAGCAGACGCAGGAAACGCGGCTGGGATCCGAGCCGCCGGGCCAGGTCGCGCATCAGCAGGCCGACACGTTCCCGATGCGACCCTTTCAGCTTTTCAAATTTCGGCAGGCCGTCGACGAAGTTACGCGCCCCGTCCTCGAGAACGGCTGCCAGAAGGCCTTCCTTGCTCTCGAAATGCCAATAGATCGAGCTGACCGGCAGGCCCGACTGCTTGCTGATCGCCGAAATGCTGGCCCCGGCATAGCCCCGCTGCGCCATGAGATCGAGCGCTGCTTCTAGGATGTGCCGTCGGGACTGAACGCCCTGTTCTTCCTTCAAGGTCAACATGATGTCGGTGTTCTTCATGAGCGATTCCTGTCTGGAACGTTCGTTACAGATACTAGCGACGATCATTCCGGTCAAGCGCGGATCATCGGGACATCCCGCCGCATCGTCAGCGGTCCCTGAGCCAGTTCGCGATCCCGACAACGCCCCGGGCCGCCCTGTTCCTGAGCCAATTCCCAGCCTGCGGTCTGTCTGCGGGAACGACCGGTTCCTGGGACTGCGCATATTTGGGAAACAGGGACAGCGCATGACCGCGGTCGATACCGGCTTTGGCGGCTCGGTCGAAGACCGCAAGCTCCTTCAGGGCCGCCACCTCCATTCCCGTAACAATCGCCGGTGCAAACGGGAAATCGCTGCCGAAAAGGATGTGGCTTGGGTCGACAAGCTCCTTCAACGCCGCCATCGCGAAGGGAGACGGCGAAAGCGCGGTATCGAAATAGAAGCGCCGGAGATAGGTCAACACGCCTTGCGGCGCCGACACGGCAAATTGCGGCAACGCATTGGCAAGCGAGAGACGCCAGGCGATGAAGGGCAGAAAACCCCCGGCGTGAGACAGGATCCAGCGAATATTCGGATAGCGCTCCATCGTCCCCGACAGGATCAGGTTCGCGGCAGCCCGCGTCGTATCGCAGAGGAACTCGACGAGGAATCCCGGCATCGCAAGGTCGAGTTCGTTACTCGTCTTGTGGATGTTGGGGTGCTCGAAGACGACGGCATGGCGCCGGTCGAGCTCCGCCATCAATTCGTCGAAATGGGGATCGCCGAGAAACTTCCCCTCGGTGCTGCCGAGCAGCACGACACCGTCCGCCTTCAGCACATCAAGCGCATAACTCGCCTCGCGGCAGGCATCCTCGGTAAACGGCATAGGCAGAACCGCAAACGAGCCGAACCGCCCCGGATGCCGCGCAGCCATGTCGGCCGCGAACTCATTGCAGCTTCGTGCAAGATCCCTTGCCTCCTGCCGATCTCCGAAATAGACGCCGGGCGCCGAGAGAGAGGTGATGGCCGTGCGGATTCCGTTCGCGTCCATGACGGCGAGGGACTGCTCGACGGTCCAGTTCGGCAACGGCGCTCCCGCCACTTCCTTCAGACCTCTCTCCGACATCACGCGCGTGAAGGTCGGCGGAATCAGGTGGTGATGTACGTCGATGCGATTCATTCTGTCGCTCACTCCTGATTTGGCTTCTCGGTCTCGTTACCGGATACACAGGCTAGGCGCGCAGAGCTCAGTTATGAAATCAATGAATATTATAGTTATTATCAATTCTGCTTATAGTTCGGCGCTTACATGACGACGCCAGAAGGTCATCCGCTTGATGTACAAAAATCTCGACCTGAACCTGCTGATCGTGCTCGATATTCTGCTCAAGGAGCAGAACGTAACTCGCGCGGCCGGCAGATTGAATCTCACGCAATCGGCCGTCAGCAGCGCGCTCAAACGCTTGCGCCTCGCTTTCGACGACGATCTGCTTGTGCTTGTCGGCCGCAGGATGCAAATGACGCCTCGGGCCGAAATGCTTAAGCCCAGGATTTCAGCACTGATCGCCCAGATCGATGCGACCGTCGCTCCGGACACATTCGATCCAGGACTTTCGGATCATCGATTCATCATCGCCTCAGCCGACTATATGACCGTCACGCTGGTGCCGGCCCTCCTCAAGCTGATGCAGAAGGAGGCGCCGTCCATGCGTCTCCAGGTTCTGGACCTCGCCGACCGTACCATGCCCGATATGCTGCTCGGAAAAATCGACGTCATCATCGCGCCGCGTTCGCGCCTCTTCAGCGAGGGCCTGCAATCACGCACGCTCTTCAAGGAGAAGCTCGTCTGCATCGCTGCGCGCCGTCATCCGACGATCAAGGGAACGATCGACATCACCACATTTCGGAAACTGCCCCACGTCCGCTATCAACCGGGTCGGGAGGCGGCCGTGAGTGCCGAAGCGATGCAATTGAAGAGGCAGCGCGTCGAGCCTTCGGTCCTCCTGACCTGCCCGAGCTTCGCAGCCCTGCCCTTTCTCGTCGGCGCTACATCCGCGATCGCATTGGTGCAGGAGCGCCTCGCAAGGCGCTTTCAGAATGTCGCCGGGCTGCAAATCATGCCGCCGCCGGTGAAGACGGAAATCCTCGACATCGCCCTTTTCTGGGCGTCCAACCGCAACTCCGATGTTGCGCATATCTGGTTTCGGGATGCGATCGCACGCGTCAGCCAGAAAATCTGATCAAATGACCGAGCCGACGCCGCGTGCGCACCGTGCGCGCTTTGAGAGCCGTCACCCTAGTTATCACTACGCCACCGGAGTCGGCATCTCGCAAAGCTTGCGGTTCGCGGTCGCGAGGGACCGCTAACCAAGCGTGAAACCTAAGGCCACTCGACGCCAGTGCCGCAACCGCACCAGATTAAAGACGCGCGCGAATGCTCGTCAGCGTCGTACAGTGCCACCTCAGATGAATCACTATCGATGCACACCTATCGATGCACACGAAGCGATAGGGATGAAGTCCGCCCGCAGAGGGCGCCAAGCGGCGGTAGGCCGGCAATCGCTCTCGCCCTTCGGCCTAAAGTTCTATATTCCATGTCAGGTGCCACAGTAGGTTGCCGACGTGCGATGCTTCAACATCGAAAATTCGCTACAAACAAACGGTCGACCAGCGCATCGGTTTTTGATGAAGAAGCCATGCGGAATTTCGTGCGGACTTTTGAGCCCTGGGCAATGCCCTCGCCCGCTGGGCGCAGACCAGTGAACTTCGGCAGACGCTTGCGTCAGCGTCAATAGCCGGAGATATTCAGAATCCTCGGAAACGCCCTTCGTAACCCGCGATGCGGTGTGGGAAGGGGATTTGTCAAAAGCCGTTTTTGAGCAAATATGTAAAATATAGGGCGTCATGCCTCTCCGGATAGTCCTGATTGACACTGATGCCGAGCGCGCGCGGGCGCTCGAAAGAAAGCTGGCTGAGTCCGGCTTCGCCGAGGTTATACGCATGCCGGAAGGGCCGGGGCTTGCAGAGGCCGTCGAGCGTTTGCATCCGGATTTGATCATCGTCGACATGGCACTTCCCGACCGCGACGCGCTGGAGGACATACGAACCGTCTCGAGCGCGCAGCCCGTGGTGATGTTCGCGGGCGGCGGCGATCCAACCTTCGCGGAGGAAGCCATCGCTGCGGGCGTGTGCTCCTATAATCTTTCAGGCGTGGCGCTCGAGGATGTGAAGCCAATTCTCGCTTCCGCCATCGCCCTCTTTCGCCGCTATCGCCATGTCGAGATCGAACTCGCCGCCGCCAAGGCGCTGCTCGATGAGCGTCGCCTGATCGAACGCGCCAAGGCGATTCTGATGCGCAACCGGAAGATGACCGAACCGGAGGCCTATCGCTGGCTGCAGCGCAAGGCCATGAACGAAAACCGCAAACTCTCCGAGATCGTCGCCGAGTTCGTCGAGAAGGAAGAAGCAGCGGACGCAAAGCGGAGGAGCGGTCCATGAGCGAGGTTGTGGAGATGTCGCGCCGGACAGGCGAAACCCGATTACGCATCGGGCTTTTGAGATTGACCGATTCCGCGCCGGTCATCGTGGCACACGAGTTTGGCCTCTTTGCCGAAGAAGGTGTCGATACTGAACTCGTGGTCGAACCCTCCTGGGCAAACATTGCAGACAAGCTCGCCTATGGCTTTCTCGATGCCGCAGTCATCGTGCCGCCGCTGGCTTTCGCGGTGACGCTCGGTCTGCGCGGCGTCGCTCAACCGCTCATCATTCCGCATACGCTCAGCCTCGGCGGCAATACTGTGACAATCGGGCCGGAGCTTGCGGCCAGAATCCGCACCGTCGCCATGCGCGACAATGCTATCCCGCCGCAGGCATTCGCGACGGCGCTGCGGGAAGAAAAAGTGAATGCCCTGCCGCTCGGAATCGTACACGCCTATTCGACGCATAACCTGTTGCTGCGCTACTGGCTAGCTGCGGGCGGCCTCGACCTCGAGCGTGACGTGAAGCTCATCGTGGTTCCGCCGGCGCAGGCCGTCGAAGCCCTGCGATCCGGGCAAATCGCCGGCTTCTGCGCCGGCGCGCCCTGGGGCGATATCGCCGAGCGAGCAGGCGTCGGAGCGACCATCGCCACATCGAAAGACATCTGGCAGAACGCGCCTGAAAAAGCTTTCGCCGTGCGGTCGCGTTGGGCAGACGATCATGCCGACGCCCTGCACGGTGCACAGCGCGCATTGTTGCGAGCCGCGCGCTTCTGCGATGCGCCGGAAAATGCGTCCTACACCGCAGCGCTTCTATCTCGGCAGAAATATCTGAACGTCGACAGCCACGCGATCATGTCGACGCTGCCGGGCGGGGCGATCACCCGCGCCAACGAGGCGAGTTTCTATCGCAATGCCGCGACCTTCCCGTGGCGCTCGCATGGCCTGTGGTTTTTGCTCGAGATGACGCGTTGGGGCTTGCTCGCGGGCGATCTCGACCTTCAGAAGCTGGCGACCGAGGTTTACCGTCCAGATTTGTATCGGCGGGCTGCCGCATCGCTCGGTTTGCCCTCCCCTCTGGCCGACATAAAGAGTGAAGGCACACACGCCGCCGACTGGCAGCTCGAAGCCGCGCCCGCCTCTATCACTATGGGCCCCGATCTTTTCTGCGACGGCGCCATATTTGAAGCTGGCGCACACAGGGCACCCGCCTCTCTTTGACGCGATGCACAATCATTGACCGAAGCTGCCCGCGCCTTGGGCATCGCGTGCCGCCGGCGGCCCGTGCAGCCGGCTTTGCTTCGCTCCCCGAATGCTTGGATTTCCTTTCATTTCCGCCCTTTCGAGAAGTTGGCCCGCCTTTTGCGTAGCTCTCGGCACCGGTGATGCAGCGCCGGTTGGAAAGCGTCTAACGGCGGACCCTTTTCAGAACTCGGGCGGGCGACCGCCTGTGACGTAGCAGCGGGCCAATGGCGGTTCGCATCCGGACGAGGTCCGGCAGTGCCTTTGCGCTGATTGCAGCGAGCTGCATTCCAATGAAACCAGCATTCCTCAAAGCCGGGCATCTGCCCACGCTTGTCGCCTGCTTTCTCTATTTCGACCTCAGCTTCATGGTCTGGGTGCTGCTCGGTCCGATGGCGGTCCTGATCGCACACGATCTCAATCTGAGTGCGGGCCAAAAGGGTCTCGTCGTCGCAACGCCGGTTCTTGCCGGTGCGCTTCTGCGCGTGATCAACGGCATTCTCGTCGGCCAACTGCAGCCACGCCTGACGGGCCTCATCATGCAGGCGATCGTGATCCTCGGCCTGGGCCTCGCCTGGTTCACCGGCATTCACAGCTTCACGCAAATTCTCCTGCTCGGTCTGGTTCTCGGCGTCGCGGGTGCTTCTTTCGCCATCGCGCTCCCGATGGTCTCTTACTGGTACCCGCCCGAGCATCAGGGCATGGCACTCGGCCTCGCCGGAGCTGGCAACTCGGGCACCGTTCTCGCAGCTCTCTTCGTGCCAACGCTCGCAGTCGCCTTTGGCTGGATCAACGTGCTCGGCCTCGCCACTCTGCCGCTCCTCGCAGTGTTCATCCTTTTTGCGAGTATGGCGAGGAACAGCCCCAACTGTCCGCCGCGCAAGACCGGCGCCGATTACGTGCGCATTCTCAAATCTCCCGATGCGTGGTGGTTGATGTTCTTCTACAGCGTCAGCTTTGGCGGCTTTGTCGGCCTGTCGTCATTCCTGCCGATCTATTTCCACGATCAGTTCGGCCTCTCGCCCGTCATCGCCGGCTATTTCAGCGCCGCTTGCGTCTTCGCCGGTTCCTTCGCGCGGCCCTTCGGCGGCGCCCTCGCCGATCGTATCGGCGGCACCAGAGCACTCACCTATATCTACGCAACGGTGGCGACTCTGTTGCTTCTCGTCAGCCCCGGGCATTTCTCTGCCCCGCTTACGCTCGGGCTCTTCATCATCAGCATGGCGACACTCGGCATGGGCAACGGAGCCGTGTTCCAGCTCGTCCCACAACGCTTCGGGAGCGACGTCGGCCTCATGACCGGTCTGGTCGGAATGACCGGCGGCGTCGGTGGCTTCTATCTCGCCGCCAGCCTCGGCTATGTGCAGCAATTTACCGGCAGCTACATGGCGGGCTTCGTCGTCTTCGCACTGCTCGCTCTTGCCGCCTTTGCCGGCATCACCAGCGTCCGTATCCGCTGGCGCAAGGACATATCCGGCGACCTCGCCACGGCTCGGATTTAAAGGACGTCGTCATGAACATGATCGCAGATTCCCGGGAACATCTGATCGTCATCGGCAATGGCATGGCCGGCATGCGCACGGTCGAGGAATTGCTGAAGCTCGGTGGCGCGGCACGCTATCGCATCACCGTCTTCGGCGCCGAGCCGCACGTCAATTACAACCGCATCATGCTGTCGTCCGTGCTGGCCGGCGACAAGACTGTCGACGATATCGTCATCAACAGCCGCGAATGGTACATGGAGAACGGCATCACGCTCATGACCGGCGATGCCGTTAAAAGCATCGACTGCGAGGCCCGCATCGTCACTACGGCGAACGGCCATGTTGCGCAATATGACCGTCTCCTGATCGCCACGGGCTCGCGTCCGCTTGCGCCACCCATTCCGGGCCTTAATTTGCCCGGCGTTTGTGCCTTTCGCGATATCGCCGATGTCGACAAGATGCTCGAAGCTGCCCGAACCCGGAAGCGCGCTGTCGTGATCGGCGGCGGCCTGCTCGGGCTGGAAGCGGCATGGGGCCTCAAGCAGCGTTGCATGTCGGTCGCGCTGGTCCATCTGATGCCGACATTGATGGAACGTCAGCTCGACGCGCCGGCTGGGCAACTCCTGCAGCGCGATCTCGATCGTCGGGGCATCGCATTCTTCACCGAAGGTCAGACCGAGGAGATTACCGGCGTCGACCGCGCCGAGGGCGTTCAACTCGCCGACGGTCGTTTCATCCCCGCCGATCTCGTCGTTCTCGCCATCGGCATCCGGCCCAACGTCGATGTGGCAAAATCTGCGGGGCTCGAAGTCAATCGCGGCATCGTCGTCGCCGACGACATGCGCACGAGCGATCCCTATATCTTTGCCGTCGGCGAGTGTGTGGAACATCGGGGTCAGGTTTTCGGTCTCGTCGCGCCTATCTGGGATCAGGCGAAAGTCTGCGCCGCGAGACTCGCGGGAGACGCGGACGCGCTCTTCGAGAGCCGCGCCCTGTCGACCAGCCTCAAGATCACGGGCGTCGATCTCTTCTCCGCAGGCGCGCTGACGGCAGCCGATGAGAGCGACGACGAGATCACCCTCCGCGATGATAATCGCGGCATGTACAAGAAAGTCGTTCTGCGCGACGGGAAACTGGTCGGCGCAGTGCTTTATGGCGATGTCGGCGACGGACAATGGTATTTGCAGCTCATGCGCGAAAAGACGGACGTCTCCGCGCTGCGCGACCGCCTGGTTTTTGGCCGTGCCATCGCCGAAGCCGGCTCCGCCGCCACAGGGCCTGACATCGCGTCGATACCCGACGACACGCAGATATGCGGCTGCAACGGTGTCTCGAAAGGCAGCATCGTCTGCGCCATCAAGGAAAAAAACCTCGGGACACTGTCGGAAATCCGCGCCCACACCAAAGCCTCCGCCTCGTGCGGCCAATGCACCGGACTGGTGGAAGCGTTGCTCGCGCACGCAACGGGCGTCGTCTCGGAGAAAAAAGTCCCGGCGATCTGCGAATGCACGACCGCGGGGCATGACGAAATACGCCAGACGATTATCGCCCGGCATCTCAAGAGCATGGAAGCGGTGCGCCACGCATTTGAATGGAAGAAGCCGGAGGGTTGTCACAAATGCCGCCCGGCGCTGAACTATTACCTACTCTGTGCCTGGCCCGGTGAATATGTCGACGACTCCAGATCGCGCTTCGTCAATGAGCGTCTGCACGCCAATATTCAAAAGGACGGCACCTATTCGGTCGTGCCGCGCATGTGGGGCGGCGTGACCACGCCGGCGGAGCTTCACGCGATCGCATCGGTGGCCGAGAAATTCTCGATCCCGACGGTGAAGGTGACGGGCGGCCAGCGTATCGACCTTCTGGGTGTCAAAAAGGAAGACTTGCCTGCCGTCTGGTCTGATCTCGGCAAGGCAGGACTGGTATCCGGTCACGCCTATGCCAAGGGCTTGCGCACCGTGAAAACCTGTGTCGGCAGCGAATGGTGTCGCTTCGGTACTCAGGATTCGACCGGGCTTGGCATCAAACTCGAAAAGATGTGCTGGGGCTCATGGACGCCGCACAAGGTGAAGTTCGCGGTATCCGGTTGCCCGCGCAATTGCGCGGAGGCGACCATCAAGGATATGGGCATCGTCTGTGTCGAAGCTGGCTACGACATTCTCGTCGGCGGTAATGGCGGCATCGATGTGCGCGTCACGGATCCGTTGACGCGCGTCGCGACCGAGGAAGAGGTCATGGAATATGCTGGCGCCTTCATGCAGATTTATCGTGAGGAAGCGCATTATCTCGAACGCACCGCGCCATGGATCGCCCGCGTCGGCATCGATTACGTGAAGAAGCGTCTTGTCGATGATGACGAGGGACGCAGGGCCCTCTGTGCCCGTTTTCTCTATTCCCAGCGTTTTGCGCAGGCGGACCCCTGGGCCGAACGCGCCCGGGGCGCGGACGCACATGAATTTGCGCGCATGCCGGAGGTGGTTTGACTATGACCGAGTTTGCCTGGAAGAAGATCGGTCTCGGAACGGATATCCCGCTGCGCGGCGCGCGACGGCTTTGCTTCGGCCACGAGGGACATCCGATCGCCATCTTTCGCACTGGCGCAAATACCTACTTCGCGTTGATAGACGAGTGCCCGCATCGGGCCGGTCCATTGTCGGAAGGCATCATCGCGGGTGAGACCGTCACTTGCCCTCTGCATAACTGGGTCATCGAGCTCGACAGCGGCAAGGCGGCCGCACCTGACGAGGGCCATACGCGCGCCCTGCCCGTGCGGTTCGAAGATGGCGAAATCTATGTCGGCCTGCCCGTTCGGGAGACGGTGTGAGCGACGTCCGCACCACCTGCCCCTATTGCGGCGTCGGCTGCGGCCTCATGGTGAGCGGTGGCGCGCTTAAGGGCGATATTGCACATCCCGCGAATTACGGACGCCTGTGCTCCAAGGGCGCCGCGTTAAAAGATACGCTGTCTCTGCCTGACCGTCTGCTTGTACCGACGATCGGCGGGCGTGAGGCCGCGTGGGATGAAGCTCTCGATCTCATCGCAACGCGCTTCGCCGAGACTGTAAGAACGCACGGCCCCGATGCCGTTGCCTTTTATGTCTCCGGCCAGTTTCTCACGGAAGACTATTATATCGCCAACAAGTTGATGAAGGGCTTCATCGGCTCCGGCAATATCGACACCAATTCGCGCCTCTGCATGGCATCCTCCGTCGCGGGCCACATTCGTGCTTTCGGCGAGGATGTTGTGCCGGGCTGCTATGAAGACCTCGAGGAAGCCGATCTCGTCGTTCTCGTAGGCAGCAACATGGCCTGGTGCCACCCCGTTCTTTATCAGCGCCTGATAGTGGCGCGGGAAAGACGCGGTACCCGCGTCGTCGTCATCGATCCCCGACGCACCGCAACCTGCGAAACCGCCGATCTTCATCTGCAGATTGCCGCCGGAAGCGACGTCTCGCTCTTTAACGGATTGCTCGTTCACCTCGCCGAAAACCACGCGATCGATGAAGCCTGGATTGCGTCGCATGTGACCGGTTTTGGAGAGACGCTGAAGACGGCCGGCATGTCGGTTCCCTCGATCGATGCCGCCGCAGCAATAACGCAACTCGCGCGTGAAGATCTGCTCCGCTTCTACGAGATGTTCGCAGGCACCGAGCGCGTGCTCACGCTCTATTCACAGGGCGTCAATCAGTCCGCCGCCGGTACCGACAACGTCAACGCCATCATCAATTGCCATCTCGCCACAGGACGCATTGGCCGCGCAGGTATGGGACCGTTATCGCTAACCGGCCAGCCCAACGCAATGGGCGGGCGCGAAGTCGGCGGACTTGCAAACCAGCTTGCCGCCCATATGGGTTTTGCGCCGGAAGATGTGGCGCGTGTCGGACGCTTCTGGAAGACCGCGAACATCGCATCGCGGCCGGGACGCAAGGCGGTCGACATGTTCGACGCCGTAGCACGCGGCGAGATCAAGGCAATCTGGATCGCGGCCACCAATCCGGCCGTTAGCATGCCGCGCGCAAACCATGTGCGCGAAGCGCTGAAAGCGTGCCCCTTCGTCGTCGTCTCCGACGCCTGGCCGACAGACACAAGTGCGCTTGCCCATGTCGTGCTGCCCGCCGCAGGCTGGGCCGAGAAGGACGGCACCGTCACCAATACCGAGCGCCGTATCTCGCGCCAGCGCGCCTTCCGGCCTGCGCCCGGCGCCGCCCGTCCCGATTGGTGGATGTTCGCCGAGGTCGGACGCCGCATGGGATGGGAAGACGCTTTCGCTCATCGGACGCCCGCCGACATTTTTCGCGAACACGCGGCGCTCTCGGCGTTCGAGAATGACGGCAGACGGCTCCTCGACATCGGCGCCCTGGCCGATATCGACGATGAGACTTATGACGCCTTGCCGCCGCTACAATGGCCGCTTTCGAAGCGGGAAATATCCGGCACGGGGCCGAGACTCTTTGCGCGCGGCGGTTTTCCGACGCCGGATGGCCGTGCCCGCATGGTGCCGGTGAAGGGCCTTGATGAACGCCGCTCGCAATCATTGCTGCGGCTCAATACGGGTCGGCTGCGTGACCAATGGCACACCATGACCCGCACCGGACGCGTACCGCACCTGATGACCCACGCCGCCGCGCCGAAACTCGCCATGCATCCGCGCGATGCAGGCCTTCGCCGCATTGCGGAGAACACGCTGGCGCGGCTCAAAAGTGAACATGGCGTGGCGATTCTTCGCGTTTCGGTGACGGAAGAGCAACGGCCGGGCGACGCCTTCATGCCGATGCACTGGACCGACCAGTTCTCGTCGGCGGGCGTGATCGGCAAGCTCGTGATGGACCGGACGGACCCGGTTTCGGGCCAGCCCGACCTCAAGGCGACGGATGTGCAGGTCACAGCGATCGAAACTCAATGGACGGGCTTTCTGCTGCGTCGGCAAGACGGGACGCCATCACTTGGCGAGCAGATCTACTGGTCGAAGGTGCCGGTTGCGTCCGGTTTCGCCTTTGAACTCGCAGGCTGGACCGCGCTCGCGTCCGTCATTCACTCCGAAGACATCTTGCGGCAGGTATTGCGCATCCCGCGCGATGCAGAACTTGTCTCTTATTCCGATCCGAGAAAATCCGTTTTCCGTTATGCCGGCTTTGCAGGCGACAGGCTGGAAGCCTGTCTCTTCCTCGCGCCGGAGGGTGTGTCCTTGCCGCCGAGAGAAGTTGCCCAGGCGTTTCTGGGCCGCGCGATGACACCGATGGAGCGCGTTTCGCTTCTTGCCGCACTGACGCCGGATGGATCCGCTGTATCGCAAAAGATCATATGCTCCTGTTTCTCGGTGAGTGCAGAGAGCATTGCCGAAGCCATCCGCGACGGGAAGCTTTCCAGCGTCGCGGAAATCGGCGCAAGGCTGAAGGCGGGAACCAATTGCGGTTCCTGCATTCCCGAATTGAAGAAACTGTTGCAAGAACATAGCGAAGGCGACCTGATGGTGGCGAAATGAGCAGCAAACTCGGCGCGCTGAAAATACTCGTGCCGGAAAGCCGCGAGCTTGACCTGTTCGCGGCCATGCTGGAGGCCGAAGGCGGCGATGTAATGCGCTGTCCGCTTGTCAGCATTCTGGAACT
>CAISYL010000241.1 GCA_903889655.1 uncultured Alphaproteobacteria bacterium | reverse complement strand
GAAGTCCGCGCCGGCGACATCCTGGTCGGCAAGATCACGCCGAAGGGCGAAAGCCCGATGACGCCGGAAGAAAAGCTTCTGCGCGCCATCTTCGGCGAAAAGGCCTCCGACGTGCGCGACACGTCGCTTCGTCTGCCGCCCGGCGTCGCCGGCACGGTCGTCGAGGTGCGCGTGTTCAACCGTCACGGCATCGACAAGGACGAGCGCGCGATGGCGATCGAGCGCGAGGAAATCGAGCGTCTCGCGAAAGACCGCGACGACGAACTCGCGATCCTCGAGCGCAACGTCTACGGCCGTCTCGCCGAGCTTCTGAACGGCAAGCAGGTTGTGTCCGGTCCGAAGGGCGTCGAAGTGGGATCGAAGGTCTCGCAGGGCGTACTCGACGACCTGACCAAGGGTCAGTGGTGGCAGATTGCGGTCGGCAACGAGAAGACGCAGGCCGACATCGAAGCGCTGCGCAAGCAGTTCGACGAAGGCAAGGAGCGTCTCGAAGCGCGCTTTGCCGACAAGGTCGACAAGCTGCAGCGTGGCGACGAACTGCCGCCGGGCGTGATGAAGATGGTCAAGGTGTTCGTCGCGGTGAAGCGCAAGCTGCAGCCGGGCGACAAAATGGCCGGACGTCACGGCAACAAGGGTGTCATCAGCCGCATCGTGCCGATGGAAGACATGCCCTACCTGGAAGACGGCCAGCCGGTCGACATCGTGCTCAATCCGCTCGGCGTGCCGAGCCGCATGAATGTCGGTCAGATTCTCGAGACCCATCTTGGCTGGGCTTGCGCAAGCCTCGGCAAGAAGATCTCCGCCGCTCTCGACGTCTATCGTCGTGAAGAGAAGATCAAGGAACTCAAGGATCTGGTGAAGACGATCTACGGCAAGGACGAGACGGTCGCGTCGCTCGACGACGAGCAGCTCGTCGAGATGGCCGGCAACCTCGAAGCCGGTGTCCCGATCGCAACGCCCGTCTTCGACGGCGCTCACGAGCCGGACATCGTCGAGATGCTGGAACTTGCCGGTGTGGACCGCTCCGGTCAGGTCGTCCTTCACGACGGACGGACCGGCGAGCAGTTCGATCGTAAGGTCACGGTCGGCTACATCTACATGCTGAAGCTGCACCATCTCGTCGACGACAAGATCCATGCGCGCTCCATCGGGCCGTACTCTCTTGTCACGCAGCAGCCCCTGGGCGGCAAGGCCCAGTTCGGCGGTCAGCGTTTCGGCGAAATGGAAGTGTGGGCGCTCGAAGCTTACGGCGCCGCCTACACGCTCCAGGAAATGCTCACGGTGAAGTCGGACGACGTGGCCGGCCGCACCAAGGTCTACGAGGCGATCGTCCGCGGCGACGACACCTTCGAGGCGGGCATTCCCGAAAGCTTCAATGTGCTCGTGAAGGAAATGCGCTCGCTCGGCCTCAATGTCGAGTTGCTGGTTCCGCAGGCGAGCTAAACGACAAAGCGAGCGGCGCGCTTCGAGAGAGGCGCGCCGCAGCTCCCGGCCAGCAGGCGCGGGAGCGACGACATAGACATACGGGGTACGTGTCCGGCCGGCCCCACTGGACACGAAAGATGCGATCCCCGTTTTCCTGGCGGCCCTAGGAGACGTGCATGAACCAAGAGGTCATGAACATTTTCAACCCGACGGTCCCCGCGCAGACCTTCGACCAGATCAAGATTTCGATCGCGAGCCCGGAACGGATCCTCTCGTGGTCCTACGGCGAGATCAAGAAGCCCGAAACGATCAACTACCGTACGTTCAAGCCGGAACGCGATGGCCTTTTCTGCGCGCGTATCTTCGGGCCGATCAAGGATTACGAGTGCTTGTGCGGCAAGTACAAGCGCATGAAGTACAAGGGCATCATCTGCGAAAAGTGCGGCGTTGAAGTGACGCTGTCGAAGGTCCGGCGCGAGCGCATGGGCCATATCGAGCTCGCGGCGCCCGTCGCCCACATCTGGTTCCTGAAGTCGCTGCCGTCCCGCATCGGCCTTCTGCTCGACATGACGCTGAAGGATCTCGAGCGCGTTCTCTATTTCGAGAACTACATCGTGCTCGAGCCGGGTCTTACGCCGCTGAAGGAGCGTCAACTCCTCTCGGAAGAGGAATATCTCGACGCGCAGGAACAGTATGGCGAGGACAGCTTCACGGCCGCCATCGGCGCCGAAGCGATCCGCGAAATCCTGACGGCGCTCGACCTCGAGAAGATCGCGGCCGACCTCCGCGTGGAGATCGCGGAGTCGACTTCGGAACTGAAGCCGAAGAAGCTCGCCAAGCGCCTGAAGCTGATCGAGGCGTTCATCGAATCCGGCAACAAGCCGGAATGGATGATCCTGACCGTCGTCCCCGTGATCCCGCCGGAACTGCGTCCGCTGGTTCCGCTGGATGGCGGCCGCTTCGCGACGTCCGATCTCAACGATCTCTATCGCCGCGTCATCAACCGCAACAACCGGTTGAAGCGCCTGATGGAGCTCCGCGCGCCGGACATCATCATCCGCAACGAAAAGCGCATGCTGCAGGAAGCCGTCGACGCATTGTTCGACAACGGCCGTCGCGGTCGCGTCATCACGGGCGCCAACAAGCGCCCGCTGAAGTCGCTCGCCGACATGCTGAAGGGCAAGCAGGGCCGTTTCCGCCAGAACCTGCTCGGCAAGCGCGTCGACTATTCGGGCCGTTCGGTCATCGTCGTCGGTCCGGAGCTGAAGCTCCACCAGTGCG
>CAISYL010000240.1 GCA_903889655.1 uncultured Alphaproteobacteria bacterium | reverse complement strand
TTGCTGCCTTCAGCCGAGCCCGCCTTCTTGGGATCGATATTGACGTTGGATTCGATCATCTCGTGATAGAGGTCGTTGCCTTCGCGTGTGCGCTCGCCGACGCCGGCGAACACCGAATAGCCGCCATGGGCCTTCGCGATGTTGTTGATGAGCTCCTGGATGAGCACGGTCTTGCCCACGCCGGCGCCGCCAAAAAGGCCGATCTAGCCGCCGCGCGCATAAGGCGCGAGCAGATCGACGACCTTGATGCCCGTGACGAGCATTTCGGCTTCTGTCGACTGTTCGACGAAGGGCGGCGCGTCCTGATGGATCGTGCGGGTTGCATCGGCTTTGACCGGGCCCGCTTCGTCCACCGGCTCGCCGATGACGTTGATGATGCGGCCGAGCGTGCCTTCGCCGACCGGCACCGAGATCGCCGAACCCGTGTCGCGCACTTCCTGACCGCGGGTCAGACCCTCGGTCGTATCCATGGCGATCGTGCGGACCGTGTTTTCACCGAGATGCTGCGCGACTTCGAGAACGAGGCGGTGTCCGCCATTGTTCGTCTCGAGTGCGTTCAGAATGGCCGGCAGATGATCGGTGAACTCCACGTCCACGACGGCGCCGATGACTTGGGCGATCTTTCCGACTGCGTTGCTCATGCGAGTTCCTTAATCTTTCCCGTCCGGGAACGTCTTTAGAGGGCTTCAGCGCCCGAAATGATTTCGATCAGTTCTTTGGTGATCATCGCCTGACGCGAACGATTGTAGGTGATCTGCAGCTTCTTGATCATCTCGCCCGCATTGCGCGTTGCATTGTCCATCGCGGACATCTTCGCACCAAACTCGCCCGCGACGTTTTCGAGAAGCGCCGTGAAAATCTGCACCGCGAGATTGCGCGGCAGAAGATCGGCGAGGATTTCGGCCTCGTCGGGCTCGTATTCATAAGTCGCACCGCCGAGATCGACGCCGCCCTCGGCCGACGCCGGCAAGGTCGCCGGGATCAGCTGCTGCGCGGTCGGGATCTGCGTTACGACGTTCCTGAACTTCGAGTAGAAGAGCGTCGCGATATCGAATTCGCCCGCCTCGAACATCGAGAGCACGGTCGAGGCAATGTCTTCCGCCTGCTCGAAGCCGATGTAGCGAATGCCCGTGAACTCGTAGCTCTTGACGATCTTGTCACCGAAAAGACGCTTCAGCGTGTCGCGGCCCTTGCGGCCGACGGTGAGGATCTTCACCGTCTTGCCTTCGCGCAGCAGCTTGTAGATGTGCTCGCGCGCGAGCCGCGAAATCGACGAGTTGAAGCCGCCGCAGAGACCGCGATCGGCGGTCGCCACGATCACGAGATGCACCTGGTCGCTGCCCGTACCTGCGAGCAGCTTCGGTGCATTCTCCTGGCCCGCCATGCCCGCCGAAAGATTGGCGAGCACGCGGCCCATGCGCTGCGCATAAGGACGCGCCGCTTCCGCCGCCTCCTGCGCACGACGCAGCTTTGCCGCCGCGACCATCTGCATGGCCTTGGTGATCTTCTGCGTCGCCTTCACGCTCGCGATGCGGTTTCTAAGGTCTTTGAGGCTCGCCATTCGCCTTTACCTGGGTTCTCTTCGGTTCAGCTCAGGCAAACGCCTTGGAGAAGTTTTCGACCGCCGCCTTGAGCTTGGCTTCCGTATCGCCGGAAATCTGCTTCTCGGTGCGGATCGCATCGAGGATGCCCATGTGGCTCGTCTTCACATGGCGCAGGAACTCTTCCTCGAAACGTCCGACGTCGCCGACCGGCAGCTTGTCGAGATAGCCGTTGACGCCGGCATAGATCACGACGACCTGTTCTTCGACCTTCAGCGGCGAGAACTGCGGCTGCTTCAGAAGTTCGGTCAGACGGGCGCCACGGTTGAGCAGGCGCTGCGTCGCGGCGTCGAGATCGGAACCGAACTGCGCGAAGGCGGCCATCTCGCGGTATTGCGCGAGCTCGCCCTTAATCTTGCCGGCGACCTTCTTCATCGCCTTGGTCTGGGCCGAGGAGCCGACCCGCGACACCGACAGGCCGACGTTCACCGCCGGCCGGATGCCCTGATAGAACAGGTCGGTTTCCAGGAAGATCTGGCCGTCGGTGATCGAGATCACGTTGGTCGGAATATAGGCCGACACGTCGTTGGCCTGGGTTTCGATCACCGGCAGGGCGGTGAGCGAGCCGGCGCCGTTGACGTCGCTCATCTTGGCGGCGCGCTCGAGCAGGCGCGAATGCAGGTAGAACACGTCGCCGGGATAGGCTTCGCGGCCCGGCGGGCGGCGCAGCAGCAGCGACATCTGGCGATAGGCGACGGCCTGCTTGGACAGATCGTCATAGATGATGACGGCGTGCATGCCGTTGTCGCGGAAATACTCGCCCA
>CAISYL010000239.1 GCA_903889655.1 uncultured Alphaproteobacteria bacterium | reverse complement strand
GGAAGCTTTCCTTGTGATGCGCGAGGCACCACTTCGCCATGATCGAGCCACCGCGCGAGACGATGCCGGTCACGCGCTTCGCCGTCAGCGGCACATAGGCGAGCCGCACGCCCGCATGGATCGTGAAATAGTCGACGCCCTGCTCCGCCTGCTCGATCAGCGTGTCGCGGAAGACTTCCCATGTCAGGTTCTCGGCGATGCCGTCGACCTTTTCGAGCGCCTGATAGATCGGCACCGTGCCGATCGGCACCGGCGAATTGCGGATGATCCATTCGCGCGTATTGTGGATGTTACGGCCGGTCGAAAGGTCCATCACGGTGTCCGCGCCCCAGCGGATCGCCCAGACCATCTTGTCGACTTCCTCGGCGACCGAGGAGGCGACCGCCGAATTGCCGATATTGGCATTGATCTTCACGAGGAAGTTTCGGCCGATGATCATCGGCTCGAGTTCCGGATGGTTGATGTTCGCCGGAATGATCGCGCGGCCCTCGGCCACTTCGCGGCGCACGAATTCGGGCGTGATGAACTCCGGAATGTCGGCGCCGAAGCTTTCGCCCTCGGCCAGCTTGTGCGCGGCGTTTTCCAGCGCCCGCTTGCGGCCGATATTCTCGCGTTCGGCGATATAGGCCATCTCGGCGGTGACGATCCCGGCACGCGCATATTCCATCTGCGTCACCGGCTTGCCGGCGATCCCCTTGCGCGGCGCATGCGTCACCGGAAAGACGCGGGCGAGATGCGCCGCACCGACATTGCCGTTGTCTTCCGGCTTGATCTCGCGACCCCGATAGGTCTCGGTGTCGTTCCGCGCCGCGATCCAGCTTTCGCGCACCCGCACGAGGCCCTTCTCGACGTCGATCTGCGCGGTCGGATCGGTATAGGGGCCCGACGTGTCGTAGACGCGGACAGGCGGCTCCTTCGCGCTCGGATGAAGGCTGATCTCGCGGAAGGGCACCTCCACATCGGGAAAGCCCTCGGGCGTCGTGTGGATTTTGACGCTGGCGGGCAGCGGACCGGTGGTAACTGTGGGCTTCGCGTGAATGTTCATTATGGATCTCCGTCCAGAAGATGTCGGAAATCCGGGATTAAGCGGAGGATGGCGGTGCTTCCCGTCCCTATCGCCGGCATGACCCGGATCAGGTTCTAAGGGTGGTGGACCGGCATCAGGTCCATCTCAGCCGGTTGCGCCGGCCCCCCTCGGAGTGAGGGCGAGTTTGGACCCGCAAACGCTCCCGGTAAAGGGAAGCGTCAAGAAATTTCACAACTGTTCAAGGTCGCGCGCAACCTCCGTACGGTCCTCTACCCGACCCGCCTCCAGACGTCCGCATGGGTCTCCGCGAAAGTCTGGAAGGTCGCGGGAGGCCTTCCGGTCAGCGTTCGAACCGCATCCGTCGTCCGATCTTCGGTGCCGGCCGCAACCATGGCATAGGCGAAGGCCAGAAAGCCCGCGGTGGCTTCGGGAAGGCCGCGTTTGACAAGCCGCTCCGCCATCTCCTCGGTCGAGACATGGATGTGCGAGATCCGGCGATCGCAGGCATGGCCGATCAACTCCGCGACGCGATCGTAGGAGATCGATTCATCGCCGGTCAGGGCGAACTCCGTGTTCGGCGGCGTCGGAGCCGTCAACACCGCGAGCGCAGCCGAGGCAATGTCGTTCGCGTCGATGAACGGAACCCGCCCCGCACCGGTGTTGGAATAGATCCGGTCTTCCTCGCGGATCGTCGCCAGGTTGTGTCCCTGGGCGAAGTTCTGCATGAAGGCGGAGGGGCACAGCACGGCCCAATCGTCGCTGTTGTCCTTCAGCCATTGGTGAACCTGACCATGAGCGGGCCCACCGGCCGGAAGCCCCGCCATGCTCAGGAAAACGAAGCGACGAACTCCCTTGCGCATCGCGGACGCGATGAAGTCCAGCATCAGATCATAGGGGTTGTTCACGGTCGGAGGCGCGACGAGATAAACGGACGCCACATCCTCCAGCGCAGCATCCCATGTGGATGGCCGCTCCCAGTCAAAAAGAGGAGCGCCGCGACGGGACGCCGCGCGACAGGGCACGCCTTTTCGTTGCAACTGCGATACCAGGCTGCCGCCGGTCTTGCCGGTTGCGCCCGTCACGAGGATCAAGCCGCTCACGATGCGGCCTCTTCCTGTTCGGGGCTGCCGAATGCCGCGGTCCATGCGTCGCGGCCGCCATTGGCATCCATGGAGACGATCGGATTCCAGTATTCCCTGTAGAGCGAGAGTTTCCCGCCCTTCGTCTCGACGATTGAAATATATTTCTGATGATAGGGAGCGCCGGTTTCCAGAATGCGGCCTTTGAGGCCCATTTCCATGCAGATTGTTGCTGGATCAAGCATCGGGTGCACATGCAGGTATTCGAGCTCTTCGACCTTTACCCGTCCCACCATCCGCACCGCCACCGCTTTCATGTAGGCCAGAATATCGGATTTTCCGATGTAGCGACTGCGCCGGCCCGTCGGCGCGAAGGGAAACTCGAGAACACCATCATCTGTCCACAGATCAATCCACTCATCCCAACGCTGCTGGGAGAAGAGGGATAGGTAGTTTTGCAATATGCGCTCGATCGCAGCGCGTTCGTTCTCGGCGTCTTGGCTCATGGGGCCGCTCCGTAGTGAATCCCGGTCCTGCGTCGCATCAGCCCCTTGCAGCTCCGCTCACGCCGAACGATCTTGAGTTTGCGCGCGGCGCGATGCCTCAAACAGTCTCCCGTTGATGCTGGTATCCGTCATGCTAGGATAACGTCATGAGCGATACTACGACCGGCAATCCTTTCGCCCGCCGCCGTGAGGCAGGCGCCTTCCTGCGTTCGCGCCGTGGGCGGTTGGCGCCGTCCGAGGTCGGCCTCCCCCAAGGCTTTCGCCGACGGACGCCAGGCCTTCGCCGCGAGGAAGTTGCGATGCTCGCTGGCGTCGGAACGACCTGGTACACGTGGTTGGAACAGGGACGCGAGATACAGCCGTCCAACGACGTTCTCTCGGCGCTCGCCGAAGTGCTGCGGCTCGATCCCGCCGAGCGACATCACCTCTTTTCCTTGTACGACCGCCCTGCGCAGGAGCAACGCCCGCCGGACGAGGAACATGTCGGCGAACCGCTTCGGCACATGGTAGACGGCCTGACCGAACAGCCTGCCCTCGTCCTCGGCTGGCGCTGGGACGTCCTCGCCTGGAACAGGGCGGCCGAGCTTCTTATCGGTCCTTATGCTGAGCTTGATGGCAGCAGGCCCAACGTGCTCGACCTGTTATTCTCCGACCCGGCTCACCGCCGGTTGTTCATCGATTGGGAGAACGTGGCCCGCGGCGCGCTTGCAACGTTCAGGGCCGAAAGCGCGCCCTATATCGGCGACCCGGATTTCGAAGAACTGGTGGCGCGTTTAACGCGCCTCAGTCCCGAGTTCGCGGCGTGGTGGCCGCAGCATGACGTCGCGCACCGCCTGGCGGGCACGAAGCGTCTCGACCATCCGGATGTCGGCCGGATGCATTTCGCATTTTCGATGCTCGCCGTCGGCGACCAGCCGGGCATGAAGCTGTTCGTCTTTACAGCAGTCGATGAGGAGGATACGCCCCGCAAGCTGAGCCAACTCCTCAAGCAACCGCATCTGGCCGCATAGCAGCCCCAATTGTATAACGGCTCGGCCGACGTAGCGGAGCGGACTACCCCTCGATACGGGGTTGGGAGAGAGGCCGCGCAAGCAGACGTGCATTTCCGACTTCCCGGCAAGGGGAGTGAAGTAAAAAAGGAACGGCCATGACCTTCCCCGATACGCTGAAAAACCTCCTCGGCATCGAGCTTCCCCTGATCGGCGCGCCCATGGCCGGCGCCTCGACGCCGGAACTGGCAGCCGCCGTTTCGAATGCCGGCGGGCTCGGCTCGCTCGGCGTCGCGATGATGAAGCCCGCCGAACTCCGCGACGCGATCGGCAAGCTCCGCTCGCTCACCAACAAGCCCTTCAATCTCAATTTCTTCGTGCATCAGGAGCCGGTGCTCGACGGCTACGATGCCGCGCCGATGCAGGCCGCACTTTCGCAACACTACGCAGATTTCGGTCTCGGCGCCGTTCCGTCGCCCGCCGCTCCGGCCCCCGCCTTCAACGACGAACAGCTCGCGTTGCTGCTCGAGTTGCAGCCGAAGGTCGCGAGTTTTCATTTCGGCCTGCCGTCGGCCGATGCCATGCGTGCCGTGAAGAACGCGGGCATCGTCACTCTCGGCAGCGCAACGACCGTCGCGGAAGCGAAGGCGCTTCAGAAGGGCGGCGTCGATGCGATCGTCGCGCAGGGGCACGAGGCCGGCGGCCATCGCGGCACCTTTCTCGATCATGTCGATCTCGGCACGGTCGGCACCATGGCACTCGTTCCCCAGGTGGTCGATGCGGTTGATGTGCCGGTCGTCGCCGCCGGCGGCATCGGCGATGCGCGCGGTATCGCCGCCGCCTTCATGCTCGGCGCATCCGGCGTTCAGCTTGGTACGGCCTATCTCGTCTGCCCGGAAGCCGGCACCTCGGCGCTCTATCGGAAAGCGTTGAGCGAGGTTTCCGATCACGCCACGGTGGTGACGAAACTCTTTTCGGGCCGGCCCGCCCGCGCGATCAGGAACCGGCTCACGGAAGAGCTGCATCCGTTTGAAGACAGGGCCGCGCCCTTCCCCGCGCAGCGCGCCATGGTGGCGCCCCTCGTGGCCGCGAGCGCGCGCGACAAGAAGGCCGAATTTCTGCAGATGTGGGCCGGACAGGCCGCGCGTCTCTCCAGGGTCGAGCCCGCGGGCGAGAAAACCGCCCGGCTGATGCGCGAAGCCGAGGCGCTGCTGGGCCGCTGACGTACCGCCTCCTTCGGGTCTAGACTGTCCGCCGGTCGCCCGATTCCGGGGGCCACGGAATGTCAGGGGGAGGAATCCATGACTGTAGAACTCTGGTCGCTCGTCTGGAGCGGCGTATTGCTGTTCGTTCTTATCATGATCGCGTCGACGGCGAATACGCGCGTGAAAAGCGTCGCCTGGAACGCCGGCAATCGCGACGAGCCAGCGCCCTCGACCGGCTGGCCGGGCCGCGCCGACCGCGCCTATCACAACATGCTGGAGACGCTGCCGATCTTCATCATCATGGTGCTGGTCGCGCATGTCGCGAACATCCATTCGTCGAACACGGTGCTCGGCGCGCAACTCTATCTCTGGGGTCGCATCGCGCATGCCGTTCTCTATCATGTCGGCATCGCCTATGTGCGCACCTTCGCATGGATCATCAGCATTATCGGCATTGTACTGATCTTCGTCGAGATCGTCAGGGCGGCGCCGGTCGCCTGATCTCTCGCGTCCGCTCCGCGGCCATCGCGCCGCGGGGCGTTCACGCGATAGCGCGCGAAAGGACCATCTGGCTCGGCGGGAATTCTCCCCAGACGCGCGTGCCTACATTGGGCGTGCTTTCTATGCCGAATGTCCCGCCCATCGCCTCGATCAAGCCCTTCACAATCGGGAGGCCGAGGCCCGTACCGTGGCCTTCGATGCTGGTATAGTGATTGGCTTGGCCGAAGGGCTCGAGCACCTTCGACATATCGTCGGATGAAATGCCGATACCCGTATCCTCGACGCCGAACATCAAATTGCCATCCGGTTGGTAGCGCGCGAAAACAGTTGCCGAGCCCCCGGGCTTCGTGAACTTCACCGCATTCGAAAGCAGATTGGTCAGTATCTGCGTGAGCGCGCGCTCGTCGGAATACATGACGACCTGCGCCGGAACATGCATGTCCAGCCGGACGCCGGACTTCTGCGCCTGCATCTCGACGAAGTGGAGCGCCTCTTCGGCAACGGAGCGCAGACTGACCTCGACGTGTTCCAGTTCGCGCTTGCCGGCCTCGATCTTCGACACATCAAGGATGTCGTTGATGAGAGTGAGAAGATGTTCCCCGCTCTGATGGATATCGCGAACGTAGTTCACATACTTCGCCGGCGCGATCGGGCCGAATGTGCCCTGCAGCATGAGATCGGAGAAACCCATGATTGCGTTCAGCGGCGTCCGCAGGTCGTGACTCATCGAGGCGAGAAAGGCGCTCTTCGCTAGATTGGCTTCTTCCGCCTGCCGGCGGGCGCGTTCGGAAATCTCGTTCGCCTTTGCGAGATCCTTCGCCATCGTCTCGTTTTGCAGCCTCAGCCTGATGCCGTTCGTGGCGCTTCTGTGAATGCTCCACGCGAGACCGCACATTATCAGCCCGTATCCCGCGAGATTGGCGGGCGCCAGCCACGAAAGAACACCTGCAACGGTCGTTGCGTGAACAATCATGAAGGGAATGTAGATCACCGGGCAAAGCAGGGAGATCGGCAGAACGGGCCCGTAGATCGCCACCGCCGCCGCGAGGCTCGCGCAGAGGAAACTGATCACATATCCCGTATTGCCGACGTCGTGCGGAGACCAGACGAGCAGCACCATGCAGGCCCAAAGAATGTTCACCGTCAGGATGGATGCGGTGCAGGCGAGCGTCCATTGCCCGGCCTGTTCGGGCTGCGGATCGCTCTCCCGGAAGCGGTTGAAGACTGCCGCATTGGCGGCCATCACGAAGTAAACGGCAGAGAGCCATGCCAGCGCGTGTGATGGCGCTGCCCAGACCATGTTGCTGGCCGTCAGGAAGGTCGCCATGATCGGGATAACGACGAGGGCGGGCCTGCCGGTTTCGCCGACGAAACGCAGCTGCTCGATGCGCAGGCGTGCTTCGGCGATATTCCTCGGCGCGAGGAAATCGCGGAAACCATGCCAGAGCTTTACAGGCGAGCGAACCAACATGCCTCCATAAACACGGGCGGCCGTTAAGACTTTTTAGGTCCGTTCGCTAAAAACTTATCGTTTTGCCTAAAATTTGAATCCAATCCCGCGAAACGTGCCGGATTGAACCAAGTGCAATCCGGAATCAATCCTCGAAGGGATCCTTCATCAGGATCGTGTCTTCGCGCTCCGGGCTCGTGGAAAGCAGCGTCACCGGCGCTTCGATCAGTTCCTCGATGTGGCGGACATATTTAATCGCCTGCGCGGGAAGATCCGCCCAGCTCCGCGCGCCGTAGGTCGTTTCCTTCCAGCCTTCCAGCGTCTCGTAAATCGGTTCGACACGTGCCTGCAGCGCGGCGGATGCCGGCAGGTAATCGTAGGTCTTGCCGTCGAGCTTGTAAGCGACGCAGACCTTCACCTCGTCGAAGCCATCGAGCACGTCGAGCTTCGTCAGCGCGATATCGGTGATACCCGACGTCTTGATTGCCTGGCGCACCAGCACCGCGTCGAACCAGCCGCAGCGGCGCTTGCGGCCTGTCACCGTCCCGAATTCGCGGCCGCGTTCGCCGATCTTCTCGCCGACCGCGTCCAGCAGCTCCGACGGGAACGGGCCTTCGCCGACGCGCGTCGTATAGGCCTTGGTGATGCCGAGCACCGTGTGGATCGAGGACGGCCCCATGCCTGAGCCGATCGCGGCCTGCGCCGACACCGTGTTCGACGAAGTCACGTAAGGATAGGTGCCGTGGTCGATGTCGAGCAGCGTGCCTTGCGCGCCTTCGAAGAGGATGCGCTTGCCCTGCCGCTTCAGATCGTCGAGCAGGCGCCAGACCGTATCCATGAAGGGCAGCACTTTCGGCGCCACTTCCTTCAACTGCGCCGTCAACGCCTTGCCATCGATGAGTTCCTTGCCCATGCCCTTGCGCAGCGCATTGTGATGCGCGAGCAGCTTCTCGACCTTGTCTTCAAGTGCGTCGAGATCGACGAGATCCATCACCCGCAGCGCGCGACGGCCGACCTTGTCTTCGTAAGCCGGGCCAATGCCGCGCTTCGTCGTGCCGATGCGTGTGCCGGAATTGGAGGTCTCTCGGATTTCGTCGAGCTCGCGGTGAAGCGGCAGGATCAGGACCGCGTTCTCGGCGATGCGCAGCGTCTCGGGCGTCACGGATACGCCCTGCTCCTTCAGCCGTCCGATCTCGTCGCACAGCGCCCAGGGATCGACCACGACGCCATTGCCGATGACCGAGAGCTTGCCCGCGCGAACGACGCCGGACGGCAGCAGCGAGAGCTTGTAGACCTTGCCGTCGATGACGAGCGTATGGCCGGCATTGTGCCCACCCTGGAATCGCACCACGACATCGGCGCGCTCGGAGAGCCAGTCCACGATCTTGCCCTTGCCCTCGTCGCCCCACTGAGAGCCGACAACCGCCACATTCGCCATGATTTTCAATGCCTTGAGGTGCGGGCCACGAATGCCCAAACAAGCCAAAAGCCCCCATGCCTTTCGGCAGGGGGCTTTCGCAGTTTCTAACGGATCGGTGACAGGAAGGAAAGCGGTTTGGCGGCGGTTTCGTCCTATAAATCCCGCCCGCCTTCGTTCTATCCTGCGCCCTCGCCGCAACCGGACCGAAAGGAAACGCATATGAGCTGGCAACCTTCCACCGATCCGGAACCCGACGACCGCAAGGCCTGCGACGCACTCGAAATGGTGATCGTCCCGCGTGCCCGCGACATCGGCGCCTTCGAGGTGAAGCGCGCCCTTCCCTATATGAAGCGGCGCATGGTGGGCCCCTTCATCTTCCTCGACCAGATGGGCCCCGCCGACATGGCGCCCGGCACGGGCATGGATGTGCGGCCGCATCCCCATATCGGGCTCGCCACCGTCACCTATCTCTTCGACGGCGCGATCATGCATCGCGACAGCCTCGGCAATGTCGAGGAAATCCTGCCCGGCGCCATGAACCTGATGACGGCCGGGCGCGGCATCGCGCATTCGGAGCGTTCGCCCGACATCCAGCGCCGCGACGGCCAGCGCGTCTACGGCATCCAGAGCTGGGTCGCGCTGCCGAAGGCGCATGAGGAGACGGCGCCGAGCTTCCAGCATTTCGGCGCTGAGGGCCTTCCCATCGTCGAGGACAAGAATATTCGCGCGCGCGTGATCGCGGGCTCCGCCTTCGGCGCGACGTCGCATGTGAAGACCCTGTCCGACTGGTTCTATGTCGACGTCGCGCTTGCCGCCGGCGCGACTGCGCCGCTCGATCCCGATTACGAAGAGCGCGCGATCTATCTCTCCGAAGGCGAGATCGAGATCGCGGGCGAGCGCTTCGAGGCCTCGAAGCTCCTCGTCTTCCGGCCCGGCGACCGCATCACGGTGAAGGCGGTGAAGCCCTCGCGCATGATGTTCCTCGGCGGCGCGGCGTTGGAAGGCCCGCGCTTCATCTGGTGGAACTTCGTCTCGTCGAGCCAGGAGCGCATAGAGCAGGCGAAGGAAGACTGGAGACAAGGCCGCTTCGACAAGGTCGTCGGCGAGACGGAATTCATTCCGTTGCCGGAGAAGTGAGCGCACCTGCAATATTGGTGGTGGCCGTTTTCCTGGCCGGAGGAAAGTCATGAACGCGAAGATCGATGAATTGATAAGCCGGATTCATGGTCTCGAACTGGAACTGGAAGCGGAGCTGTCACGACAGAGCGCCGAACTCCGGTACGGCCTTGAGCATGGCCGCGTCGTTTTCGAGGAGGAAGTCCTCAGGCGACACCGCGAACTGCAGACGCGGCTGTCGCGCTACATCCTCAATGCAAAGCCCATGGTCGTGATCACCGCACCGGTCATTTATGCGATGATCGTTCCTTTCGTGCTGCTCGATATCTTCGTAACCTTCTATCAAGCGGTCTGTTTCCCGGCCTACGGGATCGAGAAGGTGAAGCGTGCGGATTATCTGATCTTCGACCGCGGGCATCTCGCCTATCTGAACGCGCTGGAAAAATTGAACTGCGCTTATTGCTCCTATGCGAACGGCCTCGTCGCCTATGTGCGCGAGATCGCTGGACGCACCGAAGCCTACTGGTGCCCGATCAAGCATGCGAAGAAGGCCGTCAGCGCGCATGAGAAATACATGAGCTTCGTCGCCTTCGGCGACGCCGAGGCCTATCGCAAGCGGATCGCGGAGCTGGAAGCCGCAGCGGGAAAGAACTAATTCCCTTTTTGGTCATGGCCCGATTTGATCGGGGCATTCACGGCTTCCCTTCTCCTGCAGGACGAAAAGACGTGGATGCGCGGGCCAAGCCCGCGCATGACGTGCCAAAAAACAAACGGGGCGGAATTGCTTTCCGCCCCGTTTGCGTCTCTGCATGGAGAAAACTCAGAAGCTCAACGTCTTCGCCTGCACGACATGCGGGAGGGCCTGAATTTCCTTCAGGATGGCGGCCGGCACATCGGCATCGACCTCGATGAGGCAGATGGCGTCGCCGCCGGCGGCTTCGCGGCCGAGGTTGAAGTTCGCGATGTTGATCGCGTTCTTGCCGAGAATCGAACCCAGTGCGCCGATGAAGCCCGGCTTGTCCTGATTGGTGACGTAGAGCATGTGGTGGCCGAGGGCCGCCTCCATGTTGACGCCCTTGATCTGGATGAGGCGCGGCTTGCCGTCGGAGAAGACCGTGCCGGCGACCGAACGCTCGCGCGTCCCCGTTTTTACGGTGAGGCGGATATAGGTCTCGTAGGCGCCACGCTGCTCGCGCTTCACTTCCGAGACCTGAATGCCGCGTTCCTTGGCGATGACCGGCGCGGAGACCGTGTTGACGTCTTCGAGCTGCGGCTTCAGAAGACCCGTCAGCGCGGCGTTGGTCAGAACACGCGTGTTCATGTTGGCGACGTCGCCTTCATATTCGAGCGTGACTTCGGTGATGCCTTCTTCCGTGAGCTGACCCGCGAAGGAGCCGAGCTGCTGGGCGAGTTCGGCGAAGGGCGTCAGCTTCGGCGCTTCTTCGGCCGAGATCGACGGCACGTTGACCGAATTGGTGATCGCGCCGGTGAGAAGATAATCCGACATCTGCTCGGCAACCTGAAGGGCGACGTTCTCCTGCGCTTCATTGGTCGAGGCGCCGAGATGCGGCGTCGCGATGATCTGCTCCATGCCGAAGAGGATGTTGGTCTTGGCCGGCTCTTCCTCGAAGACGTCGAGGGCCGCGCCCGCAACATGGCCGCTTTCGATCGCGGCCTTGAGGTCGGCTTCGACGATGAGCCCGCCGCGCGCGCAGTTGACGATGCGGACGCCCTTCTTCGTCTTGGCGAGATTGGCCGCATTGAGGATGTTCTTCGTCTGCGGCGTCATCGGCGTATGGAGCGTGATGAAATCGGCGCGGGCGAGAAGATCGTCGAGCTCGACTTTTTCGACGCCGAGATCGGCGGCGCGTTCGACCGTCAGGAACGGATCGAAGGCGATGACTTTCATCTTCAGGCCGATGGCGCGGTCGGCGACGATCGAGCCGATATTGCCGCAACCGATGATGCCGAGCGTCTTGGCCGTCACTTCGACGCCCATGAATTTCGACTTCTCCCACTTGCCGGCATGGGTCGAAGCGTTCGCCTGCGGAATGTCGCGGGCGAGCGCGAACATCATCGCGATCGCATGTTCGGCTGTCGTGATCGAATTGCCGAAGGGCGTGTTCATCACGATGACGCCCTTCGCCGTTGCGGCGGGCAGATCGACATTGTCGACGCCGATGCCGGCGCGGCCGACGACCTTCAGCTTCTTCGCGGCTTCGATGACGGCTGGCGTCACCTTGGTGTTCGAGCGGATCGCGAGGCCATCGTAATCGCCGACGATCTTGATCAGCTCGTCCTTGTCGAGGCCGGTCTTCACGTCGACCTCGATGCCGCGATCCTTGAAGATCTGCACGGCGGCGGGCGACAGCTTGTCGGAAATCAGAACCTTGGGCATGAAAGCCTCCTGATGAACGCAGGCGGGAGCTTTTCAAAAGCTCCACGCCGCGTCATGTCGATGGAAATACGAAGGAACTCAGGCAGCGGCCGCGAGCGACGCCTTGGCTTCCGCGAAGGCCCAGTCGAGCCACGGCATCAACGCGCGCATGTCGTCGACCTCGATCGTCGCACCTGCCCAGATACGAAGGCCGGCCGGCGCATCGCGATAGCCCGCGATGTCGTTGGCGACGCCTTCCTTGTCGAGCATGTCCGCGATCTTCTTGGCGAAGGCAACCTGATCGTCCTCGCTGAGCGCCACGATCTTCGGATCGACGATCTTGATGCAGACCGACGTGTTGGAGCGCGTCTTCACATCCTCGGCGAGGAACTCGACCCAGGGGGTTCGCTGCACCCATTCGCCGATGACCGAGGTGTTCGCATCGGCGCGCGCGATCAGCGACTTCAGGCCGCCGATCGAATCGGCCCAATTCAACGCGTCGAGGTAATCCTCGACGCAAAGCATGGACGGCGTGTTGATCGTCTCGCCCTTGAAGATACCGTCGATGAGCTTGCCGCCCTTGGTCATGCGGAAGATCTTCGGCAGCGGCCATTCGGGCTTGTAGGTTTCGAGGCGTTCGACGGCGCGCGGGCTGAGGATCAGCATGCCGTGGGCCGCTTCGCCGCCCAGCGCCTTCTGCCAGGAGAAGGTGACGACATCGAGCTTCGCCCAGGGAAGATCCTGCGCGAAGGCGGCCGAGGTCGCGTCGCAGATGGTGAGGCCTTCGCGGGTCGCCGGGATCCAGTCGCCGTTCGGCGCGCGGACGCCCGAGGTCGTTCCGTTCCAGGTGAAGACGACGTCGTTGTTGAAATTCACTTCGGCGAGATTCGGTATCTTGCCGTAATCGGCCTTGAGGGTCCGTACGTCCTTCAGCTTCAGCTGCTTGACGACGTCGGTCACCCAGCCTTCGCCGAACGATTCCCAGGTCAGCATGTCGACGCCGCGGGCGCCGAGCATCGACCAGAGCGCCATTTCGACCGCGCCGGTATCCGACGCGGGCACGATGCCGATCTTGTAGTCGGCGGGAACGCCGAGAATCTTGCCGGTTTTCTCGATGGCCTCGACGAGGCGCGCCTTGCCCGGCTTCGAGCGATGGCTCCGGCCGACAAGCGCTTTTTCGAGATTTTTGAGAGACCAGCCCGGGCGCTTGGCGCAGGGACCAGAGGAGAAATGCGGATTGGCCGGACGTGCGGCCGGACGCTCAGTGGCGGTCATTTTTTGACTACCCTTCCAGATAGATGCCTCCCGGTGGGGGGAGGTGGCCCGCCGCCGATATAGGACCGGCGCGGCGCCGAGTCAAATGATGCTTTCTTCCATCCGAATTTCCGAAATTGCCGCTGCGTTCGCCGTTCCGCCCCTTTCTGCTGGGGATGATATGTTATAACATATCTTACTTCTTCCAGAACATGACACGGGGTGACGGTGTGAAAAAACGCGACATGAAGAAATGGGGCTATGCGCTGGCGGGCGCGTCGATCGGACTATATGCGCAGCAGGCATGGGCGGATGGAACGGCACAGCACGCTTCCGTTTCGCAAGACGGCGGCGCCTCGCACGTCGGGGACATCGTCGTCATCGGCAAACGGCTCGACGAGGCGCGCAATACGCTCTCGCCGAAAACCGGCACCAGCGCCTATACGTTCGACGCGGCGACCATCGATGCGCTTCCGCAAGGCGCGAACACCGACTTCAACCAGATTCTCGAACAGGCGCCCGGCGTCGCGCGCGACTCCTACGGCCAAGTCCATGTGCGCGGCGAGCACGCCAATCTGCAATACCGGTTGAACGGCATTCTCCTGCCGGAGGGCATCACCGGATTCGGTCAGGTGCTGGACAGCAACATCATCGGCAAGATGACGCTGCTGACGGGCGCACTTCCCGCGCAATACGGTACGCGCACCGCCGGCATCGTGGACATCACGACCAGGAACGGCGCCTTCGAAAATGGCGGCCGCGTCGATCTTTACGGAGGCAGCAACGGCACCTTCGAGCCGTCGCTCACCTATCAGGGGCATGACGGGCCGCTGAACTATTTCTTCAGCGGAACTTATGAGAACACCGATCGCGGCGTCGAGCCGCCGACCGGCGCGCGGTCGCCGATCCACGATCAGGCCATCGAGAAACGCTTCTTCGGCTACTCCTCTTATGTTCTCAATCCCTCGGCCCGCATCTCGATGATCGCGGGCACGTCGGTGAGCCGCTTCCGGATCCCGAACAACCCGGATCAGACGCCGTCCTTCACCGTCGCCGGCGCGCCGGACATTGCCTCCGCCGATCTCAACGAGAACCAGCGCGAGGAGAACGACTATGCGACGCTGGCGCTTCAGGGAATCGCCGACGGCGTCAGCTATCAGATCGCGCCCTATGTCCGCTATTCGCGTGTGCATTTCACGCCCGACAACGTCGGCGATCTCGAATTCAACGGCGTCGCCTCGGACGTCCTGCGCACCAATCTCGCGGCGGGGCTTCAGACCGACGCGAGCTACGAGATAAACGATTGGCACACGCTGCGGGCGGGTTTCATCGTGCAGCATGAGAACGCCGTGGCGGATAATTCCTCAGCGGTCTTTTCCACCGAGGCTCCCTTCTCGCCCGGCTCGCCGTCGACAACGCCGATGACCGTCGTCGACAACAACCAGAAGATCGGCATGACCTATGGCGCCTATGTCCAGGACGAGTGGAACCCGACGGATGCGCTCACGATCAACTACGGCCTGCGCTTCGACGCGGTGAATGCCTATGTCAATGAAAGCCAGTTGAGCCCGCGTCTCGGTCTCGTCTACCGTTTCGACAGTGCGACCGATTTCCATGCCGGATATGCGCGCACCTTCACGCCGCCGCCACTCGAACTCGTCGCGCCGTCATCCGTTGCGAAGTTCAACGGCACCACGAACGAGGCCGCCAACCCGGTGAACGATCCGGTGAAGTCGGAACGCTCTCATAGTTTCGATGTCGGGCTTACTCATCGCCTATCGGATCACCTGACGCTCGGTGTCGACGGCTATTACAAGCTCGTCACCAACCTGCTGGACGAAGGACAGTTCGGGCAGGCACTGGTCTTCACACCTTTCAACTATGCGCATGGAAAAATCTACGGCGCTGAATTCACGGCCGCCTACAACAAGGGACCGGTTGATGCCTATGCGAACCTTGCCATCTCTCGCGCGATGGGCAAACAGGTGGTGTCCGGCCAGTTCAATTTCGATCCGGACGAACTGGCCTTTATTGCCGATCATTACGTGCATCTAGATCACGACCAGACCTACACCGCGTCATGGGGCGTCTCTTACCGGGTCTCGCAGGATACCAGGCTGAGCGCGGACGGCCTCGTCGGTAGCGGCCTGCGCGAAGGCTTTGCGAATACCGAACATCTGCCCTTCTATACACAGATCAATCTCGGCGTGACCCAGAAGGTCCATGTTCCCGGACAAATGGGAGGGCCTGAAATCCGGCTTGCCGTGGTCAACCTCCTGGACAAGGTCTACGAAATTCGCGACGGCAGCGGGATCGGCGTCGGGGCTCCGCAGTTCGGACCACGCCGCGGACTCTTTGTCGGCGTCAGCCAGACGTTTTGATGAAATTTCTTTCATCCCCGGCGCTGTCCGGCTTCGTTATGGTGTGACGCGCCAATGACGCCGAGGATGAAAGATCAATGCCACGTATCGAACGACGCTTCTTCCGCGACGCATGGGAACTGACAAAACCCTACTGGACGTCGGAGGAGAGATGGAGCGCGACGGCGCTCATTATCGCCATTGTCGCGCTCAATCTTTTCGATGTTTACCTCGCCGTCTGGCTCAACGAGTGGCGCGGCATCTTCTTCGATGCGCTGCAGGAATATAATCAGCCCGTCTTCTTCCATCAGATGTTCCGCTTCTGCGTCTTCGCGGCGGTCGCGCTGGCGAACGGACTGTTCACGCTCTACGGCACACAGGTCTTGCAGATCCGCTGGCGGCGCTGGCTGACGGATCGCTACATCGCCGGCTGGCTCGATCGCAAAGCCTATTACCGCATGCAGATCGAAGGCGCAGACACCGACAACCCCGACCAGCGCATCGCGGACGATCTGCGTCTCTTCACGAGCCAGGTTCTGAACCTTTCGGTCGGACTGCTCAGTGCCGTCGTCACTTTCGTTTCCTTCATCGCCATTCTCTGGGCGCTCTCCGGACCGATCACGATTCCGCTCGGGAGCTTCGGCTCGATCACCATTCCGGGGTATGCCGCCGTCGGCGCGATCGTCTATGCCGGTATCGGCACCTGGGCGACGGTGAAGCTCGGCCGGCCGCTTGTCGGCCTCACCTATAACCAGCAACGCTACGAAGCCGATTTCCGCTACAGCCTGGTGCGGCTGCGCGAGAATTCCGAAAGCGTCGCCTTCTATAATGGCGAGGCACACGAAGGCGGCGTGCTGCGCGGACGCTTCGGCAAGGTCTATCAGAATTTCATGGCGGTGCTGATGCGCCAGATGAAACTCAACCTTCTGAACAATGGCTACAACCAGATCGCCATCATCGTGCCCTACCTCGTCGCGGCGCCGAAATATTTCGGCAAGGCGATCGAGTTCGGCGGCATCCAGCAGATCGCTACCGCCTTCGATCAGGTGCAGACGTCGCTCTCCTTCATCGTCAATTCCTATTCCGATATCGCCGAGTTGCAGGCGGTCATGGTCCGCCTTACGCAGTTCGAACACCGTGCGGCGGTCGTGCGCGGCGAGACACCGGAAATCGACATCGCGCGCGGCGTCGGCGATGGGCTTTCCGTCTCGCATCTCGACCTTCGGTTGCCGAGCGGCGCGACACTGAGAGAAGACATCAATCTCGACGTTCCTGCCTCGTCGCGGCTGCTCATCATGGGTGCGACCGGTGCTGGAAAGTCGACGTTGCTGCGTGCAATTTCGGGGCTCTGGCCTTTCGGCAAGGGACGGATTTCGACGTCGGCGAAGAAGCCGCTCTTCCTGCCGCAGAAGCCTTATATTCCGCTCGGCACGTTGCGCGAGGCGATCCTCTATCCCTACAGGCCGGACCATCTGAGCAACGCCGATCTTGCCGCGGCGCTTCAACAAGTCGGCCTCGGTCGTTTCGCGGAAGAGCTCGACCGCGAAGACAACTGGGCGCAGCGTCTTTCCGGCGGCGAGCAGCAACGCCTCGCCTTCGCGCGCATTCTCGTGCATCGGCCGGACATGGTGTTTCTCGACGAGGCGACCTCGGCGCTCGACGAGCAATCGGAAGCAGCGCTTTATCGTCTCGTCGAAGCGATGCCGGAACGGCCGACGCTCATTTCCATCGGCCATCGTTCGACGCTAAAACCGTTGCACGACACCGTGTTCGAGCTGGGTATGGCGGTGGCTTGAGAGCCTCGTCTCGAAGGACGAGGCCCGGGCCGTTCGTCAAACCTCGATCTCGCCTTTCATGTAATCCGCGCATCGTCCGCGGATGACGACGCGCTCGCCGGCGTCGGTGCACCAGAGCGTGCCGCCGCGCTTCGATATCTGGCGCGCGACGAGATCGGTCTTTCCAAGTTTCTTCGCCCAGTAGGGAACGCTGGTGCAATGCGCGGAGCCCGTCACCGGATCTTCGTCGATGCCATGCGCGGGGGCGAAAAAACGCGAGACGAAATCGAAGCCGGACCCCTCGTCCGCCGGTGCCGTGCAGATGACGCCGGCGCCCGACGGCATCAGCAATTTCTTCAATGCCGGGAAGTCTGGATCGAGCGCGGCCACCTCGGCGGCGCTACCGAAGAGCGCCATGATGTGGCTCGTCTTCGCATAGACGATGGGCTTGCCGCCGAGCGCGCGGGCAAGGCCTTCGGGTTCCGGGATCGGCTTTGCTTTCGCGGCTGGAAAATCCATCGCGAGAAGGTCGCCGTCGCGCTTCACGGTGAGCCTTCCGCTCCTCGTTTCGAAGTGGATTTCGGGTGAGGAAAAGGAGAGGTGGGAGAGGATGACGTGAGCGCTGGCGAGGGTCGCGTGGCCGCAGAGATCGACCTCGACCGTCGGCGTGAACCAGCGCAGGCGGAAAGCATCGCTTCCGGCGCCTTCGGGCGCAAAAAATGCGGTTTCGGCGAGGTTGTTCTCGGCCGCAATGGCCTGCAGCACGGCATCCTCCGGCCAGATTTCGAGCGGAACGACCGCCGCCGGGTTGCCTTCGAAGGCTCTGTTGGCGAAGGCGTCGACCTGGAAGAGCTGCGCTTTCATTTCGGACTCCATATTGTATCGATACAATAAGATCACATTCGGCTTTATAATCCGCCATATTCCTGTATTGTATCCATTATCGACACTCTATCCGGCGAGACATCCGGTTCAATTGTTTTATTGTCACCATGACATTTTCTCTTGTCGAATTACTGAAAGAGCAACGTCCGGGGCCGCGCTACCGGACCCTGGCCGATCTTATCGGCGAGGCGATCGCGCAAGGCCATCTGGCGCCGGCTGCAAGATTGCCAGCGCTGCGCGATGTCGCCTACGAACTCGGCGTGACCGTCGGCACCGTCGCGCGCGCTTATGCGCTGGCCGCGAGCCGGGGGCTGGTCGCCGGCGAAGTCGGACGCGGGACCTATGTGCTGGCGCGCGAAGCCCGGGCACCGCTGCAAGGCGTCGGATCGGCAAGCTTCAATGCGGCGGACGGTGCCGAGGTCGCGATGAAGGCGGCGCTCGCCGCACCGGTCGGGCAGACATCGATCATGAGCGCGGCGATGCGCGCGGTACTCGATACGGCGAGCCGGGACGGACCGTCGCTCTTCAACACCTATCTCGCGCCGGGTGGCGCGCCAGCGCATGCGCAAGCGGCGGCACGATGGATTTCCCACGGCGGGTTCGCGCCGAAGCCGGAGGAGATCATTCTCTGTTCGGGCACGCAGCAGGCGATCCTCGCGGCGCTTCTGACGGCAACCGAGCCCGGCGACCTCGTGCTCACCGAAGCGCTGACCTATCAGGCAATGATCGCGCAGGCCTCGCTGATGGGACGGCGTATCGCGCCGGTCGACATCGACGCGGAAGGCCTTGTGCCACAGGCACTGGAACGCGCGGTGCAGGAACAGCGTCCGCGCGCGGTCTTCATCGTGCCGACGCTGCACAATCCGACGACGGCGATCATGGGCGAAGCGCGGCGCATTGAAATCGCGGAGATCGCGCGGAGACACGAGTTGGCGATCATCGAGGACGACATATACGGTGCGCTGCTCGGGGAACGACCGCCGCCGGTCGCGCATTTCTATCCCGAGGGCACGTATTACGCGACGAGCCTGGCGAAATCTCTCGGCTGCGGATTGCGGATCGGTTTCCTGAAGCCGCCACGATCGAAGCTCGACCGCGCACGCGCGATCCAGCATGGATTCGGGCAGACCGTGCCGCCAATCATGGCTGAGCTTGCGACATCGCTCATCGTGAACGGTGACGCCGACGATCTTGTTGCACGGCAGCGCGACGAGATGCGCGCACGACATGCGATGGCGATCGAGATGCTGCGGGAACAGGAGATCCGACATCACCCCGCCGCGCTTTACGTCTGGCTGCGTCTGCCGGAGGCATGGCGGGCGCATAGCTTCGTCGAGGCGGCGCGGCGGCGCGGCGTGGCCATCGCGGCGGGGGAGGATTTCATGGTGGGTCGTCCAGACCGCGCGGCACGCCACGTCCGGCTCGCCATCGGTCAGCCGCAAAGCCGCGAAGCCTTGCGGCATGGGCTCTCGATCATCGGTGCGCTTCTCGACCGGATGCCGGCCGATCTCGTTTCGCCGGCCTGATCGGCGAGGCGAGGCGTTCCGAAATGATCCGTTTACCGAGAAAATGACGCGTGTGACCCTCTGTGAGCAGACTCAAGTGGCAAAGTGCGCGCCACGCGTGTTAGCCTTTTCGGTGGGAGGATAAAGTCATGGGATCAACTCATCGCCGCACACCTGCCCTTCTCCTTCGTCCGGCCTGGCCCGACGAGGGGCCGCTCCTGTCGCGCCTCGCGATGAATTCAAAGGCCCAGTGGGGCTATGACGACGACTTCATGTCGCGCTGCCGCGAGGAACTGACCGTCACGCCGTGGCGGATTGCCCGCGAGCGTTTCCGCGTCGCCGACAGTGGCGGCAAGATCGCCGGCTTCTCATCCGTGAAGGTGCGCGACGCGAAAGCGCTGGTACAGAACCTCTTCATCGAGCCGGCCTTCGTGCGGCTCGGCGTCGGGCATCTGCTGCTCCGCGATCTTCTCGACTATGCCCGGCGGCACGGCGTGCGGCTCGTGCATGTCGAAGCGGACCCGAACGCGGCCGCTTTCTACGAGCATGAAGGTTTCCACCACGCAGGCGAAGTGCCTTCGGCGTCCATCGCCGGGCGGAACCTGCCGCTGATGGAGATGCGGTTTTCGTAAGGCTGCCTTGCGCATGCCGGCGAAGTTTCGCCGTGCCGCCTACCCCCCTCCCAACCCTCCCCCTCAAGGGGGGAGGGCTTTGATCAACATTTGTTGAGGGCGATGACGATCAATTCGATGACGCCATCGGTGTCGGCGAGGATGTCGTTATTCCAGAAACGAATAACCTTGTAGCCACGCTCTTCGAGCCACCTTGTGCGAAGCTCATCATGCCTTACGCGATCTTCGCTATGCTGACCGCCATCGGCTTCGATAATCAGCCGGCATTCCAGACAAACAAAGTCGACGATGTACCGACCGACCGGGTGTTGGCGACGAAAGCCCTTGCCCAGTGTATTGCGCCGTAGCCTGGACCAGAGTCGTTGCTCCGCATCCGTCTGATCTCGTCGCAGCCGGCGTGCTCGTCCATTGGCCATGCGAGATAGTAGTTCCGTCCACCTCACGCTTAAAGCCCTCCCCCCTTGAGGGGGAGGGTTGGGAGGGGGGTAGGCAGCGGGGGAATCCCCTTGCGCTGTTATTCGCCCTCTTCCTCGTCCAACCCCTGCACCGTCCATGCGTGGTTGAGGGGGCCGTGGCCCTGGCCGAAGCCGGGGGCGGTCATGATGGCCATGTGGACGTAGTCGCGCGCCGCTTCCACCGCTTCGCGGAGATCGGCGCCCTGCGCGAGGAAAGCCGCAATCGCGGAGGCGAGCGTGCAGCCCGTGCCGTGCGTGTGGCGCGTTTCGATGCGCGGGCTCGACATCACCTCGAGCGTGTCCTGGGTCGCCAGCACGTCGAAGATCGTATCGCCGGGGATGTGACCGCCCTTCAGCAGCACGGCCTCGCAGCCGAGACCGATCAGCGCGTCGGCGGCGGCCTTCTGCTCCTCCAGCGTGTCGACGCGCCGGCCGGTGAGCGCGGCGGCCTCGGGCGCATTGGGCGTGATGAGCGTGGCGAGCGGAATGAGCGCGCGCTTCAATGCGACGGCGGCATCCGCCTGGAGAAGCGCCGCGCCGCCCTTCGCGACCATGACCGGATCGACGACGAGGGCCGCGTCCGGCGCGCGCAGGCCGATCTCTTCGGCAACCATCTCGATGATCTCGGTCGAATGAAGCATGCCGGTCTTCACCGCATCGGCGCCGATGTCGTCGAGGACGACGCGGATCTGCGCGCGCACGATGTCGAGCGGCACTTCATGAATGGCATGGACGCCGAGCGTATCCTGAACGGTGATCGCGGTGATCGCAGTCGCGGCATAGCCGCCCAGCGCCGTCACCGTCTTGACGTCGGCCTGGATGCCGGCGCCGCCACCCGAATCCGAACCGGCAATGATGAAGACGCGGCCTTGCGGATCGCCCGCCATCACGCCGCGTGGCTTTCGATCACGGAGACGATGTCGTTGACGACGGCTTTGACCAGGGCGGCGTCGTCGCCCTCGCCCATCACGCGGATCAGGGGCTCGGTGCCCGATTTGCGGATGACGAGGCGGCCCTTGGCGCCGAGGCGAGCTTCGCCGTCGCGGATCGCTTCGACAACGTCTTTTTCCTTCAGCGGTTCGCCCTTCTTGAAGCGCACATTCTTCAGGAGCTGCGGCAGCGGATCGAAGAGATGGCAGAGCTTCGAGACCGGCGCATTGCCCGTCTTCAGGACGGCCAGCACCTGCAACGCGGCGATGAGGCCATCGCCGGTGGTCGAGAAATCCTTCAGCACGATATGGCCCGACTGCTCGCCGCCGACATTGTAGCCGTGGCTGCGCATGTAATCGACGACATAGCGGTCGCCGACCTGCGTGCGCGCAAGGCCGAGGCCCAGCGAGGCGAGATAGCGTTCGAGGCCGAGATTGGACATGACGGTCGCGACGATGCCCGGCGCCGAGAGTTTTTCCTCTTCCTTCCAGGAGCGCGCGACAAGGCCCATGATCTGGTCGCCGTCGACGATGCGGCCGTTCTCGTCGCAGATGATGACGCGGTCGGCGTCGCCATCGAGCGCGATGCCGATATCGGCGCGGCGTTCGCGCACGGTGGCGCACATGCGCTCCGGCGCCGTCGAGCCGCATTCGTCGTTGATGTTGAAGCCGTTCGGATCTGTGCCGACGGTGACGACATCGGCGCCGAGTTCCCAGAGGACGGCGGGCGCGACCTTGTAGGCGGCGCCGTTTGCGCAATCGATGACGACGCGCAGACCGTCCAGCGTCAGGTCTTTCGGGAAGGTGTGCTTCACATGCTCGATGTAGCGCGCCTGCGCATCGTCGATGCGCTTGGCGCGGCCAAGCTCGCGCGGGCCTGCCAGATTGTCGGCGAGGCCGTTATCCATGTGGTGTTCGATCTCAAGCTCGGCTTCGTCGGAAAGCTTGAAGCCGTCCGGACCGAAAAGCTTGATGCCGTTGTCCTCGAAGGAATTATGCGAGGCGGAGATCATCACGCCGAGATCGGCGCGGAGCGAGCGCGTCAGCATCGCGACGGCCGGCGTCGGCAGCGGGCCGAAGAGAAAGACATCCATGCCCATCGAGGTGAAGCCGGCTGTGAGAGCGGGCTCAAGCATGTAGCCCGACAGGCGCGTGTCCTTGCCGATCACGACGCGATGCTGGTGTTCGCCACGGCGGAAGACGCGGCCCGCGGCCATGCCGACGCGCAGCGCCGTCTCGGCCGTCATGAAGCCGGTATTGGCCGTTCCGCGAATGCCATCTGTGCCGAAATATTTACGCGACATCAAAGATCGTTCCCCGTGTGTCTCAAAACCGGCCAGTGCGACGCGCGCACTGTCCTCCCCCGCCAGCAACGTTGCAAATATAGGGCCTTATCGCTTCATCGCAGTTAACGAATTCTTGCTGAATCTTTCAGCATGGCGGCGACGGCCAAGGCATCCTTGAGGGGCGCGGGCGCATGCGTACGGATGAAATTGGCCCCTTTCATGGCGGCGATCAGCTCGGCCGCAAGCGTCGCGGCGCCGACCTCGCCGGGTGCGCGGCCCGTGACCGCGCGCAGGAAGGATTTACGCGAGACCGAGACCAGAAGCGGCAAAGCGAAGCGGCCCCCGATTTCACCAAGGCGACCCAGCACCTCGAAAGAGGTTTCGGGCGCGGCGCCGAGGAAGAAGCCCATACCCGGATCGAGAACGATGCGGGCGCGATCGATGCCCGCCGCTTCGAGCGCCTTCAGCCGCTCGTCGAAGAAGCGACAGATGTGGCCGATGATATCGCCCTCCGGCGCGTCGCGACGATCGGCCTGCCCCTGCTGGATCGAATACATCGCGATGAGGCGCGAGGCGGACGCGGCGAGCGCGGGATAGAGCGACGCGTCGGGGAAGCCGCGAATGTCGTTCAGCCAGCGCACACCACGCGACAGGGCCCATGCTTGCGTCTCCGGCCGGTAGCTGTCGACCGAGACTTCGATGCCGTCGCCGAGCAACGCATCGAGCACGGGCGCGAGGCGACGGATTTCCTCCTCCGCCGGGATCGGCGTCGCATCGGGATTGCTGGAGGCGGGACCGAGATCGATCATGTCCGCGCCCTCGGCGACGAGCTTGCGCGCATGGGCGATCGCCGCTTCGGGCGTGAGAAATTTTCCACCGTCGGAAAAGGAATCCGAGGTGATGTTGACGATGCCCAGGATTTTCGGGCCGAGGATCTTTGGCGCGGGGGCTTGCATGAGAGCTTTCTAGCATGCCGCTTCGCATGGCGGGAAGAAAGCCGTCAAACGCCCTGCGTTGCACCGCCCGACGCCACCCGCTGCGCCGTCCGGCGGAAGGGCAGCAGGAAGACGCGCCAATATTGTTCGGAGCGCGGATAGGCTGCGGGATCGTCGACGCCAAGACGCGCCGGCAGGATGCCGGGGCGGTAGACGAAGGTGCCGAAGACGATGTCCCAGAAGGGCGTGACGACGCCGTAATTGCCGCTCTCGGCCGGATCGGCGCTGTGATGGAAGCGGTGAAGCTCGGTCGAGGTGAAGAGGTAGTTGAGCCACCCTGCCCGTACGTCGAGATTGAAATGCGAGAAGAGGCCGCCGACGGCCGTGATGACCGAGAAGAGAAAGACCGCGTCGGCGTTGAAACCGATGAGCTTGATGAGGCCGATGTTGATCGCCTGGCGGACGATGAGATCGTTGAGCGGATGGGCGGCCGGGTGCATCAGGACATAGACGCGGTCGGGCAGATGATGGGCGGCATGGACGCGCCAGAGAAATCCGCCGAGCGGCCATGAGGTTTCGTGCATCCAGCGATGCACCCAGTATTGCACGAGGTCGAAGACGAGGATCGCCAGCGGGACCGCGACATAGAGCGGCAGATCGGCGACGGGGCTGTGCCCCGCGCCGGCGACATGGATCGCGAGCATCGCGCCGACATAGCTTGCCGCCGCGCCGGTCGCGACGGCCGCCGCGATATATTTGGCGTCGCGCAGGAAACTCCGGAACGTCATGCGCCATTCGGGTTTTGCGGGAAAGATCGCTTCGAGGAGGATGAGCGTCAGCGCCGTCGTGCCGATGATGGCGCCGGTTGCGGCGCCGAGGCTCCAGCCCTTCGCGATCGTGAGCAGCGCCGCGCCGATGGCGCCGAAGAAGAAGAGGGGATAGACGGTTCGCGAGATCACGTATTCCGTCCGCGCGATCGTCGTCTCAGCGTTTCCCATGTTTCCTCTCCCTTGCCGGTTCGAGCGCGGGCCAGAGCGCGTCGATGGCGGCGACGGCCCGTTGGTCGCCGCTGTCGCGGTCGTAGATGCCGAGATGTTCGAAGAGCACGACGCTGTGAAGTGCGGCGACGATGAGATCGGCGCTTGCCTGCGGATCGGGACAATGGATGCGACCGGCCTGCGCCTCGCGGCTGAGCCAATGAGCCAGCGCCGCGATGAGCTTTACGCCGGGATTGTTGCCGCCATGAGCGCGGGCAACCTCGACGAGCCTGAAATCCGGATGGGACATCATCACCAATGCGGCGCCGATCGTGTCGCGGAAATAGACGAGCGCCCCGCGCGTGATGGCGGCGAGCGCCGCGCGTGTGTCCGGCGCGTTGAGTGCGGAGCGCGCGACGAGCTCTTCCGCCGCGAAAGCTGGCGGCATCATCGCCTTGAAGAAAAGCGCATCGCGGGTGCCGTAACGCTGGAAGAGCGCGGCTTCCGAGATGCCGGCGCGGCGGGCGATTTCCTTCGCCGCGCCGACGGGCCCGCGCTCGAGAAAGACCTCGCGGGCGGTGGCGAGCAAATCGGTCTCTTCGATCTTCTTGTGGCGGCCCATCGAGGGTGCGATCTCATTTATTTGTGAGTAATCACTTATAAATGAGATCGAGCCCGATTGTCCAGACGGAATTGGCGGCGGGATTACAGGCCGTCGATCAGTCGATCAGGAAAGCCGCAGACGAGCCGGCCGACGCGATCCGTGCTCAGCTTCCGGCGGGCGCGGGGGGCTTCGGCGGCGCGCCCATCAATCGCGCGAGCGTCGGCTCGATGGCGGCGGCCATCGCGGCCTGGCCGCGTGCATTGGGGTGTAGTTCATGTCCGGCGGGCTCGGTGTAAAGCGCCGTGTCCACCGCGCCGTCCTTCAGGAAGACCTGGCCGATGTCGAGAAAGGTGACGAAGGCGCTTCCCGCGTAGCGCGCGGCAAGCGTTTCGTTGATGCGGGCATCGGCACGGGTTTTCACGACGGAGTGGCCGCTCGGCAGGATGCCAAGGAGAAGAATTTTCGTGCGTGGCAGGCGAGCGTGGATAGCTGCAACCACGGCCTCGACGCCGGCGGCGCCCTCCTCGGCGGTCCTGCGGATATTCGTGTCATTGGTGCCGATCAGCACGACGGCAAGTTTCGGAGCGATGCCGTCAATCTCGCCCTTCTGAAGACGCCATAAAGTGGCGCCCGTCGTATCCGCGCCGTAACCGAGATTGAGAGCGTGGCGATCGCCATAGAAGGCGTCCCAGACGGGCTTGTAGTTTTCGGCCGGCTTCGGCGAGGTGCGGTCGTAATTCTGCGTGATCGAGTCGCCGATGAAGACCAGATCGACGCGCCCTTGCGCCGCCGCCGCGCGCTTTGCCGCCATGCGTTCCGGCTGCTCGATGAAAGGCGGCTGCGCCAGAGGCGGCGGATCGCCGGCGACGACGCGATGCGGCGCAAAGCTCGCCGGGGCGATGGCGGCAGGCGGAAAGCTTGCGCAGGCCGCGAGGAGGAACGGCAGCGTCAGAATTGCGAGGCGGCGCCATCTCTGCATCATCGGATCGGTGTCCTCCATCTCCGGCATGAAAAAGGGAGGCCGCATGGCCTCCCTTTATAACCTTTTCGCAGCTTGCGTTTCAGGCGCCGTGCGGTTCCGGCGTGATACCCGGACCCGGCTCGGCGGGACGGCCCGCCTTCGGCACGGAGGAAACAGGACCCGTATCCGCCTTGACCGGCTCGCCGCGTTCGCGCACCGGCGGCTCGCCGCGCAGCAGGCCCTTGATCTCCTCGCCGGAGAGTGTCTCGTATTCGAGGAGGCCCTTGGCGATGGTGTGCAGTTCATCGAGATGATCGGTGATGATCTGCTTGGCCGTCGAATAGCCTTCCTCGACGATACGGCGGACTTCGCCATCGATCGCGCGCTGCGTCTCTTCCGACATGTTCTGCTGACGGGAGACGGAGTGGCCGAGGAACACTTCTTCCTCGTTCTCGTGGTAGGCGAGCGGCCCGAGCTTGTCGCTCATGCCCCAGCGCGTGACCATGGCCTTCGCCATCTTGGTCGCCATCGAAATGTCCGACGAGGCGCCAGAGGTCACCTTCTCGTGGCCGAAGATCACTTCTTCCGCGATGCGTCCGCCCATGGCGACCGCGAGGTCGGCCTTGAGCTTTTCGCGCGTCACCGACAGTTGATCGCGTTCCGGCAGGCGCATCACCATGCCGAGCGCACGTCCGCGCGGAATGATCGTCGCCTTGTGGATCGCGTCGGAGGCCGGCAGGTTCATCGCGACGAGCGCATGGCCGCCTTCGTGATAGGCGGTTAGGCGCTTTTCTTCCTCGGACATGACCATCGACCGGCGCTCGGCACCCATCATGACCTTGTCCTTGGCGTCCTCGAATTCCGACATGGTGACGAGACGCTTGCCGCGACGCGCCGCCATGAGGGCTGCTTCGTTGACGAGGTTCGCGAGATCGGCGCCGGAGAAACCGGGCGTGCCGCGCGCAAGCGTGCGCGGCTCGACGTCCGGCGCGAGCGGCACCTTCTTCATGTGGACCTTCAGGATCTTCTCGCGGCCGACGACATCCGGGTTCGGCACGACGACCTGGCGGTCGAAGCGGCCCGGACGCAGCAGCGCGGGATCGAGCACATCGGGGCGGTTCGTCGCCGCGATCAGGATGATGCCCTCGTTCGGCTCGAAGCCGTCCATCTCGACGAGCAACTGGTTCAGCGTCTGCTCGCGCTCGTCATTGCCGCCGCCGAGGCCGGCACCGCGATGACGGCCGACCGCATCGATTTCGTCGATGAAGATGATGCAGGGCGCGTTCTTCTTGGCCTGCTCGAACATGTCGCGGACGCGGCTCGCGCCGACGCCGACGAACATCTCGACGAAGTCGGAACCCGAGATCGTGAAGAAAGGCACATTGGCTTCGCCGGCGATGGCGCGGGCGAGCAAAGTCTTACCCGTGCCGGGCGGTCCGACGAGCAACACGCCTTTCGGAATGCGGCCGCCGAGGCGCTGGAACTTCGCCGGGTCGCGCAGGAATTCGACGATCTCGGTGAGATCGTCCTTGGCCTCGTCGATGCCGGCGACGTCATCGAAGGTGACGCGGCCGTGGCGCTCGGTCAAAAGCTTGGCCTTCGACTTGCCGAAGCCCATGGCCTTGCCGCCGCCGCCCTGCATCTGGCGCATGAAGAAAACCCAGACGCCGATCAGAAGCAGCATCGGGAACCAGGAGACGAGCGCGCTGACGAACCACGGAACATTGTCCTCGGCCGGCTTCGCGGTGATCTGGACGCCCTTGTCATAAAGGCGGTTGACCAGCGACGGGTCGGCGGGCGCATAGGTTCGGAAGGCGCGGCCATCGGTGTAGTGGCCGGAGATGTTTTCGCCGGCAATCGTCACATCGCGAATGTTCCCGCCGTCGACTTCGGAGAGAAGGCGCGAGAAATTGATGTCGGTGGACGCGTTTTGCTGGACCGGGCTCTGGAAGAGATTGAACAGCGCCACCAGAAGCAGCGCAATGATCACCCACAGAGCTAGATTCTTGAAATTGGACAACGGCTTGACCTTCTGTCACCTGACGGCATCTGGGCGGAACGTCTAGCAGGGGCTGTGCCAAGTCGCGAAACCCGGCCGCCACAGCTCTTGAGACCTTCTAATGTGGAAGAAGATAGGGTTCTTCCCGGGGTTTACCAAGTGCCGTTTCCCTCAATCCCGCCCTTTGCCTGCCGTTGGAGTGTGACATCGCGGCGTAAAGAGGGGGTTACGGGTGCGGCAAAAGCCCCGGCCGGGCAAGTTTCACCGCGACACGGAGGCCGGCCGAGACGATCCCGATGTGGGGCACGGCGAGAAGATCGCCTTCTTTCCAGAATGCGGGCAGGCCCGGCAGCACCGATTTCGGCATTCCGGCCGGAAGCGTTTTCCGGTTGGCGGACAACAGGTCCCGCCCGGCGAGGATGGAAAGCCCCTCCCCGCCCAAGGCGCGCCATTCGGCGCCCGCCGCGCGGCGCGGCAGGGCGTCGACCTTGATCTCGAAGCGCCCATCCCAAATGCCGCCAGCCTTCGAGCGAAGCGGCGCCGCGCTCAACGCCGCCGACCCCATCTTCGTGCGCGAAGCCACCGCTATCTTGAAGCAACAGTTCTTCGATCCAGCCGTAGCTAAGATGGAACAGGACTTCGCCAACCACAAGGTCACCGAAGAGATTCGCGGCGGCATC
>CAISYL010000238.1 GCA_903889655.1 uncultured Alphaproteobacteria bacterium | reverse complement strand
CATGGCCCTCGCGCTCGAGGAAGGCGCGCACCACAACCCGACGCGCATCGCCACGCGCGCGACCAGCGAAGGCGCCGCCTACCGGATCAACGGCAAGAAGACTTTCGTGCTGGACGGCCATGTCGCTGACCGGCTGATCGTTGCCGCGCGCACATCCGGCAAGACCGACGACAGATCGGGCATCACGCTCTTTCTCGTCAATGCGAAAGCCAAGGGTGTCTCGGTCACGCGCACCCAGATGGTCGACAGCCGCAACGCGGCCAACATCGCTTTCGAGAATGTCGCCGTCACAGCGGACGACGTCCTCGGCTCCGTCGATGGCGGCAATGACGTGCTCGAACAGGTGCTGGATATCGCGCGCATCGGCCTCTCGGCCGAGATGCTTGGGCTCGTGCAGGCGGTCTTCGACCAGACGGTCGCCTATCTGAAGGAGCGCAAGCAGTTCGGCGTGCCGATCGGCTCGTTCCAGGCGCTGAAGCATCGCGCCGCCGACATGTTCGCCGAGATCGAGCTTTGCCGTTCGGTCGTGCTCGATGCGCTCTCGGCGCTCGAAGCCCGACGGAACGACGTGCCGCAGGCAGCAAGCCTCGCCAAGGCGCGGCTGTCGGATACAGCCCGGCTCGTCACCAATGAGGGCCTGCAGATGCATGGCGGCATGGGCATGACCGACCAGTTCGATGTCGGTCTCTATATGAAGCGGGCCCGCGTTGCCGCCGCGACCTTCGGCGACGGCAATTTCCACCGCGACCGCTACGCCGCGCTGGAAGGCTTCTGATACCGGATGCCGCCAGCCGGTTCGGGCTGGCGGCGCCGGATTGTGACCGGAATGTGGCGGCGAACGGCGTTACAGGCGCCGGAATTCGGACCTTCCTAAATTTAAGATTGGTTTCCTTGACAGTCCAAGCCGCCCGGTATGTGCTTGGGCCAAGGGTTCCCGTGCGGGAACAGCTCAGATTCGGAGTGTGAACATGCGCAAGATCGCTCTTGCTGCCTTGGCGGGTGCCGCGGGCCTCGTGGTCGCCGCCACGCCTTCCCTCGCCTACACGACCTATCAGGTGAACACCGACGGGGCCAACGCCTCCAAGTTCACCGACCAGAGCGTGTCGAATGCGAGCGACAATAGCGGTTTCAACTTCTCGGTGAAGAGCGGCGACAGTTCGACCGATCCGTTCGATCCTGCGGCAAGAACCAACCTCGACAACACCAATTCGCAGCAGAGCCCCTCGCGCGACATGGGCTGGCAGGGCACGGGCTATTACCTCCGCCCCACCAATTGATGTTCCCACGAATTCCAGCAAAAGCGCGATGCCTCGGCATCGCGCTTTTTCTTTGGGCGGGCGGCTTCACGCCGGCCTCCGCCCATCCGCATGTCTGGATCGACATGACGACCGATCTCGCCTTCAACGACCAGAAGCAATTGACCGCGCTCACCGTCACCTGGGTCTTCGACGAGTTCTATTCCGCCTTCGCGGTCGAGGACTTCAAGAAGACGCCGGATGGCGGCTATGCCACCTCCGATCTCGAAAAGCTCGTCGACGTCAATCTGGTGAACCTGAAGGACTGGAACTACTTCACCGAAGTGACGGCCAACGGCAAGCCGGTGAAGTTCCTGACCGCAAAGAGCGCCGGCGCCACCTACGACAAGAAACTCGGCCGCTTCACGATGATCTTCACCGTGCCGCTTGCAACGCCCGTTGCGGCGACGGCGGCCGCGCCGGTCCAGTTCCGCATCTACGATCCGAGCTTCTACATCGCGATCGACTATGTGAAAACGGATCCGATCCGCATGGTGTCCGGCGCGCATGACGGCTGCACGACCACGCTCAAGATTCCGAATGCCGAGAAAATCTGGACGAGCCTGCCCGAAAGCGCCTTCACCGGCACAAAGAATGCCGGTCTCGGCAGGAATTTCGCCTCCACCGCGACACTGATCTGCAAGTAGGAGTATGAGGGGCATGCACGGTCGGAGTATGGGATTGGCGCTCGCGCTTTTCTGCGCGCTTTGTCTCGCGGCGATTGCGGGAAACGCGGAGTCGGCTTTCGCCGCCCAGCCCTTCGCGATGCCGGGATCGGGATCGGGCGGCAGCGCAGCGCCCTCCTCTCCGCTCGGACAACCGACGGACGGTGCCGAAGCGCCGCAGGAGAGCGGAGCATGGCACTACGTCACCGCGCCGCTCCTCTATGCGATGACCGTCCAGCAGGGCTATTACCGCAGCATGGCGACCGCGCTGCGCACGCTCGCCAACGAACATACTCTGGCCGCCGCCTGGACGCTCGTTTCGCTCTCCTTTGCCTACGGCATTTTCCACGCCGTCGGCCCCGGCCACGGCAAGGTCGTCGTCACCTCCTATCTCCTCGCCGACGAACGCGAAATGAAGCGCGGCGTGCTGATCGCCTTTCTGTCGTCCTTCGTGCAGGCATTGACGGCGATCGTGGCCGTCGGGCTTCTCGCCGTGGTGCTCGGTCTGACGCGCCGCAGCGTCGCCGGCGCCGTGCCCTTCATGGAGCAGGCGAGCTTCGTGCTGGTGACGGGCCTCGGCGCCTGGCTCCTCTGGCGCGCGGTGAAACGCGGCCGCGCCCATGCTCACCACCATCACGATCACGATCATGACCATGCTCACGCCCATCACGATCACGACGATCGTCACGGCCATGTCCATCTGCCCACGCCACAGGAGATCGGCGCCCGCCCCGGCTGGCGCGGCATCACGGCGATGATCCTGGCCGTCGGCCTCCGCCCCTGCACCGGCGCCGTGCTCGTGCTGCTCTTCGCACTTGCGCAGGATGCCTTTTCCATCGGCGCGCTGTCGGCCTTCGCCATGTCGATCGGCACGGCGATCACCGTTTCGACGCTCGCCGTCACCACAGTATTTTCCAAGAATATCGCACTCAGGATCGCCAGCCGGACCGACAATCCCTGGACGCGGCGCATCGAGCGTGGCCTCGAGGTGGGGGGCGGACTCTTCATCCTCCTGATGGGGCTTTTCCTGCTCGCGGGCTCGATCGTCGCCCCGGCTCAGCCTCTTTTTTGAGCGTTTCTCCGGATACTCGACAAGCCGGATGCCCCGCCCCATACTGCGCCCGCGCGTCGGCGGAGCCGCCCGCGATCGATTGAATTTCCAGAGGACGACGAGACAACGGTATGGCTGACGAGAAAGAACTGCCCGAACGCATCACCGTGCTGGCCCGTGAATTCACGCCCGCCGCCATGGAATTCCATCGCCGGAACATGAGCGAGAAGGGCTACCGCATGGAAGGCCAGATCGTGCAGCGCCGTTTCCAGATGATCGAAGGCCTCGGCGCGCCGAAAGATCTCTTCGACGGCGAAGTTTTTTACGCCGTCACCTTCGTGCGCAAAGGCGCCGAGAAGTAGCACGCCGGTTCGGCCGCTCCGGTAATTTCCTTACACGACCAAGGGTTTGCGAACCGCGCAGACAGGCTGGCTCATACTTCTCCACAGGCCGGAGGTGTTGACTTGGCCGGGTTAATCTTGTCTGCTTGATCCCGCAATCGACATTTTGGCCTGCCTTGGCTGATTTGCCCTACGGGCCTTTCAAGACACTTCCAAAAATCAGGTTGTCATCAGCCGCGCGATGGGAGCGTGGTTATTACCGCACGCAAGTGCGCAAGGAGACCCAAATGGCTACTGGTACTGTGAAGTGGTTCAACGCTCAGAAGGGCTACGGCTTCATTCAGCCGTCCGATGGCGGTCGCGATGTGTTCGTGCACATCAGCGCCGTGGAGCGCGCCGGACTCAGCACGCTCAACGAAGGTCAGAAGATCAACTATGAGCTGGTCACCGAAAAGGGCAAGACGTCGGCCGCGAACCTCGCGGTTGCGTAATCCCCCTTCGGGTTTTGCAAAAATCAGTGGCCGGGCCCTCAAGCCCGGCCATTTTGCTTTTCGGGGTCCGATGTAATTCCGTCCTTCGGACTTAGCGCCCTTCCCGAAGCTTCGGTTATACTGACGAAAACGACGGGGCGGAGACGATGACCAGCGGAAATACCAGCCGGGCGATGGCGTTCATCTTCGTCACCGTGCTCATCGACTCGATCGGCTTCGGCGTCGTACTGCCGGTCCTGCCGCAGCTCATCGTCGAATTGACCGGCGGCAATATTTCCACCGCTTCGGTCTATGGCGGCTGGCTCGCCGTCGTCTTCGCGGCGACGCAGTTTTTCTGCGCCCCGATCATGGGCAATCTCAGCGACCGCTTCGGGCGGCGGCCGGTGCTGCTCCTCGCGCTCCTCGCCTTCTCCATCGACTACACGCTGATGGGCTTCGCGCCGACCATCGCCT
>CAISYL010000237.1 GCA_903889655.1 uncultured Alphaproteobacteria bacterium | reverse complement strand
TTCAGCGATCCCACGCGTGATCCGATCCGGGAAATACGTTCCGCGGCTTCGCCGGCGGCATCCTCGGCGTCCAGCCCATAGACATGAGCGAGGCTTTCGTGACCGTCCTCGTCGAGTACAAGGGCGGTGAAGGGGGTGTGCTGATCGACGGCATCCATCTCCACCAGGAATGAAAGGGGGGCGTCGACTGCGGGGCTTGAGAATACGGCGCGCCGCACTTTTTCCATCTCGCTGTCGCCATAGCCCCACAGGTCGCCGTGACTGCGGGTCGGCCATGGGCCGAAATGGTCCCGCGAGACAGGTTCTCCTGTCCCGATGAAGTGGGCGAGAGCCTCGATCAACGCGCGCATGGTGCCGCCGTTGGTGAATCCGTGCCAAGCCTTGGCCGACGTATCGATAACGGCGCCGGAGTAATGGTCGATCAGATAAATCGTTTCACCGGCAACCATGAAGCGGCTGATACGATCATGTGTGGGCGACCAGAAGAAGCGACGACCGCGCGAGGCGATGGTCTCAATGATCTTGTTCGCTTCGTCGATCCGGGCGTTGATGTCCATGGTGTCGCTTCCAGCTTCATGATTGTTGGCAGGAAGCTAGACGTCGCGGCTGCAAGGAAGAGCCCTATCGACTGAACATGTCCTGCTGGATTGGCGGTGCATCTTCCTGGGCGCTCACGGCCAGGGCGGCGCAGCGGATGCGCCAAAGCTCGGTGGCCTGACAGGCATGGCCTGCTTGCCCGTATAGATCCGACAACCCGGATGCAGCGGTGATCTTGGAGAGGAGCTCAGGATTTTCGGCCATGTACTCGTCCCAAAGATCGGAGTAGAGGCCGCGCACTTCTTCGGCGTTGACGGCAACTTTGCCTTTTGCCTCGCGCCATCCTTTCCCCGTGGAGCCGTCTGCGAAGACTTTCGCTGCCTGATAGATTTCCTCAATCGATCGGTTGCCGCGTGCTCGAATTCTAGCGGAGAAGGCGCTCAGGTACCGTTCGCCCTTTGAGCTGCATTCGAGGTAGGGAGGACGGCCATGACGGATCATGCAACACCGAAGGCGGGCGCTATCAGGGCGTCGCTTTGCCATAGCTGCATTGTCGGGGCCCAGTTGTCGAGCGGGTCACCGCGGCGTGCGGCTTCAAGGAGCGGCATCGCGAATTTTCGGATTTCAGCAACGACCTCAGCCAGCGTCCGGTCGCAGGACATGCTGTTTTGCTTCAGGTAGGAGGTCCACTGCCGACTCCATCGAGCGACGAACTCATCGCTCAGACCGTCGAGGTCGCCGCTGAGCTCGATCGCCCTCTGGCTTGGGCGCCGAGAGTTGCGCGAGGCGAATGTTCTGCGGAGAGCCTCGCTCATGTCGGCGCCGTTGATCACCATGGTGGTCGATAGAATGAAGAGGTCATAGTAGTCCTTGAGGCGCGTGTTTTCGAGGCCGAAACGCGTGATGGCGTGGAGCTTTTCGGCGATGACCGTTTCGACGGGATAGGTCAGCATCTGAACGCTGTCGTCGCCGCGGAAGAGTGACGGGAAATGCGCGATGCTCGGCGCCGGCGTAATGGCATCTCCGAAGCCGAAGTCGAGTTTCATTTTGATCGAACTGTCGCCCAGACGCACCTGCCCGACAATGGAATAGCCGATCACGCCCTCGCCGGTCATGCTGAGAACCTTCTTGTTCTCCATCGACATGTCGAGGCCGTCGGCAATGTCGATCGCGGCGATGTCGTCGTATATCCGCACCAGCTCGTCGACGGTCAGAGCCTCGATCGCCGTGCTTTCGAGGTCGAGATCGAAGGTGGGGCGTCTTGCGTCTTCGGTCCACGCGAAGATGAGATTGCCGCCCTTTACGACCCATCGATCGGCATGGGCGGAGATGGCGGCGCGCCGAAGGAAACCCTTGATCGCGTAGGCTGCCAGAGCATGGTTCATCGTCATGCCGTTCGTCTTGGTAGCCGACTTCAGGCGATCCTTCACCGAGCGCGCGATCTCCGCGCGGGACGGTGCGGTGGCCTCTCTTGTGACGTCCGTCATCGAGCACCCCTGGTGAGGCGCCGACGATGATCATCGTTGCTGCAAGGAAGGAGTCGCCGCCGACGTCGTCGCCGTCGTGATGGCGCCGCCGGCGGCGGCGAACAGGTCTGGAGGTCGCCTGGTTGTGGCCGGAGAGGGGATATAAGCGAAGAATGTTGAGGCAAATACTACATCATCGTGGGGTTTGATGTCGTATTTGCATTTAACGCTTGCCTTTCTCGGCGTCTTGAGGTATTTAATTCATCAACGCCGAAAAAGATGTGGAATTTGCATCATGAGCTTCAGCACCGATATCGCCCTTTGGGTCCGCGCGGCGCGCGCCGCCAGAGGGCTGACGCAACGCGACCTCGCGGCCAGGTCGACCATCGACCAGAGCCATATCTCGAGGATCGAAAAGGGCCTCGATGCGCGCATTTCGACCTTGAGCGCGGTGGTCAATGCGATGGGCGGCGAGCTGATGGTGATCCCCTCGGATCTCGCGCCGACGGTCCGGGCTCTGCTCAACGAGCGCTATTCGCAGGCGTCGCCTTTTGCCGAACGGGAGAAGCAATCGGCCGTGGACGCCATCGCCGGCTTTGCCGACGCAGATGACGAGGAGGATGAGGATGTCACGCACCAATCAGGTTTTCAGCCTTGATGTCCGGCTCCAGAACGAGCTGGTCGGCCAGCTACTGAGGCTGCCCAACGACAGGTACGAGTTCTATTTCGACGACGCATATGCCGCGCGGGAGGATCGTCCCGTGCTCAGTCTCGGCATGATTGGGCCGTCGGGCGAACTGGTTCCGCCGCGCTCGACGGCCTCCAAGCTGCCGCCGTTTTTCTCCAACCTCCTCCCTGAAGGCGCCTATCGGGAAATGGTGGCGCAGATGATCGGCGTTCACCCAGATCAGGAATTCTTTCTTCTCTGGACGCTTGGTGTCGACATGGCTGGTGCCGTCACCGCCAGCGAGCCTCACTTGGACGATCTTCCGTCGGACTTCCGCGGGCATGTGCCTGAAGAATTCCGTCTCCGGATTGCGATCGCCGGCGCGCAGAGAAAGCTCTTCGCCAATGACCGGATCGATCTGGCGCCCGGCGTGAAGGCGACTTTCCGCGCGACCTACAAGGGGCAAAACGATTTCATCGTGAAGATCCCCTCCGCGCGCTACCAGCATCTGGTCGCCAACGAATATTCGATGATGAAATTCGCGGCGGAGGCTGGGATCGAGATTCCAGAGGTGGAGATCGTTCCTCTTGATGATGTCGAGAACGTGCCGCTGAACCTGGTCTCCGAAAAAGAGGTCCTGCTCGTTCGCCGCTACGACCGGGTCAACGGCGTCAAAATCCACCAGGAGGACTTTGCGCAGATCTTCAATCAATTCGCCGTCGATAAGTACAAGGATCGCAGCTACGCCAATATTGCGGCCGTCATCAATCATTTCGCCGGCGAAGAGCAGATGAAGGAATTCATCCGCAGGTTGGTTTTCAACGTGTTCATCGGCAACGGCGACATGCATCTGAAGAACTGGAGTTTCGTCTATCCCGACGGTCGGACTCCGGTTCTTGCGCCTGCCTACGACTATGTGTCGACGCTCACCTATTTGCCGGGCGACGCGATGGGTCTGAAAGTCGGCAGCGTCAAATCCTTCGAAAAGATCGACCTCGATAGCTTCCGTCGCCTCGCAAAGAGGGCGCGCCTGCCTGAGGGAGTCGTGGCGCAGGAAGCGCTCGGCATGGCGGAGAAGCTCCGGGATATTTGGCCGGCGTTCCGCGACAATTCGGGATTGGACCAGAGCATCACCGGCGCGATCGATCAGCATCTTGATCGCGTCCCGCTGCTTCAGGCGCCTCCGCTGGCACCGATCCGGACCGTCTAAAGGTCACCGGCCTTGACATTGTGATGATAAATCATCATATTCGGCGGGAATTTGATGATTTATCATCATGGAGGTGGTTGTGAGCAAGGCATCGATGAGTGAAAAGGCCATGCCGCCCAGCGTCCGGAAAGCTCTCATCGAGCTCGGGACGCGGATCAAATTTGCGCGGCTGCGGCGACAGCTGACGCTCGCAGATATGGCCGAACGCATGATGGTGACGGTTCAGACCGTTCAGCGCCTCGAGAGGGGCGACCCGGGCGTCGGCATCGGCGTCGTGGCCAGCTCGCTTTTCGTCCTCGGCTTCATGCGGGAACTCGAAGGCCTTGCGGATCCGATGGCCGACCGCCAGGCCGTGAACAGGGAGTTCGACAATCTGCTGCCGGTGCGCCGCCAGCCCGAGGAGGGTGACGGAACGGAGGCGGGTCCGGTGGTCTCCGATTTCAATTTCTGATGATATAGCATCATCAAACGGCTGATTTTTGATGATATATCACTAATATTGGTGCGCTATGCCTGCGATGGTGGTCTATATCTGGCTCGACGCCGACGGCTTCGTTCCCTGCGGGGTTCTGGAGGTGACGGAGCGCGGCCGGCAGACCAGTTCCACCTTCCGCTATGGCAATCTCTATCTTGAGCGCGAGAATAGAGTGGCCATCGACCCCATTCAGCTCCCGCTGCCGCGCGCCGGTTCCAGCCGCTCCTTTGTGACCGAGCCGGACTTCGCTGTTTTCAACGGCGTGCGCGACGCCGCCCCCGACGGCTGGGGCCAACACGTGATCCAGAGTTATGCCGGCGGCCGGGTCCTCACCGATTTCGATCTGCTTGCGGCCGGCGGCATGGATCGCGTCGGCGCGCTGGCTTTCGGGCCGGACCTTTCGGGCCCGCGGCGGTGGGCGCCATGGAAGCCGGGACTCGCCGAAATCCAGACGGGCGACATTCATGGCGAGACGCTTTCCATGGAATTGCTGCTCGATGACATCGAGGTGCTGGAACGCGCCCAGATCACGCGCGAGGCCGATCACGTCAACGAAGCCCTGAAGCGGTTCATCGAACGCGGCTCATCCCTGGGCGGCGCGCGGCCGAAGGCGAATGTGGTCGAGCAAGGCGGGTCATGGATCGCCAAATTCTCCCGCGAGCGCGACGCCTACTCCGTCGTCAGGGCGGAATGGTTGACCATGGAGCTTGCCCGCACATGCGGGTTGCGGGTGCCGCGGACGAAAATCGTCCAGGTCCCGGGTGCCGCTGAAAACATCCGCGACGTCTACATGATCGAGCGTTTCGACCGCCATCCCTCGAAGCAGCAGGGCGAGCTCGCACGAACGCATTTTGTCTCAGCCCTGACCATGCTCGGTGCACATGAGCAGGACCGCGATCGCTGGGGCTATGCGGATATCGCCGATGCGATCCGGATTCATGGATCCGCCCGGCATGTGCAGGCCGATATGCGCGAAATCTGGCAGCGGATGGTGCTGAACGCCTTCGTGCAGAACGAAGACGATCACCTGCGAAACCATGGCTTCCTCTGGGATGACGCTGGATGGCGGCTCTCACCGCTCTATGACGTCTGTCCGTTGCCGACCCACAGCCATGATCGCCGCCTCGCCTTGAAGGTCGACGACCAAACGCGTGAGGCGACCGTGGAAAGCCTGCTTGCCGCGTCCCCGCGTTTCGGAATCAATCGCGAGGAAGCGACCGGCCTCCTGCAGACAATGGCCAGGACCATCGTCGCCAACCTCGCGCCGTTGACCGCGCGCGCCGGTCTCAACCAGATGGATACCGAGAGGCTGAAGGACTGCTTTTCTCTCGCCCGGAGTGCCGCCGCCGATCGGGCATTCCAGCCCACTTGAAGCGTAACCGGGATACGTGTAAGGTATTGATATTGCAACAAGAGGCATTTCAGATGAGCGCGCGCGACAGGGTGCGCAGATATCGAGAAAACGGCGGCGCCGCCGATCTGGTGCGCCTCGAGGTTCTTGTTGCGCCCGGCGATCGCGCTGCGGTTCTCCAATTCGCCAAACAGCTTCGGGAGCGCCATCGGGCGGAGAAGCGCGAGATCGAAGATCTGATCGTCCGGGCGCTGTCGCAATATAGCGTCCGCATCCTCGACAATATCGATCTTGATCGGCTTCCTAACCTGCCATCGAAGGCGAAGGTTATTGCCGGTGCGCTGATGGATCGCGGCGATGCGCGAGCCTTCGCTCTCGGCAGAAAGATTCTCGACCGTTTGCCGTTGGAGGCTGTGAATGGCCCTCACTGATCTCCAAAGCGCGATCATGCGGTGCTTGGCGGCGAACCGCTCTGAGACGAGCTACGTCGCCGGCGGCCTCGCGCTGAATGAAGACTGGCCGCGCAAGTCCGACGACATCGATATTTTCCACGACACGGATGAAGAAATCGGCGAGGCGGCGCGTATCGACCTTGAAACCTTGCGCGAGGCTGGCTTCAAGGTTCGTGTCGAAATCGAAATCTATGGCGTGGTTGAAGCCGTAGTTTCGAAGGACCGTGAGAGCACGCTAATCCAGTGGATGAGTGAGACAAGGCGACGGTTTTTCCCAATTGTTCGCGACAACGAGTGGGGCGCTCGGCTCCATAAGGTCGACCTGGCCGTCAACAAAGTTCTCGCTGCCAGCAGTCGCACGAAGGCGCGCGACTTCGTCGATCTGGTATCGATCTCCAAATACATGTCGCCGCTGGGACCGCTTTTCCTGGCAGCCGCCGGCAAGCCACCATGTTATTCGCCGCAAAAGATGATCGACGAAGTCCGCCGTAGAGGTCTGTCGATCGGGAACGACGAATTCCAATCCGTCAAAGGAATTCCCTCGAATTGGTCCGCTGAGACGATCCGCACCGATTTGATCGCGGAGCTTGAAGCGGCCGAGCGATATGTCATGTCGGCGCCTTTCGACCTGGTGGGCGTCCTTGCGGTTGATGCCAATGGTGTGCCAGTCGAACTGATGACGATCACACCATTACCGCCAGGCGTCTCGTTGCGGCGAGCGACAGAGGAACCGGAGGTGATGCCTGTCCCCGATGCTGCGTCGGAATGGCAGCCTCCATCTCCATAAACGGGCTCCGCGATGGACTTGACGTCGCGCCTCTATCGCCATATTCATCGATCCATGATGACGAACTCGCACAGACAAAGGCAGCAACAGCGTTCCGCATACAGAGCGGGCCGGCGCCTTTGCATGTCACGACAACGACAGATTTGATCCCTTCACATCGTTGACGTCTGCAGCCGCCCGTCTCTGACCGGCGGCTTTTTTGCGTCCCATAGCTCAACTGGATAGAGCATCGGATTTCTAATCCGAGGGTTGCAGGTTCGAGCCCTGCTGGGACGGCCATCTCCGAGTTCGTCTAACCAGGTAGGACATCTGATTTTGGATCAGATAATGAAGGTTCGATTCCCTCACTCGGAACCAGGCGCATCGACGTTGTCGATTGCAACGGCTCGATCATCAACGACGCGGATTCGTGGCGCCGATTGAGATATCAGCCGGACTAAAACGGTAACGTGGATGCCGCACGAGAGCACTCGCGGTAGCATCCACTGACCGCCGTCAGTTCGACGTGGGTGCTCCGTTCTCGCGTTCTGCCCGCCTCGCCGCTGCGCGATTGTAAATCTCGGTCACGATGTCGCGATCACGCTGACGGCGACGTTCCGTGATGCCGGCAATGTCGTTGATGTTAATTTTCATTTCGTACTCCACAAAAACCCGTGCCACGGGCAATTACGCCAGCAGATCGCACTCAATGCTAGTGAAATCAGATCGCACGTTGCGTGAATAGGTTAACAGCGCGTTCGATTTAGCCTCTTGCATATGGATAGATGACGATGGCGCCTTCGAGCACTAGATGGAGGACGCCATGCATGAGATCAAATCGGTTGCCGAGGTACTGAACAATACAGCCGACACGGAGGGTTGCAGCGACGATCTCATTGTTGTCGGTCGGCACGAGCTGATGCAGCTGCTAGGCCTCCTTGGCGTGAAGCCATCTTTCCCTGCGACAACCGATGCCGCGACGACGCGAACCCGGTTCTCGGTATCATGGGTCTGGATGGATCCGCCGCAGTCATTCGAAAGCGGCCTGGTCTTCCTGACGGCAGAGGAAAAATCTGCACTCGAAACAGCGCTCGACAGCATCGGTGAGGAATACGGAGACATCGGCGACGTCCAGCTTCTCGAGCAGAAGTTTCGGACCGGCGAGGGGGTTGCCGAGTTCCAACCCTTCGTCGAAACGGAACTCGCCAAGACTTTCCGCTCGGCTGGAATGGAATATGCCGAGGCCATCCTGATGCGGATGGTGTTTCTCCCGGATCAACCAGCGCCGGGAATCTAGGTTCGCCCTCTACGCGTTTGGCTTCGTGCCGGACGCGGCGACATACTCGCGAAGCGCCGGCTCAGTCTCGTTGATCGATGCCAAGATACTCGAAATGGCGCCGAATTCGACCGTCTCGATGCGTCCAGTGGCCTGTTCGGTGTGACCTCCCTGGTCGACCGAAAAGCATTGGCTGTCATCCACTCCCTCGGTGTCGTAGTCGACAATCGCAATGCCTCTGCCGACGAGCGACTCACAGTCGGTAACAATCGAGCTGACGATGCCGCCTTCCATGAAGATCACGAACTGAACGTCATCCTCCATGGCTCGATTGAGCTTGCAGAAGGCCATGATCTCTTTCCGCTGGTCGTTGAATCCGGCCTGCTCGAGCACCTGGATCTGGCGGAGGATGCCTGCGAGATCTGGCGTACGGCAGAGCTCACTACAATCCTCGTCGCCACCCAGCGTCGCGCGAAAGAGACCGGGCGACAACAGATCGATCTCGATGTGCAGTGAGTGGCCGCCGACACGCAATGTGCGCCGATCGATTACGTCGATTGCGGACGGATGTTGCTTTTCCCAAGGCATCGCGCGTCTCCGGCGTGGCTATCAGAAGGACGGGCTGGCGGGCGCCGGCTCATCGGCGCGATACTTGAGCTGATCGATCGTGCATTCGAGGGGAGCGATATCGGGCCGCCCGCCGAGATAGACCGGTTGATAAAGCGATCCACCCTCATAGGCATAGAGGTAGCGAACTTCGACCACATCGCCGACGGAAGGCACCGCGAGATTGGGTGGAATGGTCACATTCCCGACCATCACGCGCTCCTGCTCATCTCCTGCGATGACGCTCACAGCGACGCTGCGCTTGTCGTTCACTTTCGACACGATGACGCTTGCGGTCTCGTAGAACTTGAACTTGAGCTGGCTTCCGCCGGAGTTGGGCCTGCCTGGCGAATATGGCGCGTCCTTACGCTTGAAGACGACGCCTTCGGCGTTCTCGGCGCGAAGATAGGCAAGGAGGCGTCGCTTTCCTTCGGTCGTGTCTTCGCTCAGCATGTGCACGCGGAGCGCGCTGCCGGCGCCCGGACGGAAGACCTCCCACAGTTTCTGGAAGCGGTGTTCGTAGGGCAGGGAACGAAGATCGACGCCGTCGAGCTCCAGCAGATCGAATGCGGTGACGGTTTCGCCGATGGCTTCGCCGTCGACCAGGAATGTGCGATTGAGCTTCTGGGCCTCCTTGGCGACCGCCTCGACGAGGGGAATGAACAGCCCCTTGCGATTGATGCCTCGCGTGTCGCTTCCGCCGTTGTGGAGCACGAACCGGCGTTCGCCGTCGAGCTTTGCCTGCATGATCCAGTCGTCGCTTTCGATCAGCGCATCGATATCGTCTTCTTCGATCGCGTTGAGGAGCTGACAGGAGACGCCGGATACCTGTCCGGCCTTATCGGTCATCGAGAACGGTGTGCCGCCGGCGCCGGGTGTGTAGCCTTTGGACGTCTTCTCGCGAACGAGCTTGTCGAAGATCTTGCGCGCTTCCTCATAGGGAACCGGCGTCTGGGTTTTCGTACCGGGCCGCAGGGTGCCGCCACGACGCCCGTTTGCGAAGTCCA
>CAISYL010000236.1 GCA_903889655.1 uncultured Alphaproteobacteria bacterium | reverse complement strand
GGACGGGGGCGCGGTAGGTCATGGGGAATTCCTCGGACGGGTACTGAAGCGGTTCTAACAGGCGCGCGCTTTTTATTCTATTCTCGCGACGGTTTGAACTGCGACAGATAGGAAGACCGGATGGCGGCGCTGGAAGGAAATGGACGACCGGCCCTCGTAACCGGCGCCTCGGCGGGCATCGGGCGCGAACTGGCGCTGGTTTTTGCCGAGCATGGCTTCGACGTCGTCCTCGTCGCCCGCCGCAAGGAACGGCTGGAGGCGCTGGCTCAGGAGGTTCAGGGCAGGTTCGGCGTGAAGGCCCATGTACTGGCAGCCGATCTTGCCGACCCGGCCGCGCCCCGCCAGATCTTCGACGAAATGGCGCGCCAGCACATCATGATCGATGCGCTGATCAACAATGCCGGCTACACGGTGCCGGGCTTCTTCCGCGACACCCATTGGGAGGAGCAGAAGGCGCTCATCCAGGTCATGGTGACGGCCGTCGCCGAGCTCTGCCATCTCTTCGGCCCCGGCATGGCGGCGCGCCGTTATGGCCGCATCGTTAACGTCGCCTCCCTCGCCGGCCACCTGCCCGGCGCGGCCGGCGGCACGCTCTATGCCGCGAGCAAGGCCTTCGTCATCAAGCTCTCCGAAAGCCTCGCGCTCGAAAATACGGACACCAATGTGCATGTGACGGCGCTCTGTCCCGGTTTTACTTATTCGGAATTCCACGATGTCGCGGGCAACCGCGCCGCGATGAACAAGCTGCCGAAGTTCATCTGGATGACCGGCGACGTCGTCGCACGGCAGGCCTATGACGCGGTGATGGAAGGCCGCCCGGTCATCATCAATGGCGGCATCAATAATATCATCGCGCTGCTGGCGCGCCTCCTGCCGCAACGCCTCGTCCACGCCCTGATGGCGAAGAACCAGCGCAACGCGAAGGCGAAACCTCGTGCCGCCTGAGCTTCTTCACGCCGACGATATCTCCATCGCTCGCGCCGCCGAACTCCTCCGGGGCGGAAGGCTCGTCGCCTTCCCGACGGAAACCGTCTACGGCCTCGGCGCGGACGCGACGAACGACCGCGCGGTCGCATCGATCTTCGAGGCGAAAGGCCGCCCGACATTCAATCCGCTGATCGTGCATGTCTCCGATCGCGAGGAGGCCGCCCGTCACGCACGCTTCACGCCGCAGGCCGACGCGCTTGCCCGCGCCTTCTGGCCGGGCGGCATCACGCTCGTCCTGCCGCGCCGCGAGACGACGCCGATCTCGCTCCTTGTCAGCGCCGGTCTCGACACCGTGGCCTTGCGCGTGCCCGCGCATCCCATCGCGCAGAAGCTCATCCGCGCCGCCGGCCGGCCGATCGCCGCGCCGTCCGCCAATGCCTCGGGCGAGGTGAGCCCGACGCAAGCCGAGCACGTCGCCGCATCGCTCGGCCATTCCGCCCTTCTCGCCATGATCCTCGATGGCGGCGCCTGCCCGCTCGGCCTTGAATCGACTGTCATCGGATTTCCCCTTGGCGGCGCACCTACGCTGCTTCGCCCCGGCGTCACGCCGCGCGAGGACATCGAACGGGTGCTCGGGTCTCCGCTCGCTGCCGCCGACGTCGCCTCGGGCGAAACGGGCCGTTCGTCGCCCGGACAACTCGCCAGCCACTACGCCCCGCATGCGCCGCTCCGCCTCGACGCGGAAGACGTGCGCGAAGGAGAATTGCTGCTCGGCTTCGGCCCTTCCAAAGCCGCCGCCCTCAATCTTTCGCCGTCCGGCGATCTCGGCGAAGCGGCTGCCAATCTCTTCGCCATGCTGCGCGCACTCGACGCGCGCGCCGACGGCAGCACCATTGCGGTTGCGCGCATTCCCGAACGCGGCCTCGGCGAAGCGATCAACGATCGCCTGCGACGCGCCGCCGCACCGCGTCCCTAGCTCTTCTCAAGCTTTTTCGGAGACGGCAAAGATCATCTGCCGCTCTTCGATTTCTTCCGAACAACTTTGGAAGCAAGAAAACAAGAAATACTGATTCCACCTTCGGTTAAACTCTTCTACATCTGCCGCTGCTAGCACTTTCTGAACGCGAGTCCGCATCAATGCGGACTCTCATCAACATCCGGTGCCAGCCATGTCGTCAGTTTCCACGTCGCTCCGCAATCTTTCCATCAGCGCGAAAGTCGTCTCGGCTTTTGCCCTCGTACTCGTCGTCACCATCGTGCTCGGCCTTTTCGCCATCCAGCGCCTTTCCGACGTCAACGACCATGCGGCGGATATCCGCAACAACTGGCTGCCCAGCACGCGCATTCTCGGCGAACTCAAATTCAAGACGATGCGCTACCGTCAACGCCAGGCGGTTTTCGTTCTCTTCACGACTGAGGAAGAACGGCAGAAGGAAATCGACAATCTCGGCACGATCGATGCCGACATTCAGAAGGACATGACGAGCTATTCCGAACTGGTGCCGCCGGCCGGCGAGGAACGCGACAGCTACGAGAACATAAAGTCCAAATGGTCTGACTACGTCGCCATGCAGGCAAAGCTCACCGACGCGACGCATGCGGGGCTCGCCGCCGCAACCGCCTATTACAATGGCGACATGAAGACGGCTCACGACAATTTCAAATTGGTTCTGCAGAAGCAGATCGACATGCAGGTCAAGGGCGGTCAGGACGCCGCCGACGAAGGCGCTCAGGCCTATGCATCCGCGCGCATCTGGATTTATTCCGCTCTCGGCCTCGCCGCCGCGCTCTGCATCCTTGCCGGCATCGCCATCATCTTCTCGGTTTCGTCGCCGATACGGACCATGACGGCCGCGATGCGGCGGCTGGCCGATCACGACCTTTCGACCGAGATCGTCGGCCGCGACCGCAAGGACGAAATCGGCTCGATGGCGTCAGCTGTTCAGGTCTTCAAGGACAATATGATCAGGGCCGACGAGCTCACCGCCGCCCAGGCGGCCGAGAATGAAGCCAAGCAGAAGCGCGCGGCACGTCTCGAAACCTTGACCCGTTCCTTCGAGACCAAGGTCGGCGCGCTCGTGCAGTCGCTGTCCGCAGCCGCGACCGAAATGGAATCGACCGCCAGCTCGATGACGTCCCTCGCCGAACAGGGCGACAGCCGCGCGACCAGCGTCGCGCAGGCTGCCGAGGAAACCTCGTCGAACGTCCAGACGGTGGCGACCGCGACGGAAGAACTTTCCGCCTCGATCCAGGAAATTTCCAAGCAGGTCACGACCTCGGCCAGGATCGCGGCCAAAGCCGTCGACGATGCGAAGGAAACGGACGCTGTGGTTCAGGAACTCGCCGTGGGCGCGCAGAAGATCGGCGAGATCGTGCAGCTCATCAACGACATCGCCAGCCAGACGAACCTGCTCGCGTTGAACGCGACCATCGAAGCGGCCCGCGCGGGCGAGGCCGGCAAGGGTTTTGCCGTCGTCGCCTCGGAGGTCAAGTCGCTCGCCACCCAGACCGCCAGGGCGACGGAGGAAATCAGCGCCCAGATCACGCAGATCCAGGATGCAACCGGACAGGCGGTCAGCGCCATCCAGGGTATCGGCGAGACCATTCAGGAAATGAGCACGATCGCCAGCGCCATCGCCGCCGCCGTCGAGGAACAGGGCGCCGCCACGCTGGAAATCTCCCGCAACGTCCAGCAGGCCGCACAGGGCACGGACGAAGTCACGCGCTCGATCGGCGATGTGAAACAGGCCGCCACCGATACGGGCACAGCCTCGGCTCATGTGCTCGACGCAGCCGGCGAACTCGCCCGCAACTCGAACGATCTCAGCCAGGAGGTCGATCACTTCCTCGCCGGCGTCAAGGCCGCCTGACCTTCAGGGGGTCGACCCGCCGAACGAAAGGCGCTGC
>CAISYL010000235.1 GCA_903889655.1 uncultured Alphaproteobacteria bacterium | reverse complement strand
GCCGAGCCGAAACTCGAGCAGCGTCACCGCACCGGCCTTCAGGTCGTGATCTACCTGGTCGCATTGGCCGGCATCCTCTACTTCGCGACGCGCAAGGTCTGGGCCGATCAGCACTAGGCCTCGCATTGCAGGAATTGACGGAAAAGGGCCTCGCGAGAGGCCCTTTTTCATGGTCATCGCATATTTGTTTGTTATGTTTCGCCGCTCGCACGGCGAGGATGTTTCGCCGGTTGCACGAGTTGATTTCATGAGGCGGACATGGCGAAGACGGTTCTGGGCGTGATCGGCGGCAGCGGCGTCTACGAGCTGCCGGGCTTGAAGAACGAGCGCTGGGAGCATGTCTCCAGCCCTTGGGGCGAGCCCTCGGACGCGCTGCATTTTGGCGAACTGCCCACCGACAAGGGCAACGTCGAAATGGTCTTCCTGCCGCGCCACGGTCGCGGCCATCCGCATTCGCCGACGACGATCAACTACCGGGCTAATATCGATGTGCTGAAGCGCGTCGGCGTTACCGACATCATCTCGGTTTCCGCTGTCGGCTCCCTCAAGGAGGAGCTGCCGCCGGGCACCTTCGTGATCGTCGACCAGTTCATCGACCGCACTTTCGCCCGCGAGAAGAGCTTCTTCGGCGAGGGCTTCGTCGCCCATGTCTCGATGGCCGACCCGGTTTGTCCGCGCCTCGGCGACCATCTCGAGGCAGCCTGCAAGGAAAACGGCATTCCTCACGCGCGCGGCGGCACCTACATGGTCATGGAAGGCCCGCAATTCTCGACACGCGCGGAATCGAACCTTTACCGCTCCTGGGGCTGCTCGGTCATCGGCATGACGAACATGCCCGAGGCGAAGCTCGCCCGCGAAGCAGAGATTTGCTACGCGACGGTCGCGATGGTGACGGACTACGATTGCTGGCACCCGCATCACGCGCATGTCGAGGTCTCGGACGTGATCCGCGTGCTTGAGGAAAATGCGGGTCACGCGCGCGCCGTGGTCCGCTCTGTCGCCAGAAGCTTCGGGCCGGAGCGCACGCCGTCGCCGCAGGGCCTCGACCGCGTGCTCGACACGGCGCTCATCACAGCGCCCGCCAAGCGCGATCCGGACATGGTGCGCAAGCTCGACGCGGTCGCGGGCCGCATATTGCATTCAAGCTGAGGTATTGGGGGACAATGGACGTGAAACAATTCATTCGCACCATCCCGGACTATCCGAAGGCCGGTATTCTGTTCCGTGACATCACGACCTTGCTGGGCGATGCGGAGGGCTTTCGCTCCGCGGTCGACGCGCTGGTGAAGCTTCACCTCGGGGCGAAGTTCGAGAAGGTCGCGGGCATCGAGGCGCGCGGTTTCATTCTCGGCGGTGCCGTTGCGCATCAGCTCGGGCTCGGCTTCGTGCCGGTGCGCAAGAAGGGCAAGCTGCCCTGGAAAACCATCGGCCAGGAATACGATCTGGAATACGGCACGGACACGGTCGAAATCCATTCCGACGCGATCGGCAAGGATGAGCGTGTGCTCCTGATCGACGATCTGATCGCGACGGGCGGCACGGCGGAAGCGGCGGTCAAGCTCATCGCCCGCGCCGGTGGCAATGTGACGGCGGCGAGTTTCGTGATTGAACTGCCGGAACTCGGCGGACGCGAGAGGCTTGAAGCCTTCGACATCGAAGTCCTGTCGCTCTGCACCTTCGAAGGTCACTGAGAGGGAAGGACCCTCATGAAGATCGACGGCATTCACTATCGCACCATCTGGGTCGCCGATGACGGCTGGTCCGTCGAGGTCATCGACCAGACGAAGCTGCCGCATGAATTCCGGACGCTGCGCCTGACGTCGGCAGACGATGCCGCGCGCGCGATCAAGGATATGATCGTGCGCGGCGCGCCGCTGATCGGTGCGACGGCCGCCTATGGCCTCTGCCTCGCGCTGCGCGACGACACGTCGGATGCGGCACTTCACGAAGCCTATGAAATGCTCGCGGCGACGCGCCCCACCGCCGTCAATCTCAAATGGGCGCTCGACGAGATGGTGAAGGCGGTGAAGCCGCACGGCCACAATGCGCGCGTCGAGGCGGCTTACACGGCAGCAGCGAAGCTATGCGACGACGATGTCGAAATCTGCCGCCGCATCGGCGAGAATGGCCTGAAGATCATTCGTGGCCATGCCGAAACGAAGCCCGGCAGGACGATCAACGTGCTGACCCATTGCAACGCAGGCTGGCTCGCCTGCGTCGATTGGGGCACGGCGCTTGCGCCGATCTACATGGCACATGACGCGGGGCTTCCGGTTCATGTCTGGGTCGACGAGACGCGGCCGCGCAATCAGGGCGCCTCGCTCACCGCCTTCGAGCTTGGCCGGCATGGCGTGCCGCACACGATCATTCCGGACAATGCGGGCGGCCATCTGATGCAGCACGGCCAGGTCGATCTCTGCATCGTCGGCACAGACCGCACGACGGCGACCGGTGACGCGGCGAACAAGATCGGCACCTATTTGAAGGCGCTCGCGGCTTACGACAATGACGTGCCCTTTTATGTCGCGCTCCCGCACACCACCATCGATTGGACGCTCAGCGACGGCATCCACGAAATCCCGATCGAGCAGCGCTCCGCCCGCGAAGTCACACATATGACGGGCAAGACCGCCTCGGGTGAGATCGTCACCGTCGAAATCTCCGCCCCCGGCAGTGCCGCCGCCAATTACGGCTTCGACGTCACGCCCGCCCGTTTGATCACCGGCCTCATCACCGAGCGCGGCGTCGCCGCCGCGAGCCGCGAAGGACTGCTGACGCTTTATCCCGAGCGACGCGGCTGAGGACGGACCGCCCCCATTGCCATCCCCGGCGCCTTCCGTTAGTTTCTAATGGATTACATTAAATGAGAGGCGCCCGCTCCGGCGGGGCGCTTCCATGCGGGGAGGGGAGCGAGATGAGAAAATTCCTGAAATGGGGCGGGGCGACGCTGGCCGTGCTGGCGGTCGTCGTGGTTGGCGGCGCGATCTACGTCAAGCAGAACCCCATCGTGCTGCTCCGGATCGTCACCCGCTTTCAGGATCCCATCGGGCCGAACCAGCCCGTCGTCTGGCAGCAGGGGCCGGAGAAAGCGCCTGAAGGCAAGCGCCCGCCCAACATCGTGCTGATCCTCGCCGACGATCTCGGCTGGAACGACATCACGGTCAATGGCGGTGGCGTCGCGGGCGGCGTCGTGCCGACCCCGAACATCGACTCCATCGCGCATCAGGGTGTCGATCTCACGCAAGGCTATGCCGGCAACGCGACCTGCGCGCCCTCGCGCGCCGCGATCATGACCGGGCGCTATGCGACGCGCTTCGGCTATGAATTCACGCCCTCGCATCCGATCTTCATGAAGATGGTGGGCGAGGCCGATCGCGGACTGCGCAAGCCGATCTATTTCGCCGAGAACGCGAAGAACTACCCGCCGATCAGTTCGCTCGGTGTGCCGTCGAGCGAGATCACCGTGGCGAAGCTCCTGCAGAAGCAGGGCTACCACACCGTGATGTTCGGCAAGTGGCATCTCGGCGAACTGCCCGAGATGCGGCCGCAGGCGCAGGGCTTCGATGAGTCGCTCGGCTTCCTGATGGGCGCGCAGCTCTATGCGCCGGACGGTGCGCCCGGTATCCAGGAAGCCAAGCAGCCCTGGGACCCGATCGACAAGTTCCTCTGGGCGGCGCTGCCCTATGCCGTGAGCAAGGACGGCGGCCCGCGCTTCGCGCCCGACAAATACATGACCGACTATCTCGGCGAGCAGGCCGTGGACGCGATCAAGGCGAACAAGAACCGTCCCTTCTTCATCTACCTCGCCTTCAATGCGCCGCATACGCCGCTGCAGGCGACGCAGGAAGACTATGACGCGCTGCCGATGATCAAGGATCATGAATTGCGCGTCTACGCGGCGATGATCCGCGCGCTCGACCGCAATGTCGGACGTGTCCTGCAGGAGCTGAAGAAGCAGGGTCTCGACGACAATACGCTGGTGATCTTCACCAGCGACAATGGCGGCGCGAACTACATCGGCCTGCCCGAGCTCAACAAGCCCTATCGCGGCTGGAAGGCGACCTTCTTCGAAGGCGGCATTCACGTTCCCTATTTCATGAAGTGGCCGGGTGTGCTGCCTGCCGGCGCGAAGTTCGGATTGCCCGTCGGCCATGTCGATATCTTCGCCACCGCGGCCGGCGCCGCCGGCGCGACCGTACCGACGGACCGTGTCATCGACGGCGTCAACCTTCTGCCCTTCCTCGAAGGCAAGGAAACGGGTCGTCCGCACCAGACGCTGTTCTGGCGCTCGGGAGACTACAAGGTGCTGCTCGACGGCGACTGGAAGCTGCAGGTTTCCGAGCGGCCGAAGAAGGACTGGCTCTTCAATCTGAAGGATGATCCGACCGAACGGAAGAACCTCGCCGATGCCCAGCCGGACAAGGTGAAGGAACTGCAGACGGTCCTCACCGGCATCGACGGACAGCAGGCAAAGCCGCTCTGGCCGGAACTCGCCGAAGGTCCGATCGCGATCGACCATCCAGAAAATCCGACGAAGTTTCCTGACAGCCCGGACGATGAATACGTCTACTGGGCGAACTGACATGACGTCTGTTCGCTCATGAGGCGGGGGCGCCTGATCGCGGCGGTGGCTTTGGGCCTTGCGCTCGTCGTCGCCGTCGCGGCTGCCGTCCTCTGGGTCGTCGGCGGACGCGAAGCCGAGAAGCTCGCCGGCGCGGCACCCTCGCGCTGCCTTGCAGCGACAGTGGACGAGGGCGGCGCTCATCCCGGCATGGTCTTTGTGCCGGGCGGCCGGCTGCATATGGGCGACACCGTCTATCCTGAAGAAGGTCCCATCCACGACGTCGATGTGAAAGGGTTCTGGATCGATCGCCACGAAGTGACGAACGGAGAGTTTGTCGCTTTCGTCGCCGCGACCGGTTACGTCACCGTGGCGGAGCGCACCGTCGACAGCGCGAAGCATCCCGACCTGCCGCCGGAGATGCGCGAGCCCGGTGCCGTCGTCTTCGTGATGCCGAACAAGGTCGATGGCAGCGGCGACATCAGCCAGTGGTGGCAATACATCCCCGGCGCGAACTGGCGCCATCCGGGCGGACCGGACACCAACATCCTCGGCCATGAAAATTATCCCGTCGTCGCCGTCGCTCTCGAAGACATCGAAGCCTATGCCCGCTGGAAGGGCCGTTCGCTGCCCGACGAGGCGCAATGGGAATGGGCGGCGCGTGGCGGCGATCCGCGCCCGCTTGCCGACCACGAGCAGCCGAAAGAGGCGAATACCTGGCAGGGCATCTTCCCGGTGCTGAATTCAGGCGAGGATGGTTTCGTCGGCCTCGCGCCTGCCGGCTGCTACAAGCCGAACGGCTACGGGCTCTACGACATGATCGGCAATGTCTGGGAATGGACGACCGACGTCAACGAGGACGACAAGGCCCGCCGGGTCATCAAGGGCGGCTCCTATCTCTGCGCGCCGAATTATTGCATGCGCTACCGCGCCGGCGCGCGGCAGGGGCAGGAGGCCGATCTGGCGACAAGCCATCTCGGCTTCCGCACGATCCTCGAAGCGCCGGGGCCCTAGTCAGGCCCGTGCATTGATCGGGGCGTTCAGCCGGTCAGCCAGTCGAACGCACGACGCAGGAATGCTCTTGCATCGAGCTCCACGGGCGTTCCATGCGCCATCAGCACCTTTTCGACGGGCCATGCGTGAATGCGCGCCAGAGCGTCACGCGCCGCACGGCGGTCGGTGAATGTGAAGCGGAACTTGCGCGGCACCGACGGTTCGGGCCCGACCATGAGATCGAGCTTCGCCACCATTGCCCGCCAACCGGAAAGCAGGCCCGGAGGAATCTGCTGGATCAGATCGGTGAAGAGCACGGTTCCGCTCTTCACATGAAAGAACACGACTTCAGTCGTGATCAGGCTGCCGTGTACCGGGACCTGATCGACCTCGCTCGCCCAATCCGAGTTCGGCGCATTTCCAAGATCGGCATCGAAGGCGATGTCCTTGCGCTTTTCCCGCAATCCCGGCGGGGCGTAGAGCATGGCCTCCGGATAGGCCAGCTTCCATTCCTGAAGAAACAGATGATGAAGCGAATTGGGCGCAACGATGTGCCGGACTTGGCCGAGAGCATCGATCTCCGCCCGTAGCTCGCTTGTGAGCCGGATCGGCGACCAGACGAAGAGGTCGCCGCCCGAAAGCCTGATGATGGCCATGCGCGTCGGATAGTGAAACCCGGCGACGGCCACGACCGTCCCATCGGAGCTCCAGATGTCGCTGCCGAACGGCGTCAACATGGCCCGGGTCTAACCCTTCACCAGCCCCTCGACGGCGCGCTGGAACTTCGCCGACTCCGGCGTCGTGATACTGGCGAACCAGGTCTTCAGCTGGCCGTCGCGGCCGATCAGGTATTTGTAGAAATTTCGCGAGAAAGCCGCCCTCCGCGCCGATCCACTTGAACAGTGGATGCGCGTCCGGGCCCTTGACGTTGACCTTCGACGTCAGTGGGAAGTCGACGCCGAAATTGGTCTCGCAGAAGGTCGCGATCTCGTCGGCGCCGCCCGGCTCCTGATTGGCGAAGTCGTTCGAGGGGACGCCGAGCACCACGAGGCCGTTGACCTTGTGCTTCTGCCACACCGCCTCGAGGCCCTTGTATTGCGGCGTGAACCCGCATTTCGAGGCCGTGTTGACGATGAGCAGGGGATGTCCCTCGAACTCCTTCAGAGGCAGGGGCTTGCCCTTGAGGCTGGTGAACGTGAAATCGAATGCGTTCCGGTCGCTCATGGCTCGCTCCTGCCTTTTCGGTTCGTCAGAGGACGACGAGTTTCACGTCGACATTGCCGCGCGTTGCATTGGAATAGGGGCACACCTGATGCGCCTCGTGAACCAGAGCTTCCGCTTCCGCATGATCGAGCCCCGGCAACGAAACTTCAAGCGTCACATCGAGCGCGAAGCCGACGCCCTTCTCGTTCGGGCCGATGCCGACATGGGCGGTAACGGCGGAATCCGCCGGAACCTTGATCTTCTTCTGGCCCGCGACGAATTTCATCGCGCTGTGGAAGCAGGCCGAATAGCCGGCCGCGAAGAGCTGTTCGGGGTTCGTGCCGTCGCCGCCCGCGCCGCCGAGTTCCTTCACGGTGTCGAGCTTTACGGCGAGCCTGCCGTCGGTGGTTTTCGCTTCGCCGGTGCGGCCGCCGGATGATGTGGCCACGGCTTCATAGAGGATCTTCATGATGAGGGTCTCCTGTTGAGTTGGGTCGTAGTCATTACATAGGGATCAATTATATTGCGCACAATATGATATGCGCATATTTTTTGAGGGGCTCGGCCTGCCTGACTTCCGCGAAGCCTAGACCCGAATTTTGACGATCCCGATTACGCCGCGAGATTGCCGCGCAATTTCTCGAGCTTTTTCCTGATGTTGACGAGTTCGTCGATGGGAAGCCCCGCCGCGCAGGCAACCTGAACGGGAATGCCGGTCGCCGCCTTTTTCAAGGCGCGCCCCTTGTCGGTGAGGTGGATCAGAACCTGACGTTCATCCGCCTCGTTGCGTATCCGCTTCACGAGCTTCGCAGCCTCCAGCCGCTTGAGAAGCGGCGTGAGCGTACCCGAATCGAGAAACAGCCGCTCGCCCAGCGCCCCGACCGTGATCCCGTCTTCCTCCCACAGCACCATCATGACGAGATATTGCGGGTAGGTAAGGCCGATCCCGGCCAGCAACGGCTTGTAAAGTTTCGTCATCTGCAATGACGCGGAATAGAGCGCGAAGCAAAGCTGATTGTCGAGGAGCTGGAGATCATTCGGCTTTTTCATGGGTGTCACTCGCTTGGGGACACCCATCAATATGGCGACGATTGGCAATGACGCAATGGAATTGTGTCGCGTCCAATGAGCGCCATCCCGGCTTTCGCCGGGACGACACGCTTTTCGGAAAAGTGATAAGCGGCGGAATGCGTCAGACGCTCTCGAACAGCTCCAGCGTCCGCTGCAGCGCGAGTTCCGCCGCCGCCTTGTCGTAATTGTTGCGGCGGTCGGAGTTGAAGCCGTGGTCGGCGTCGTAGACGTAAGCCGGCACGTCGGGATGCGCGGCCTTGATCTGCGCGACGACGTCCATGGGGATCGAATGATCCTTCTCGCCGAAATGATTGATGGTCGGGCATTTCGGATTTTCGGAGATGAAATCCTTGATCGCGCCGCCGTAATAGCAGGCTGCCGCATCGAGCCCGCTGGCGCGGCAGGCCGCGACCCAGGCAACCGTGCCGCCATAGCAATAGCCGGTGATGAAGACCTTCTTCGCGCCTTCCGCGCGCAGCCGGTCGATGCTCGCCTGCACATCCATGACCGTGTTCTCGATCGGGTTCTTCGCCCGGTACTCAAGCGATTTCTGGATGTCTTCCTGCGAATAGGTCGCCTTGAAGTCCTTGATCTGCCGGTCGTAGAGCTGCGGCGAGACCACGTCGTAGCCGCGCGCCGCATAGCCGTCGCAGAGATCCTTGATGTGATCGGTGACGCCGAAGATTTCCATGATGAGGACGAGGCCGCCTTTTCGCGCACCTTCGGCCTTCACCTCGTAAGCGAGAATGTCGGCGCCGTCGCCGCTCTTCAGCGTGATCATCTTGCCCTTGTGCGACATCACTTCGTCTCCCTTGCTGGTGTTTTCCGTTCGATGAGGGCCTGGCCGATGAAGCTCAGCACGAGTTCGCCCTTCTGGTTCACGCCTTCGTTGCGGCTTCTGAGGATGCCCCAGCCGGGCCGCGAACGCATGTCGAGTTTCTCGACGACGGTGGTCGAATAGCTGATGGTGTCGCCGGGAAGCACGGGCGTCGGCCATTTCATGTTGAGGAAACCGGGCGAGGGGCCTGCGGCGGGTGTGCGCCCGTCCTCGTCCGGCTTTTCGACGCGGCCGCGAATATGCGGCACCATCAGCTTCATCCAGGTCGCCGTCGTGTGCCAGCCGCTGGCGATGAGTCCGCCGAAGGGGCCGGTCTTCGCCGCCACGGGGTCGATGTGGAAGGGTTGCGGATCGTATTTCGTGGCGAAGCGGATGATCTCATCCTCGCCGAATGTGTGCGTGCCGATCTCGGTTCGCGTACCGATTTCGATGTCTTCGAACCAGGGCATCAGGCCTCCGCCGTTTGGCCGGGATGGCGGCGACCATACATGGCCCAGCCGATCATGGTCATCACGACCTCGTGTTTCTGGTTTAAGACTTCGTAAGAAAACCGCGTCAGGCCCATCTCAGGCCGGCTCTTCGAGGCGCGACGATCGACGCAGGTGCGTTTAACGGAAAGCACGTCGTCGACATAGACGGGTTTCTTCCAGCGCACTTCGTCGACGCCGGGCGCGCCGAGCGAGGCGGCATCGAGAATGAACTCGTCGCAGAGCATGCGCATCAGCATTGCACAACTATGCCAGCCGCTCGCGCAGAGACCGCCGAGAATCGAGTTCTTCGCGGCTTCTTCGTCTAGATGGAAGGGTTGCGGATCGAACTCGCCGGCGAATTCGAGAATCTCCTCGCGCGTCACGCGTTTCGATCCGAACTCGATCGTCTCGCCGACGCGGAAATCTTCCCAATAGTATTTGGGCATCGTCACTCCACTTGTTCCGTCATGCGCGGGCCCTCCTTCAATTAAAGGAGGTCGCGTATCCACGTCTTTCTTGTCCAGGCAGGTAGAAAGACGTGGATGGCCGGATCAAGTCCGGCCATGACGAGGAATGTAAGGGAGAGGGAGCCTCTCCATCAATTCGCAAACCGGAAGTGCATCACCTCGCCGTCCTGCACCACGTAATCCTTGCCTTCGAGACGCATCTTGCCCGCGTCCTTCGCGCCCGTTTCGCCGCCGAGTTTGACGTAGTCGTCATAGGCGATGGTTTCGGCGCGGATGAAGCCTTTCTCGAAGTCGGTATGGATGACGCCGGCCGCCGCCGGCGCGCGGGTGCCGACGGTGATCGTCCAGGCGCGCGTTTCTTTCGGCCCCACCGTGAAATAGGTGATGAGGTGGAGAAGCTTGTAGCCCGCATGGATGAGGCGGTTGAGGCCGGGCTCTTCGAGGCCCAGCGTCTCGAGATATTCGGTGCGTTCCTCCGGCGGAAGCTGGGCGATCTCTTCCTCGATGCGGGCCGAAATCACGACCGCCTCGGCGCCTTCGGCCTTTGCGCGCTCCTCGACGAGCTTCGAGAATGCGTTTCCTGTCGCGGCCGATGCCTCGTCCACGTTGCAGACATAGAGCACGGGCTTGGAGGTGAGGAGGTTCAATCCCTTCCACGCCTTCATGTCGTCGTCGGAAATCTTGCCCTGTTTCACCGCGAGGCGCGCGGGCTTGCCGTCGCGCAGGAGTTCGAGCGCGATGGTCATCAGCTCGACGAGCTGCTTGGCTTCCTTGTCGCCGCCCTTGGCCTTTTTTTCGGCGGCGGAGACGCGTTTTTCGAGGCTGTCGAGATCGGCGAGCATCAGCTCCGTCTCGACGATCTCGGCGTCCGCCAGCGGGTCGATCTTTCCGGCCACATGCACGATGTCGCCGTCCTCGAAGCAGCGCAGCACATAGGCGACCGCGTCGACCTCGCGGATATTGGCGAGGAACTGGTTGCCGAGCCCTTCGCCTTGCGACGCGCCTTTGACGAGGCCGGCGATGTCGACGAAGGTCAGCCGTGTCGGAATGATTTCCTTGCTCTTCGCCGCCGACGACAGCGTTTCGAGGCGTGGATCCGGCACCGCCACCTCGCCGACATTCGGCTCGATGGTGCAGAACGGATAATTGGCGGCCTGCGCCGCCGCCGTCTGGGTCAGCGCATTGAAAAGGGTCGACTTGCCGACATTGGGCAATCCGACGATGCCGCACTTGAAACCCATGACTACTCGTCTCCGTTCTTTGTCTTCTGGTCTGGCGGCGCCGGCTTTTTCTTTTCCGGGTCCGGATTCAGCGCGAGATGCACCTTGTTGGCGAAGCTGTTGAAATGGCCTTCGCCCATGAGCGGCGCCGCCTCCACGATCGCATCGAGGAAGGGCTCGAGCCACTTCATCTCCGCCTTCGAGAAATCGCCCAGCACATAGCCAAGCACGCGGTCCTTGTCGCCGGGATGCCCGATGCCGAGGCGCACGCGGCGATAGTTCTGCCCGATATGCGCGTCGATCGAGCGCAGCCCGTTATGCCCGCCATGTCCGCCCCCGAGCTTGATGCGGAGCTTGCCTTCGGGCAGGTCGAGTTCGTCATGCAGCACGACGACCTGATCGGGCTCGAGCTTGTAGAAGCGCATCGCTTCGCCGACGGCGCGGCCGCTCTCGTTCATATAGGTCATCGGCTTCAGCGCGACGACCTTTTCGCCGCCGAGCGTGCCTTCCGACACGAGCCCCTGGAAACGCTGGCGCTCGGGCGAAAAGGAATGGCGGTGGATGATCGCATCCACCGCCATGAAGCCGATATTGTGCCTGTTGAAGGCGTATTTGGGACCTGGATTGCCGAGACCGACGAGAAGCAGCATTGCGCCGGCTCCCGGCTGACCAGATTACTTTTTGCCTGCGGGCTTCGCAGCGGCCGCAGGGGCCTTTGCGCCGGCAGCAGGTGCCTTGGCGCCGGCGGCAGGAGCGGCAGCGCCCTTCGCACCGGCGGCAGCCGCAGGGGCCGCCGCAGCAGCGGCAGGAGCCGACGATTCGGCCGAGACGACGGCGGCAGGCGCCGCAACCGTCGCGACGGTGAAGTCGCGGTCGATGGTCGGCTTCACGCCGGTCGGCAGCTTGACCGACGAAATATGGATCGAAGAACCCATCTCGACGCCGGTGAGATCGATCTCGATCGCTTCGGGGATCGACTCCGCCGGGCAGGCGAGTTCGATTTCGTGGCGCACGATGTTGAGCACGCCGCCGGCCTTGAGGCCCGGCGAGGCTTCGTGATTGACGAAGTGCACCGGCACGTCGACCGTGATCGTCGCGTTCTTGCCGAGACGCAGGAAGTCGACATGGATGATGAAGTCGCGCACGACCTCGCGCTGCACGTCGCGCGGAATGACGCGCTCCTTGCGGCCGTCGATTTCGATGTCGAGCAGGTGGCTCGTGAACGTGCCCGTCTGATAGAGGGCATTGACGTCCTTGTAGTTCACCGAAATGAGTTCAGGGGATTTCTTGTCGCCGTAAATGACGGCGGGAACGCGGCCTTCGAGACGGAGCGAACGAACAACCCCCTTGCTGCTCTTCGTGCGCGCCTCGGCCTTGAGCGTGGTGGACTCGGCCATGGCATTGATTCTCCAACAAAAAATGGCCCAGGGCGGTATGCCGACAGGGCCAAACGGCGTTTCCTCCAGGGGTGTGGACGCCGAATGGGCCGCGTTATAGCGCCCAAAGGGGAAAAACTCAACCCGTGGAAAGGGGTTAGGGAAGGAAAGCCGGATTCCTGCGGATCAGTCGAACAGGCTCGAAACCGAGCGTTCTTCCGCCGTCCGGCGCATGGCCTCGCCGATCAGCGGGGCGATGGTGACGGTGCGGATGTTGTGTGCGACGCGCACGGCTTCGGTCGCCTGGATCGAATCCGTGATGACCAGTTCCTTGAGCTGCGAGGCGGAGACGCGGGCGACCGCACCGCCAGAGAGCACGCCATGCGTCACATAGGCAGACACGGCCGTCGCGCCCTGCTTCAGCAGCGCCTCGGCGGCATTGCAGAGCGTACCGGCTGAGTCGACGATGTCGTCGACGAGAATGCAGGACCGGCCCCGCACGTCGCCGATGATGTTCATCACTTCGGACTCGCCGGCGCGTTCGCGCCGCTTGTCGACGATGGCGAGGTCGGCATTGATGCGCTTGGCGATGGCGCGGGCGCGCACCACGCCGCCGACGTCCGGCGAGACGATCATCAGCGGATCGCCGTTATATTGCTGCTCGATATCGCGCGTCAGGACCGGTGCGGCGAAGAGATTGTCGGTCGGAATGTCGAAGAAGCCCTGGATCTGCCCGGCATGGAGGTCGAGGGTCAGTACGCGATCGACGCCGGCCGTGGTGATGAGATTGGCGACGAGCTTCGCGGAGATCGGCGCGCGGGGGCCCGGCTTCCGGTCCTGCCGCGCATAGCCGAAATAGGGCAGCACCGCCGTGATGCGGCGCGCCGAGGCGCGCTTCAGCGCATCGACGATGATGAGCAGTTCCATCAGATGGTCGTTGGCGGGATACGAAGTCGACTGGATCACGAAGACGTCCTCGCCGCGGACGTTTTCCTGGATCTCGACGAAGACTTCCATGTCGGCGAAGCGCCGGACCACCGACTTGGTCAGGGGAAGATTGAGATAGGCCGCGATCGCCTCGGACAGCGCACGATTCGAATTGCCTGCGACGAGTTTCATGGCCCTGGACCCCCGGATGCCGCGCTCATTGTGACGCCTGCGCGACGGCGCGAGCGCGTTGTAACAAGGCGATTGGAGCCTGTAAACAGCGGCTCCTCTGCGTCGTCAAAACTGCCGCCGGGGTGTCTCTTTCAGGCACCGTTGGCGGGACGGGCGAGCACGGCCAATACGCCGCTCGCCGCCGCCTCGGCGGCCTCTCCGGCAAGCGGTCCCCAATGAAAGGCGACGCTGGACGGGCTCGCCGCATTGACCTGCGTCACGGTGCCGATGACGTGGCCGTCCTCGCCCATGACCTGCCAGCGGATGGAGAGCCCCGGCTCTCCGCCTGTCGCGGCAGCCATCACCTCGCCGCGCAGCAGATAATGGCCCTCGCTCCATTGTGAGGTGGGTGCGCGGCGGCTCAACGCGTCGCCCAGCGCGCGGGCGAGGGCTTCGCGGCCGTCACCCGGCGCCGGTGCCATGTCGATATCGACATGCAGACGACCGCCGGCGCTCGCCGCATCGACGCTCTGCGCGATGCTGCCGGTGGCGAAGTCGTCATCCCCCGCATCCGCCGCGACATTGTCGTCGGGACCGATGTCGGAGGGGGCGAGCGCGGTCGCGATATGTGGGGCGCCGAAGGAAGCCATGTGCCAGGCGGCGAGTTTCGAGACCGCGTCGCTGGCAATCCGTGTCAGATCGGCACGCGTCGGCGCCATGCCGCGCGGCTGCGCGATGAAGCTGTCCTCGACGATACGGTGAAGAGAGACGCCATCCGCGCTGTGGATGTCGAGCACCGCGACGAGGTAGGTGCCGGTGGGGGCTGGGCCTGCGTCGACCGCGCCGCCGATCGCATAGGCGTGTTTCGTATCCGCGGCGAAAGGCATGTCCGGCTGCATTGCGCGCTCTTCGATAAGGGCGGCGAGCAGCGATGCATCTGAGGCGCGGATGCCGCCCAGCGGATCGAGCTTCACGGTGATGGTCGATGGCGCCGTTGCTTCGGCGGCCTTTTTGGCTTCGGCGGGGCCGGCATTGTCCGTGCAGCCCGCAAGCGTCAGAAGCGCAATGGCCGTCCCGACCCGCAATCGTCTTGCGAGACGCTTGCGGATTCTTCTCTGGCTGTCTGACTTCGATACGCCTTGCACTGTCTGCCTCGCTCGCCGCGCTCTCTGCGATTCGGGCGATTCGTCCTGGACAGGGTATCAAGCAAGGCGGTCGGCGCGAAGCAACCTTCAGTTTCAGGGACGAAGCATGATCGTTGAGATCTGCCGCCCGTAGTCTGGCTCGCCACGATGCGTCGTGCGCCGGTACGAAAAGAATCGCTTCTCGTCGCCGTAGGTACAGAGCCCGAGCGTCGCGACGGTAGCAATGCCGGCTGCGTCGAGGCGCGCGGCCGCATAGCCCGGCAGATCGAACATGAAATGTCCGTCGAGCGCGGAGGGCGTGAACCATTGCGCGTTGCCGTTGTCCGCGTCGATGAAGCGCGCCCGGAATTCCGGACCGACTTCATAGGCGTCGCGCGAGATGCAGGGACCGATGGCGGCGACGATGCGCTCGCGCGTCGCGCCGAGTTCGACCATCGCTTTGACGGTCGCTTCGAGAACGCCGGTGAAAGCGCCTTTCCATCCGGCATGGGCCGCGCCGATCACCCGTGCGGTTTCGTCCGCGAAAAGCACCGGCGCGCAATCGGCAGCGAGCACGGCAAGGGCGATGGAAGGCCGGTCCGTCACCATCGCATCGGCTTGCGGCGCGTTTGCGGGCTCCCATGTCCCGACGACCCGTTTCACCGTCGGGCTGTGAATCTGATGCACGGTGAGAAGGGCGTCCGACTCGGCGCCCACCGCCTGCGCAACGCGCGCCCTGTTCTCGCGCACAGCCCCCTTGTCGTCGTCCGAGCCATAGCCGCAATTGAGCGAGGCGTAGATGCCCGTCGAGACGCCGCCCTCGCGCGTGAAGAAGCCGTGGCGGATATGCGTCAGAACATCGAGCGGCTGGGCGGTGAGCATGAATGTCCTCGTTAAAACCCGGCAGGCACCGGCGCGCGCGGCGCGGTCAGCGCCAGCACCTTGAAGAGGCTGCCCATCTCGTCGTTTCCGGTCAATCGCGCCAATGCGACATCGATGGCCTCGGCCTGCGCCGCCGTCGCATGCGTCTTCAATGCCAGCGCGCGGGCTTCGATCCCGAGCGCTTTGAGAAAGGCACCTTGTTCGACCGGTCCATATGTCGCTGCACCGCCGCGCATGGCTGCCGCTGCGAGCGCTTCGAAATCGACATGGGCCGTCAGATCCGCTTCGCCCGGCGCGTCGAAGGGATCGACATATTGATGGGTTCTCAGCGCCTGCAAGGTATCGCCCGCGGCGCTCCTCGGGTGCCCGTAGTCGATGATGAGGGCCGCGCCGCCATGCGCCGCGAGGCGGACGCCGATTGTTTCCGCAATGCCGGCGGCGGCGGGCGAGATTTCGCCGATGCTTCCGGGCGGTGCGTCGCGCATCGCCGGCGGCAATACATTCGCGGGCGTCGCGACGGGCGCGAGCACAGGCGCGAAATGCGGCGTCTCTTCGCTCGCGCCATCTGTCAGCGCGACATGCCGTTCGCACCAGCCGCGCTCGGTCTTCACATATTGAGCGATGGGCAGTGCGTCGAAGAATTCATTGGCGACGAGGAACAACGGTCCACCCGGCAACTCGTCAAGGCGCTCATGCCAGGTCGCCTTCGGCACGAGGCGCTGTTGCGATGCGCGGAGCGTCGGGCTCGTCTCGACGAAATGCACATCGGCGGCATCGATCGCGCCGGGCACGGAGCGCAGCGCGCGAAGCGCGTCGGCCATCAGCGTGCCTCGTCCGGGGCCGAGTTCCGCGAGAATGAAAGGCGAGGGGCGTCCCTGCGCGATCCACGTGTCCGCGATCCAGAGTCCGACGAGTTCGCCGAACATCTGGCTTACTTCCGGTGCGGTGGTGAAGTCGCCGCCGGCACCGAGCGGATCGCGCGTCATGTAATAGCCGTGCTCGGGATGGCCGAGCGCCAGCGCCATGTAATGCGAGATCGGGATCGGACCGGTCGCGGCGATCATGCGCGCGATGTGGCGCGCAAGCGCTGTCATGCCGTCACTTCTGCTTGGCGGCGGGCCGCTTCGTTGCGGGCGCCGACGCGCGCGGCGCGAGCCATCCGGCAAGCGCCGGCGCCTTCCAGACGATGAGCGCGCCGGCAAGGATCATCGGGATCGACAGCACCATGCCCATGGTGAGCCAGTCGCCATAGAGATAGCCCACCTGCGCATCCGGTTCGCGGAAGAACTCGACGATCACGCGGGCAAAGCCGTAGCCCATGATGAAAGCGCCCATCACGGTGCCCGGTCGCTGCAGCAGCTTGAAGCGATGCGTGAGCAGGCGAAGGATGAGAAAGAGCACGACGCCCTCGAGCGCCGCCTCGTAGAGCTGGCTCGGATGGCGCGGGACGGGGCCGCCGGTCGGAAAGATGATGCCCCATGGAGCATCGGTCGGCCGGCCCCAGAGTTCGCCATTGATGAAGTTTGCGATGCGGCCGAAAAACTGCCCGATGGGCTGCGCCGCGCTGACGAGGTCGAGTAGCGACAGCACCGGAATGTTGCGGCGGCGGGCAAAGATGGTCAGTGCGACGAGAACGCCGAAAGCGCCGCCATGAAAGCTCATGCCGCCATGCCAGACGGTGAATATCTCCGCCGGATGATCAATGTAGTAATCGAAATTATAGACCAGCACATAGCCGATCCGGCCGCCGAGAATGACACCCAGCGCCGCCCAGAGCAGCGCATCGTCGATCTCGAGCTTGGTGATCGGCGCCGATCCGGTCCAGAGCTTCGGCGTGTCGATCATGGCAAGGATGTATCGCCAGCCGAGCACGAGCCCCGCGATATAGGCGAGCGCATACCAGCGGATCGCGAGCGGCCCGATATGAATGAGAACCGGATCGATATGCGGAAAGGGGATACCGGTCGAGGGCATGGGGAACCTTCGTTCTTGGGCCGAATGGCCGGCTAGTCTCACGCGCTCCGGCAGGGTGTCAAGTCGAGGCGGGCGAAACGCGAGGCAAATTGCCCCGTTCGATTTTTGGGCTTCAAGGGTTTATGGTCGGCGGCCCGAGAGTAGGAGAGCCTCATGACACAGACGCAAAACCGTGTTTTCGACGAGATCGCCCGGCTGTTCACCAATGCCGCCGGTGCGGCCCAGGGTGTGCGTCAGGAGGTCGAGACGGTGATCCGCTCCCAGGCGGAGCGGCTGGTCGCCGACCTCGATCTGGTCCCCCGCGAGGAATTCGAGGTCGTCCGCGCCATGGCGGCCCTTGCCCGCGAGGAGAACGAGGCTCTGAAACTCCGCATCGAGGCGCTGGAGGCCCAGCTCGCCAAAAAGGCGAAAGCCGCATCGAAGGCCAGGCTCGCCGAAGCCCCTGAAGGGGCCAATGACGGCGAATAGCCTGACCGTTTAATCCCCGGCTTTTTCGGTCACGCCGCGCCCCCGAGGGTTGCACCGACTCAAGACATGCGTCACGTTGGGATGGTGGGGCAGGAGGTCGCAGCCTACAATATGTAGCGTTTCGGGCCTGCCGAAGAGGCTGCCGAGTCGGGGTACAGAATGACTGCTTCTCTCGTTGAAGCCGACGAGTTCGATCCAAATCCCCTCGATCTGCTCGAGCAGGTGGCTTCGATCCGCGACTGGATTTTCGAACGCAGCCACGAAGACGAATTGACCATCTGCGTCGTCGGCGAGTGGCGCGATCACCAGATTTCGCTGAACTGGCGCAACGATCTCTCCGGCCTTCATGTGGCGACCACGCTCGACATCCGCGTGCCATATGAGAAGCGGCCGCAGATCCGGCATCTCCTCACGCTCATCAACGAACAGCTCTGGTCCGGCCATTTCGACCTCTGGTCGGAAGAAGGTGTGCTTCTCTATCGCAACAGCCTGCTGCTCTGCGGCGGCGCTACCGCGACGCCGGAGCAGTGCGAGGCGCTGCTGCGGCTGGCGGTCGAGGCCTGCGAGCGTTATTACCCTGCCATCCAGTTCGTGCTCTGGGCGGGCAAGAGCGCAGAGGATGCGATCGCGGCGGCGATGTTCGAGACGCGGGGCAATGCCTGAGCTTCGCCCACGCTCCTGCTTGAGACGGTTTCTGAAATGACATTGATGTTGCAACGACCGCTCGTTCTTGTCGGCGCCGGCAAGATGGGCGGCGCTCTTCTGTCCGGCTGGCTTGCGGGTGGATTGTCGCCGAAGCAGGTCTTCGTGCGCGATCCGTCGCCCTCGGACGAAGCCGCGAAATTCATCCTCGGCGCCGGCGTCCACCTTAACGCGGCCATCGACGACCTTGCCGCGCGCAAGCCCTCCGTCGTGTTGCTGGCCGTGAAGCCGCAGCTGATGGATCAGGTACTGCCCGATCTCGCGCCCCTGGTCGCACCCGATGCGCTCTTCATCTCGATTGCTGCGGGCACGAGCCTTCACAGGCTGAAGGAACTCCTGGGAGCCGAGGCCCGCATCGTGCGCGCCATGCCGAACACGCCGGCCTCCGTCGGGCGCGGCATGACGGTCGCTTGTGCCAACGCGCTCGTTTCGGCCGAACAGAGGGCGCTTGCGAGCGAGCTTCTTGCCGCCGTCGGCGATGTCGACTGGGTCGAGAGCGAGCCCCTGATCGATGCGGTGACGGCGATCTCGGGTTCGGGCCCGGCTTACGTCTTCTATCTCGCCGAATGCCTCGCGGCGGCCGGCGAGGCGCTCGGCCTCGAGCCGGCGCTTGCGCTCCGCCTCGCGCGCGCGACCGTTTCGGGCGCCGGCGAAATGCTTCATCAGCTCGACGACGCCCCTTCGACGCTCCGCAAGAACGTCACCTCGCCGGGCGGCACCACGGCCGCCGCGCTCGATGTGCTGATGGGCGAGGGCGGTCTCTCGCCACTTCTCCGCCGCGCCACGGCCGCCGCCCGCGACCGTTCTCGCGAACTCGGTCAGTAATCGGTGGACGCGCTCTTCGATCCGCTGTCGCTTTTCGGCCTCTTCGCCGTCACCGTGATGATCCTTTGCTATGCGCTCGAAGATCGCAGCCGCTGGTTCGTGCTGGGCTTCGCGGGCGGCTGCGGGCTTGCCTCGCTCTATGGCTTTCTGCAGGGCGCCTGGCCCTTTGGCATCGTCGAGGGGATCTGGGTCGTCGTCGCGGTCAGGCGCTGGTGGCGTCTTCCGGCCTGAATGCCTATCTTCTCCCGCATGAGGAGATAGAGACATGGCCCGCAAGCAATCGTCACCCCGATCCACGCCTGAAGACAGGATCATCGAAGCCGCGCTGAAGCTCGCCGCGACACACGGTTGGCAGGATCTTGCGCTGGCCGATATTGCCGCCGCCGCCAAGGTGAGCCTGCCGGACCTCGCAAAGCTTTTCCATTCGAAGTCCGCGATCCTCGCGGCATGGTCGCGCCGTATCGACGCGGATGTGCTCGCTGCGGCCGAGGCCGAAAATCTCGAAAGCGAAAGTCCGCGCGACCGTCTCTTCGACGTCCTGATGCTGCGTTTCGATGCGCTCGCGCCGCGAAAGCCGGCCCTGAAACGCATCGCGCAGGATCTCGCCCGCGATCCTCTGGGCGCGGCGACGATGTTGCGTCCGGCGCTGCAGTCGCTCGGCTGGATGCTCGAAGCGGCGGGCCTCGATTCTTCCGGCCTGCGCGGTGCGCTGTGTGTCCGCGGCCTCGCCCTGATCTGGGCGGCCGTCTTCCGTGTCTGGCTCGACGATGGCGAGGATCAGGCGAAGACCATGGCCGAGCTCGACCGGCGGCTCCGGCAGGCCGAGAGCTGGATCGAAACGCTCGCGCGGTTCCGTGGACGCGCGAAAGACGACGAGGCCGCGGCATGAGCGAGACGATTTCCTTCGACGATTTCCTGAAGGTCGACATCAGGATCGGAACGGTCGTGGCCGCCGAGCCCTTTCCCGAAGCGCGCAAACCCGCGATCAAGCTCCGTATCGATTTCGGCCCGGAGATCGGTATCAGGAAAAGCTCGGCCCAGATCACGCGCCATTACAGCCCGGAAGACCTTATCGGCCGTCAGGTCGCCGCGGTCGTCAACTTTCCGCCGCGCCAGATAGGTCCCTTCATGTCGGAAGTGCTGACGCTCGGCTTTGAGGATGACGAGAAAGCCGTCGTGCTGGTCAATGTCGACCGCAAGGTGCCGAACGGCGCGCGGCTGATGTGAACCCTATACCGGCACGTGTATGACGGCGCGCAAGCCGCCCATGGGGCTCTTCGAGAGCTGCACGTCGCCGCCATGCCCGCGTGCGATGTCGCGCGCGATGGCAAGGCCGAGCCCCGTGCCGCCCTCGTCGAGATTGCGCGCCGCGTCGAGCCGGTAGAAGGGCCGGAAGACTTCTTCGAGCTGGTCTTCTGGAATGCCGGCGCCGTCGTCGTCGACCACGATGTCGATGTCGTCCTCGTCGCGCACCGCCGTCACCCAGACATGGCGCGCATATTTGCCGGCATTGTCGACGATATTGGTGAGGCAGCGCTTGAAGGCATTGCGCCGGAGCGGAAGGACGAGGTCGCCGTGAAGCTGCAGGGCGACATTGTGGCCCTTGCGCTCGGCGTCGTTCTTGATTTCGGCAAGCAGGTCGCCGAGTTCGGTGAGTTCCGAGGCCTCGCGTTGATGGCCGCGCGTGAAGTCGAGATAATCTTCCAGCATGCGCTCCATCTCGCGCACATCGGCTCTCAATTCCTCGGTTTCCGGCGTGTCGCGCAGCATGGCGAGTTGCAGCTTGAACCGCGTCAGCGGCGTTCTGAGGTCGTGGCTGACGCCGGCAAGCATCGCGGTGCGCTGTTCGATCTGGCGCTGGATGCGCTCGCGCATCTGCATGAAGGCGGTGGCCGCGCGCCGTACTTCAGAAGCGCCCTGCGGTTTGAAACTCGGAACGTCGCGGCCCATGCCGAAATCTTCCGCCGCTTCCGCCAGCCGCTCGATGGGCCTGATCTGATTCCTGAGAAAGAGGATCGCGACCGTCAGAAGCACCAGAGAGGCGCCGACCATCCAGGCGATGAAGATATGCGAGTTGGCCGCATAGACATGGCTGCGGAGCGCGAGCGCGCGCATCACCCCGCCGGGATACGCGATGCGGATGTCGACATAGTCGCTGTATTGTTCCGTATTGATCCAGAACGGCCTGCTGATCTGGGTACGAATTTCATCGGACAGAGAGCGGTCGAGAAGACCGTATTGCGTCGAAGGCGTCGTCGGCAGCTTCTCGCCGGGCAGGAATGCGACCGACATGGAAAGGAAAGTGTTCGCCCGCGCCGAAATCTGCGCCGCCGTCTCGGCGATCGGGTTCTGCTCATATTCCGACAGCAGAAGCGCGACGTCTGAAATCGTGTTCTGCGACAGCCGCTCCGTCACCATCTGCCAATGGCGGTCCATGAAGACATAGGTGACGAAAGCCTGAAGGATCACCATCGGTGCGACGATGATGATGAGCGACCGGCTGTAAAGCCCGGTCGGCATCAGACGCTTCAGTGTCGTGAACGGCCGGAACGGCATGAATTTCTGTCTCGGGCGGCAGTCTGTGTCGTGAACCGCCATTATATGGGGTTTCGCTGGCCGATTGTCAGTCCGGCATCAGCACATAACCTTCGCCGCGCACCGTCTGCAGATAGGTCGGATTGCGGGGATCGGTTTCGATCTTGCGCCTGAGCCGGTTGATCTGCACGTCGATCGAGCGTTCCGCGGCTTCGTCGTCGCAGAGGTCGAGCCGCGACAGCGTCTGCCCCGGATGCGTCGAGAAGATGCGCATGAGCTGCACTTCGCGCGTCGTCAGCCGGATCAGTTCCTCGCCACGCCTCAGTTCCCCGCGCGTGACGTTGAAGCGGCAATCGCCCAGGGCGATCTCCTCGTTGCGCCCGCCGGGTCCCATCGAGCGACGGAGGATCGTTCCGATGCGGAGCAGCAGTTCGCGCGGTTCGAAGGGCTTGCCGAGGTAATCGTCGGCGCCGCTTTCGAGGCCCTTGATCCTGTCTTCCGTTTCGCCACGCGCGGTCAGCATCAGGATCGGTACGGAGGAGGAGCGCCGGAGAGAGGCGGTGAGTTCGACGCCGCTTTCGCCGGGCATCATCACGTCGACGACGAGAAGGTCGAAAGCAAGGCCGGCAAGCTTTGCCCGTGCGTCGGGGGCGCTCTCCGCCGTCGTGACACGGTAGCCGTGGTCGGCGAGATAGCGCTTCAGCAATTCGCGGATACGCCGGTCGTCGTCGATGACGAGGATATGCGGTGCATCCTCGTCGGGGATTGCCTGTCCCGATCTTTGCGGATTTTCGCCGGTCGCCGTGTCGGACATGGGATCACGGTTCCTTGCTGATGATCTGTTCGACTTCCGGCCGGTGCTCCTCGTCGAGTAGCGCGAGCATGACCTCACGCCAGGCGACCTCGCCGCCGGGACCGCCCGCGGCGAGCGCGTTGCGTACCCGGTCCATCTGCGGCGCCATCAGCCGGTCCAGCAGTTCGCCGCCCGCGCTCGTGAGATAGAGCCGGCGCTGGCGGCGATCCTTCTCGCCGGTCTTTTGCTCGACGAAGCCGCGCTCGATCAACTGGCGCAGCACGCGCGCAAGGCTCTGCTTGGTGATGCGCAGGATGTCGAGAAGTTCTGCAACCGTGATGCCCGGATTGCGGCCGACGAAATGGACGACGCGGTGATGCGCGCGGCCGAATTCATAGGCGGCGAGAATCTCGTCGGGCTCGCTGACGAAGTCGCGATAGCCGAAGAAAAGCAGCTCGATCGCCTCGATCAGCCGCTCGGCATCGGCAGCCGCCGGCGCGTCTGGACGTCCCGCGTGGGGCTTCGCGCCCTTGCCCGCAGGCTCCATGGCGGCGGCAGGCCGCATCTTTCCTAGGGTTTTTATGTCGCTCATAAATTTATGTCAGCCATGTTGACATATTTTTCGCCGCCATGCTAGCGTCCCTTCAGCCGCCCGGAAGACCGGACAAATCGGGCCCGGTCGAATCTCTGAATTCTATATGTTTTCGCCGAGCTTTAACGGGGGCAAAGTGGCCTCCAGGAAACTTCAGGCGAGCAGGGCGGCGCAACAGGAACACGCACATGGCAGACATTCCTTTCGACAAACGCGATGGTTTCATCTGGTTCAACGGCGAGCTCATCCCCTGGGCGGACGCCAAGATCCATGTGCTGACCCATGGCCTCCATTACGGGAGCGCGGTATTCGAGGGTTGCCGGGCCTATAGCGGCGAAATCTTCAAGCTGCGCGAGCATTCCGAGCGCCTCGTCAATTCGGCCGACATTCTCGGCTTCAAGATCCCCTATTCGGTCGATGAGATCGACGAGGCCTGCCGGGCCGCGCTGAAGGCGCAGAAGCTTGTCGACGGCTATGTCCGCCCGATCGCCTGGCGCGGCAGCGAGGCGATGGGTGTGTCTGCGCAGAAGAACAAGATCAATTTCGCGGTCGCCGCCTGGGAGTGGCCCTCCTATTTTGATCCCGAGCAGCGCAAGAAGGGCATCCGCCTGGATATCGCGCAGTACAAGCGTCCCTCGCCGGAGACGGCGCCGTCCCATGCCAAGGCCGCCGGCCTCTACATGATCTGCACCATCTCCAAGCACGCCGCCGAGGCCAAGGGTTATGCCGACGCGATGATGCTCGACTATCGCGGTTATGTCGCCGAAGCGACCGGTGCCAACATCTTCTTCGTGAAGGATGGCGTCATCCATACGCCGATCGCCGATTGCTTCCTCAACGGCATCACGCGCCAGACGGTGATCGGCCTCGCCGAAAAGCGCGGCTACGAGCTGATCGAACGGCACATCATGCCGGAAGAACTCACGACCTTCTCCGAATGCTTCATCACGGGCTCGGCGGCGGAAGTGACGCCGGTCGGCGAGATCGGCCCGCACCGCTTCACGCCGGGCAAGATCACGGCGACGCTCTTCGACGACTACATCGCGACCGTGCGCCGCGACATCCGCGTCCACGCAAGCGCGTGAGGGCTATGCGTCATTGCGAGGAAGCGCAAGCCGACGAAGCAATCCAGTTCTCGCTTGATGCGTCTGGAGTGCTTCGCTGACGCTCGCAATGACGGGAAAAACAAGAGCGGCTGAGGAAACTCAGCCGCTTTTTTTGTCCCACCTCTTCGCCGCGTCGTCGTCGCTGGCGCGGGCCTCGACCCAGCGGTCGCCCTCCGGCCCGGCCTCGCGCTTCCAGAAGGGCGCGCGGGTCTTGAGGTAGTCCATCAGGAATTTGGCGGCCTCGAAGGCGTCCTCGCGATGCGCGGAAGCGGTGATGACGAGAACGATGTTGTCGCCGGGAGAGAGCTTGCCGATGCGGTGAACGATGAGGCTCGCTTGCAGGCTCCAGCGCCGATGCGCCTCTTGCTCGATGCGTTCAAGCTCGCGCTCGGTCATCCCGGGATAATGTTCGAGCTCCATCGAAGCGACGGAGGCGCCGCCCGTCATATCGCGCACGAGCCCGGTGAAGGTGACGACCGCGCCGATATCCGTCCGGCCCTTCGTGAGGCCAGCGATCTCCGCGCCGATGTCGAAATCCTGAGCCTGCACCCTGATCATGTCAGCCGCCCGTCACCGGCGGAAAGAACGCAATTTCCTGCGCTCCCGCAATCGGTGCATCGAATTCGGCATGCGTCTGATCGACGGCGACGCGGATGAGTTTCGGATTTTCGAACGCGGCCTCATAGCCTTCGCCGCGCGATTTCAGCCAGCCGATCAGCGCGGTGACGTCGCGCAAGTCCGGCGGCGGCGTGATGTCCTCCTCGGCGACGCCGACTTTCTGACGCACCCACGAGAAGTAGAGGATTTTCACGGACGCCCGTCCTGCCCCGATGTCGCGCCGGGCGCGGCACCGGGCGAGGGCACGCGGCGCTCTGGCTCGGGACCCGTCAGGTGATCGATGCCCGCCTTGAAATAATCATAGCCCGTATAGAGCGTCAGGATCGCGGCTGCCCAGAGCAGCGCCATGCCGACCTGCGTCACGCCCGGAATAAGCTTGTCGCCGGCGGGTCCGGCGAGCAAGAAGGCGAGCGCGATCATCTGGATCGTCGTCTTCCATTTCGCGAGCTGCGAGACCGGAACGCTGACGCGGACCTCGGCGAGAAACTCGCGCAAACCCGAAACGAGAATCTCGCGGCAGAGAATGACCAGCGCCGCCCACAGCGAAAAGCCGGCGATCGTGCCCGCCCGCGTCAGCGCGAGCAGCACGGCGGCGACGAGCAGCTTGTCCGCGATCGGATCGAGCATGCGGCCGAGATTGGATTGCTGCGCCCAGGCGCGCGCGAGATAGCCGTCGAAAAAATCGGTGATGCCGGCCAGCACAAAGATCGCCAGCGCCCACCAGCGCGCGGCGTCGCCGTCGAAATAGAAGCAGGCGACCACCGCCGGCACCATGAGGATGCGGGCATAGGTGAGAAGATTGGGCAGATTTGTCGGCATTCTCGCCTCGTGATTGGGGTGGCCCCCTTCGTGTCCGGCCAGCATAGCAAAGTTGCGCCGTCTGTCAGCGGGCGGACCCGATATTCGGCGGATATTGGGCCGCTATTTCACGGATGTGTCGGGATTGCCGTGAAAGAAATCATAGACCGTGCGCGCAACCTTTGCGCTGATCCCGTCCACCGCTTCGAGATCGGAAAGTCCAGCCCGGGCGACCGCGCGCGCCGACCCGAAATGACGCAACAAAGCGCGTTTCCGGCCCGGTCCCACGCCCGGCACGTCGTCCAGCGGATTGACGCCGATTGCCTTCGAGCGCCGCGCGCGATGGCTGCCGATCGCATAGCGATGGGCCTCGTCACGCAATCTTTGCAGGTAGTAGAGGACGGGATTGCGCGGCTCCATCATAAAGTCGTCGCGTCCGGGCATGAAGAAGCGTTCGCGGCCCGCGTCGCGCTCCGGCCCCTTGGCGACGCCGACCACGGCGACGCTGTCGATGCCGAGTTCCGCGAGAACGTCGCAGGCGATCTTCAACTGGCCCGCGCCGCCGTCGATCAGGATGAGATCCGGCCAGTCGGGAAATTC